>JAKEHV010000195.1 GCA_022614915.1 Gemmataceae bacterium | reverse complement strand
ACGCGGCGAATGTCTTTAGCGCCGTTGTAGATGGAATAGCCGCACACGGTCGCCTCGCCCCAAGTGGGGTTTAAGAGAGTGGCGAGGATGCGCATGGTGGTGGTCTTGCCGGCGCCGTTGGGGCCGATGAAGCCGTAGACGTCGCCTTTTTCCAGCCGCAGCGTCAGGCGATCCAAAGCGTACAGATCGCCGTACATTTTCGTCAGGTCGCGGGTTTCGATCATGGATGAGTCGATCCTTTAAGTGGCAAATCAGCAACCGCGGATGAACGCAGACGACAGAGAGCGGCGGAACACTGGTTTCAGTATCTGTGTACATCTGCGTGAATCTGCGGTTTCTAACTAATTCTCTACGGACGGCGACACGGGCAAGATCACGCGCACGTAGGTGTCTTGCGCCATCGTGCCGGCCAACGCCGGCCGTGTTTCTCCCGGCAAGGGGAGGCCGCCCAGCCACAGGTGCGTCGGCATGCTCTGGCCGGCGGCTATGGTCTCGGCCGGTCCGCGCTCAAATCGAACACGTGCGTACAAGATCGCCTCGCGAACGCCGCTTTTTTGCTTGTCGGCGAACTCCTCCTTGACGCGCCAGCTTTGGTCGAGCGGCTTCAAGGCGAAATTGCGCGTGCTATTGCCGACGTCGAATTTCTCGTAGAAGAGCGCTTGCTTAACGAGTCCGGTCGGGTTGTAGAGTCCTTGCACCGATTGGAAGCCGACGTCGCGCGGCCCGACTTCTTGGCCGTCGCCGCGCGATACCCAGGCGCTCATGTCCATCTGTTGCCCCTTGGGCTCCAGTTCAAGCTTGACTGCCTCTTTGCCTTTGGGCAAGCCACCGGCAATGGGATACCATTGCTTGCCATAGAGAATCCAAACGTCTTCCAAGTCCACGCCCAGGTTGTTTTGAATCGTTCCCGTCAGTTGCAGGTCGCGGAACTTGGCTTGCCGCGTCGGATACTGAAGCGCAACCTGGAACGGCAGCTTCGGAAGCGTCGTCTCCCACGACGCGTTGAACGACTTCGTCGTCCAAACCGGAATGGGCACGCCGACAATGCCGCTGGCGTCCTCGGCGAAACGATACGGACGGCGGAAGAAGCCTTGCGTGCCGGAGCGGCCCATCGCGCCCGGGCCGTCGTACTCCGGGCGGCCCAGCCAGCTCACCTGATCGGCGCTCAGCGGTTTCTCCGGCTTGGCCCCCCAAAAGACCGGGTTCGGCTCGATACCCACCGTGTAGTTTTGAATGCGCGGGCTGAGAATCGTGAAGTACGTGTGCCCGTATGCGAAAGCGCGCTTGGGCTGATATTGGTTGTCCACTTCGGTGCGCATGTCGATGTCGATCACGTCCACCTTGTTTATCTTGAGGTCGTTGCCTTTAAGAGCGTAGGCAGTGAAATAGGCGGCCACGCTGACGGCGAGCACCACGGCCGGAAAAGTGATCCAGGTCCACTCCAGCTTCTTAAAAACGTATTTCAGCACGAAGTAATCGAGCGGGCCGACAACCAGGATGTAGAGGATAATGAAGAGCGCCACATAGCCGAAGGGGACGATATTGACGTCGAAGTTGTCGAGCGTGCGATGCAGCTCGGAGGTGATGTCGTTAGTGCCCATGCCGTCGCCCATGCCGCGAAAGCGGGCGCCGCCGCCCATACCCATATGTTCCGCGACGGGAGAGACGCGCGGCGCGGTCAAGCTGATGAGCGCCTTCAGGAACTCGGCGCGCCCGTCCCACTGCGTGAAGGGGGGCCCGTCCAGCGAGAACGCCAGAAAAGTGATGTTGCCCAATCCATAGGGCATGCGCGTGATGAGTGGCCGGCCGTCTTCGCTCACTTTGGCGCGGATTTCCCAAAGACCGGGCGCAACGTTGCCGGGATCGAGCTTGGCGATGGGGATTGGGTCGGCGCCGGGAGCGGGAAACTGCTTGCCCAAGCCGCCGCCCCCCGCGAAGTTCTCGATGTCCGTCAAGCGCTTGACCGCGGTTGCTTTCACGTCTCCCGCAAGCGCGGGTGGTATCACCGGCACCGCCGGCTGCCAGACGGGCGATTTCAGTATGGATTCAAGCAGGTCTTGGTTTTGATAGTGCACGGGAATAACGAGACGGCCGCCGCGCCGCACCCACTGCGCCAGGGCTTTGAGCCGCGGTTCATTGCCTTTCCTTAACAGGGCGGACAAAAACTCCTTCTTGTCCGTGCTCAAAAAAACCAGGTCGACGCTTTGATAGCCGATCCAGTGATCGGGAAGCTTGACCGGGTCGAGCTCAAAGCAAGCGTAGCGATGGCCGGTGGCGCCTGGGTCCAGTTCCGGGTCGAACCCTTGCCCCGGCGGCTGACCCGGCACGAAGGGCCCGCCCATGGGCCCGCCTTTGTCGCCGATGAACTGGCGATTGATCCGCGCCAGGGCGTTGCGCAGGTCCGGCACGCGCGAACCCAGGGTCAAATACATCGCGGAGTTGAGCTCGAAGAACGGCTGACCGACTTGTCTCCCTTGAGGCGAATAGGTCCTGCCGTCGTAATAGAGCGAAACCTTGACGAGCTCCGCCACCTGCATGCTGTGGCCCGGCTTGGTATAGCCTGTGAACACGCGCGTTTCCTCGGGGTCCATGCCCGTCACTGGTATCCGATAGATCGTGCCCACGTCCTCGCTGTCGATGCTCTCGATTTGGATGTAAGGCTTATCGTTCGGATCGGCCTTCACGCCTTTGAGCCCGGCGGTCACTTCGACATAAACCGGCATCCACATGCCGATCTTGAATTGGCCCGTAACCGCATTGGGGTCGAAGGAGCGGAAGCCGAGCTGCACCTTGTCGATTTGGACGACGAACTTCGGCTTCTTCTCCTGGGCGGCGAGCGGGGAAACCAGGGCCAGAAGCCCTAGCGATACCAACGTGGTTTTGAGGTGACGCATTACGGCTTCTCCGCCTGATTACAGATACATGGAATCTTATGGCAACCGGGGCAGCCGTCGCCATACTTTTCACGGACGGCCTGGTCGAGATCGACGCCGACCGCATTCGCCAAGGTAGCCAGCCAGGCGAGGACGTCGGCGAACTCGTGCGTGCGCTCCTCGTGGCTGCCGTTGCGCAGGGCGGTGGCCAATTCGCCGACTTCTTCGGTGAACCACATGAAGGTGCCTTCGACGCCGCGGCGACTGTCCTTGGCGCCGTAGGTCGCTTGAATTAACCGCTGGAACTCCTTCAGGTTCAACCTTGATGCTCCCCTGAATGTTTACGTTTCGCGCCGTTTACGTTTCGCGTTCGCAGGGCCAAGCGAACGCGAAACGTAAACGCTGCAAAACGTAAACGGACATACCCTAAACACCTGACGCCGGCCGGGATCACTTTTCCAAGAGCTTTTTCATTTCCTGAAGTTCCTTCTCCTTGTTCTGCGCCTCGAGCGCCTCGAGAATGGCTTCTTGGCAGACCGGATCGAGCACGTCGATTTCCAGTCCTTGGCGGGCGTATTTCTCCACCTCCGCGTGGTTGCCCTTCAAGTTTTGCACAAGCTTCTTACGTAGCGACAAGTCGTCCGGGTCGAGCGCCGCCTCGTCTTTGAGAATGGAGACGAGTTTCTGGGTTTCGCCGGCCTGATCATAGATCTTGGCGAGCTGCCGCAACCACGAGGGATCGTCCGGATCGAGTTTGCGGCAACGCTCTAAGGTTTCCGCGGCCTGACTGAACTTCTTGTTCTCGAATTGGATGTTCCCGAGAAACTTGAGCAGCTTGGTGTCGTCGCAATCGGGCTCGCGGGCGGCGGCTTCCAACAACTCCAGGGCCAAATCGCTATCGCCCGAGTCGTTCAACAGCCTGGCTTTCACGTAAGCCGCCAACGGTTGATGCCGCTTGAGCTTTAACGCTTCCTCGGCCAGCTTTTTCGCGTCCTTGCGGTTCCCTGTTGAAAAATAACGGTCGGCGAGTTGGCCGCAAATGTCGGCGTCTTCGGGGTTTTTCGCGTGGGCCTCTTGCAGCGCCTTCAGGCTCAGCGCTTTCTGCGCGACTTTTTTCGGCCCTTTCTCCACCCGCTCTTGCAGAAACTTGCGGTAGCCCTTCTCAAATTCCGCCTTCTTGACTTCACAGACTTTTTCAATCGCCTGATCCGTGTCCAGCCCGTCCGCGTATGCCGCCAGCAGCCGGCCCACCGCCTTGTCGCCGTGCGTCTTGCTCAAATACTCCACGTAAAGCTGGCTTTGCAAATACGCCTGATCCCACTGGTCCGGCGTGCGCGGCCGAATGAACCCGAGCAGGATTGTGTCCAGATTCAATAGATCGTCCTCCTGCATTTTCTGCGCCAAGATGTACTTCCAGCGCTGCGGTGTGGAGGTGCCTTCCAAGGTCACCGCCAGTCCCTCCGTGAACCAATGCGGAATCTGGAACTTGGTTTGCTCCAGGTTGAAGATGTGCACCAATTCGTGGCGCATCACCCGGTTCCAGTTAAACGGCTTGCCGATGATTTTGGAGGTGTCGCGCGGCGACACCATGGCGACCATGCGCCCCGTGCACGCCCCGATCGTGTGCAAGTCCGGCAACGCCACAACACGGCCGCTAAACATCTCATGCTTATTGAACACTTCGATTAGGATCGGTCGTTTGGGGCGATAGTCGAACTTCTCGGCCAGCTCGGCGTAGATGTCCTCAAGGTACTTGCCGAGGAAGTTTGCCAGAATCTTGTCGTTCTTGGGGTCAAAGCGCAAGAGGAAGTGTTCCGTCTTGAGCGTGTCGTATTTTTGCAGATGGTCGAGAACTTTAAGCGTATTGCTGACTTGAACGTTGTAGTTGTCGATTTCGAACGCGTTTTCCAGCACCTTGCGGGCTTTGTCCTCTTCGCCTAGTCGCATGTAGAGCAGGCCCAGGCCATTCTGCGCCCAAGGGAGCTTGGGCTGCAGGTCCATGGCGCGAACGAAGTACTTCTCCGCGTCGAGAAAGTGTTTGCGATTCTCCAACGAGTCCGCCAGCTCCGTGTAAAAGATCGCCGGCTTGGAGTTGTGCTTTTCCACCTCTTGGACGAGGGCGGTAAATTCGGCTTGCTTTTTCTGGAGCAGGAAACAGGAGGCCACGCGCGCCAACGTGGTTTCTTCGCGCGGGTTGACGGCCTGAGCAGCGGCCAGGTCTTTGAGCGCCGCCGCCGCATCGCCGGCAAAAAGATGCATGTCGGCCCGCAGCCGGAGCGCCTCGGTCAGCCGCGGATTGACCTTGAGCGCTTGCTCGGCGAAATGTTCGGCGTCCTTGGTCTCGAAGCGCTGCAGGGCGGCCACGCCTTTGGCGGCCAACGCCTCGGCAGCGCGGGGGTTGATCGCCAGCGCTCGCTCCAGCGCCCGATGCGCCGCCGCCCTGTTGTATTTCTCCTGATAGAGCCGGCCCGCCTCGAACTCCGCCGGCCAAAAGTGCTTGTCTTTCTTGACCGCCTCGCCCCACACGTCGATCAGGATGAACTCATATTGATCGGAAAGATTGTGGTAGCGGGCGCGTTCGCAGCCGGCTAAACCCACGATCAAGAGCTCGTCGGGATCGGTGATCGGCCGGTCCTCGTTCTCGCGCCGCGTAAACGTGCGGATGAACCAGCGAAATTCCTCGTCGGCCTTGTCGAGGTTGCCGCGATCGCGCAGCACCTGACCCAGGACCCAGCGGGCGGCGAAATGCTCTTCGTTCAGGTCGAGCGCTTTTTGTGCCGCCGACTCGGCTTTATCCCAGACGCCGCGCAGGTAATGCAGCTCCGCCAGCCGTGCGTGTAAATCGGCGCTGCGCGGCAGGTCTTTGAGAGCGTCGGCGACGACTTTTTCCGCTTGCTCGTATGCACCCACCGCCTCTTGCGCTTTGCTCAATCCGATTGCAGCCGCCGCCCGCGTTTTGCCTTCTTTGAGCAAGGCTTCAAAGATTTCCTTGGCTTCGCCATAATTGCCGCGCAAGAGCGCTTGCCGGCCTTCTTGGAGCGTGCCGCCGGCTTGGACAACGAGCGCGAAACATAGTCCGAGAAAAACGGCGGCAGTGCGGCGCATGGTGTTCATCCCAAGGAAGTGCAGACAACATCCGTTGGAATCAACCTTAATGGCAACAGCGTCGAAACGCAAGCATTCCTGTTTACGATTCGCGCGCCGGTTTACGTTTCGCGCGTTCGTTTACGTTTCGCGCTCGCTCCGCGCCCGGCCGCGGTACGCCCAGCCGATGCAAGGCATGCAGCGAGCGCGAAACGTAAACGAGAGAAGAATTTCAAGATTCCCCTTGAATCCATTAGTCCAATCGGTCTAATAATGTACCGAACGGTCTAATCGAGATTCCATGAACCCCAACCGCATCAGCATCGGCACGATCCGCCGCGAGCAAATCGTGGACGCCGCGGTGGCCGTCATCGCCGAGAAGGGGCTGCCGAGCTTGTCTCTGTCGGAAATCGAGAAAAAAGTCGGCATGAGCCGCGGCCAACTCACCTATTACTTCAAAGCCAAGGAAGACATCCTCTTAGCGGTCTTCGATCGCACGGTCGAGATGATGTGTCAGCGGCAATGCGATTTGGAATGGCGCAACGACGCCTTTCCCTTCGATCAGATTCGCTGGATCGACATGGTGGCGAAGATTCTGGACCTGGTGATGCAGAAGCCGCCCGCCCATCCGGAATTCGGGGCGCTGCAATACACCTTTCTGTCGCAGATCGGCCATCGCGCCGATTTCCGCCGCCGTCTCGCTCAGCTCTATGAGGAATGGCGCAGCCACGGCTCGCGTCACTTGTCGCACGATCTAGCCAAGGACCCGCCGGCGCGCAAGGTTTCGCCGCGCGCCGTCGCCACACTGGTGCAGGCGATCTTTCACGGAATGGCGATGCAAACCCTCGTTGATCCGGAGGCATTCGACGCCGAGGACACCGCCCGCCTCTGCCTCGACATGTTGCAAACTTACTTGTGGCCGGACAATTCCTCCGCGAACGCCCCGCTCCCTCACGGTCGCGGCTCGGACAACTCATCGCCCCGCGCCCTGGAGGGAGAGGTCGTGAGAAAGGACTCGAAAAAGGACGGCCGCCTATCTTCGAATAACGTGAAAGCGAACCGCCCCAACGGTCGCACTGTCTCTCGTGGGGTGAAACATGAACGAATCCGCGAATAGCGAACACAAGGCCCCGGGAGGGAACCGCTCAACGCTCACGGAACGAGTGCAATCGCTGCGCTTGCCGGATCGGCCGCAGCGCGGCCTGGGTCTGGCCTTCGTGCCCTGGATCTTGTGCGTCGTCCTCGCCGCCAGCACCGGTTACTTCGCCTGGAAAGCCAACGACCAGGCTCAGGTCAACGAAACTGTGGGCAACGTGGGCGACGACGGCAAGCAGCCCCAAGCCCAAACGCAAACAAAATCATCCACGAGCAAGCCAGGCTCTGCGCCGGCGTCCGGCGACCTCGTCATGCAGTCCAAAGGATATATCGTCCCCGTTCATCAAATCCTCGTCAGCCCGCAAGTCGGCGGCCGCGTCATCGAGCTGAAATTCCAAGAGGGCGACCGCGTGACAAAAGACTTCATCCTCGCCAAGATCGAAGACAAGGAATTTCGCGAAGACTATAATCGCACCTTGGCGCAGGCCGAGGCCGCCAAGCACCGCTGGCAGGAGTTGTGGAAATACCGCGAAGACGAAATCCAGCAGGTCAAAGCCGAGTTGGACGACACCAAGACTCAGCACACTCAGCTGGAGCAGGAATGGAAGCGCAGCCAGGCCTTACGCACTGCCAACGCGTTGGCCGCGAAAGAATATGAGGAAGCCGAAAGCGCCTTCAAGTCGATGGGATTCCGGGTGAAAAGGCTGGCGCTGACATTGCAACTCTTGCAACCCGGCAAAGGCCCGCGCGACGAGCGTATCGGCGCCGCCAAAGCCGAGATGGATCAGGCCCATGCCGAAATGGAAAAAGCCAAATGGAAGCTCGACCAGTGCATTGTCAAAGCGCCGATCACCGGCACGATCCTCAGCAAGAAAGCCGAAGAAGGCAACCAGGTGAACCCGGCGGCCTTTTCCAACGGCTTGGCCGCCAGCCTGTGCGAATTGGCCGACCTCGCCGATTTGGAAGTGGACCTGGCCATCGCCGAGCGCGACATATCGAAGATCTTCAAAGGACAAATGTGCAAGGTGAAGGCCGAAGCGTTTGAAGAACAGAGCTACGACGGCTTCGTATCGCGCATCATGCCGATGGCCGACCGCGGCAAAGGCGCAGTGCCGGTGCGCGTCAAGATTGTGATTCCGCAAGAGGAAGCGGGGATGTACTTACGCCCGGAAATGGGCGCAGTGGTAGTGTTCTACAACAAGAAGCGATGAGTCACGAAGAAGATTAAGATCAGGATCGAGATTACGATTAGGAATACGATTAGGATGGAGATCAAGATTAGGATTATGAACGTGGCGAGGCTGTCCTGCTCTTAATCTTGATCTTCGTCTTAATCCTATTCCTAATCCTAATCCTAATCTTAATCGTAATCCTAATCTTAATCGTAATCCTAATCTTAATCGTAATCCTAATCTTCTTCTTTTGCGTTGTATCGAGGGAGGATTAATGACGGGTCAACCGATAGTTCGAGTCAGGGGCATTCATAAGTATTTCACGCGCGGCGAAGAGAAGATCGATGTGCTGAAGAACCTGAGCCTGGAAGTTCCCGAAGGCGAATTCCTCGGGCTCATGGGGCCTAGCGGATCGGGCAAGACCACGCTGCTCAATTTGATCGCCGGTCTGGACCGGCCCAGCGCGGGCGAGGTTTGGATTCGCGATCAGCTCATTTCCAAGATGTCCGAGGCGGATCTGGCTTCCTGGCGGACGCGCAACATCGGCTTCATCTTCCAGTTCTATCATCTGTTGCCGGTGCTGACGGCCTATGAAAACGTGGAGTTGCCGCTCCTGTTGTTGCCGCTGTCGTCCGCCGAGCGTCAGAAGCAAGTGCTGACCGCGCTCGACCTGGTCAGTTTGACCAATCGCATGCACCATCGTCCGGGCCAGCTATCCGGCGGGCAGCAACAGCGCGTCGGCATCGCCCGCGCTGTCGTCACCGACCCGACGCTGATCGTCGCCGACGAGCCGACCGGCGACCTGGACGCACACTCCGCCGAGGAGATTCTGAATCTTCTGTGCGAATTGCAAAAGAGCTTGCGCAAAACGATTCTGTTGGTCACGCACGACCCGCGCGCCGCTGAACGGGCTCAGCGCATCGTGCATTTGGACAAAGGCCGCCTCGTCGAAGGCGATACATCCACTGCGATCCGTCCTGCGCCCGTTGGCGCAGCGGCCGGCATGCAGGAAACGGGCATCAAGCAGCAAGGAACGTAAAGTCATGAATCACAAAGACACAGTGCCTCTGTGGTGAACGAACTGTGAGGGTGCAATGATCGACGAACTCTTGGCCAATCCCGTCACACTCCTTTGCGTCGTCATCTCTCTTGCCGTCGTGGTCGCGGGGCTGGTCTTTGCGGTTACCAGTCCACGCATGCTCCTGTTGGTCATCAAAAACTTGCGCCGCAACCTAGGCCGCACCACAATCACCTGCCTGGCGACCATGGTTCTCGTCGCCATGGTGACGATGATCTGGACCGTCATCTATACCCTCGACATGGTGACGACGGAAAAGTCTAAGGACTTCAAATTGGTGGTCACCGAACGCTGGCAGATTCCAAGCCAAATGCCGCCAACACATGCGGATTACCTTAATCCGGAATCGCCTAAGTTCTTGCCGGAATTGAAGGGCATGATCGGTCCCAACGACTTCATGACCTGGTCCTTTTACGGCGGCACGCTCGACCCGACCAAGTTCACTCGAGAGAATCTGCTTTTTATGTTCGTGATGAACCCCAAGCACATTCGCTCGATGATGGACGATCTAGACACGCTCGATCCAGCCCTAGTCAAGAAGCTCGGGGACACGCGCACGGGAGTTCTCTTGGGTCCGGAACGCCTGGCGATGATCAACAAGAAAGTGGGCGAACGCATCAAGGTCACCAGCCTTAATTACAAGGGCATCAACCTGGAATTGGAGATTGTCGGCGAGTTGCCCGCCGGCCGCTACGACCAAAGCGCCATCATGAGTGACGCTTATTTCAACGATGAACTGGATAAATACGCGCGCACTACTGGCCAGAAACACCCGCTCGACAACAAACGGCTCAACCTCATTTGGCTGCGCGTTCGCGATCGCGAGACGTTCAGCAAAGTGGGCGAGATTGTCGAAAACTCACCCTACTTCGCCGACCGGCCGGTAAAAGTCGAAACTGCATCGTCCGGCATCGGCACCTGGCTGGCGCCCTACGCGGACATCCTTTGGCGGGTGCGATGGATCGTGGTCCCCGCAATTATCGTCAGCATGACATTAGTGGTTGCCAACGCCATCAGCATCAGCGTGCGTGAACGAATGACGGAAATGGCCGTTCTCAAGGTGTTGGGCTATCGGCCCGGAACAATTCTGAAACTGGTGCTAGGTGAATCGATGCTGGTCGGGGGACTCGCAGGCTTGGGTTCCGCAGTGCTGACTTATGCATTGGTCAATTTCGCGATGGGCGGAATCAAGTTTCCGATAGCGTTTTTCCCCGCGTTTTTTGTGCCAGCCTGGGGGATTGCCTGGGGCTTCGCTTTGGGCGCCGGCACATCAGCCGTAGGCAGCTTCTTGCCTGCCTGGTCGGCGCGTTCGGTTAAGGTTTCCGAGGTGTTCTCCAAAGTCACGTAAGCCGTTTACGTTTCGCGTTCGCAGCAGCGCATGCCGCGGCAGGGCATTCTGCGAACGCTAAACGGTAACCGCGAGTTTCTCAATGATCGTCCTTTTCGGTTTTCTGTTGATTCTGGGCGCCATCCTGGTTGTTGTCGTCGTGGCTTCGGTGTTGGCCAGCGTTTTCGCGATTGGCGTGGCTGTCGCGCCGGTACGCAAGGTGCCATTTCGCTATAACCTGCGCAATATACAAGTCCGCTGGAAAACCTCGTTAGTCGCTGCTTTGGCATTCACAATTGTCGTTTGCCTGCTCACGAACCTACTGGGATTCGTCAAGGGCATGGACCGGCTGACCGAGGGCAGCGGCGTTCCTGGAAATGTTCTGGTCCTGGCCGACGGCGCGACCGACGAAGCCTGGAGCAATCTACCGACCAGCAGCGTATTGCAGCTGCCACGCGATCTTCAATTACTAATCGAAAAAAACAAAGACGGCGAATTCCTCGCAACTCAAGAGGTTTATGTTATTGGGACGCACGTTATCCCCAATGCACCGGCAGGCGGTCCGAAGAGGCGCTTCGTGCAAATGCGCGGACTGGACAATGTCCGCATTGCTGCCGAATTGCACAAAATCGAGTTGGAGAGCGGCGAGTGGTTTTCAAGTAGCGGCGTCCGCGAAATTGCGCGCGACCATAACGGCAGCACCGTCAAGGACACTGCCTTGGAAGTGGTGTTGGGCAGCGGTCTGGCCAAGACTTTCGGCCAGGACGTCGGCAAAGCTGCGTTAGAGCCCGGTGATGTCATAGAAATGGGCCGGCGCTACTGGTACATCACCGGTGTCATGAAACCCAATAATTCCGCTTTCGGCTCGGAGATCTGGACGAAGGACCGCACGGTTCAGGAACTGTTCGGCCGCCAGAATTCCTACAACTCATACGTCGTCCGAACCAAAGACGAAGCGACAGCCAAGCAAGCGTCCAAGCTATTGAAGGAGTTCCGCAGCGAGCGCGCAATGAATGCGCAAAGCGAATTGGAGTACTACTCCAATCTCACCAGAACGAACCAACAGTTTTACATCGCATTCATGGTTATCGCAGTCGTCGTGGCCATCGGCGGCGTCTTGGGCGTCATGAACACGATGTTCGCCGCCATCAACCAACGCAAAAAAGACATCGGAGTCTTGCGGATCTTGGGCTATCGCCGTTGGCAAATTCTGGCATCGATTCTATTTGAGTCGCTCGTGATTGCGCTTGTTGGCGGCATCCTCGGTCTTATCTTAGGTTACTTAATCACCGACGGAGTGAGCGCAACCAGCATCGTCTCGAGCGGGCAAGGCGGCGGCAAGAGCATAGTATTTCGCGCCGTTGTGGATGCAACCGTTCTTCTCACCGGACTCCTTTTCACCTTCGTCATGGGCGCCGTCGGCGGACTCATCCCGTCCCTGTCTGCGATGCGGCTCAAGCCTTTGGAATCGCTCAAGTGACAAGTGCAGACTTGCGAGCGCACGGCCGGCAGCAAACTTTCGTCGCTGGACTGGGCAGTCCAGGGGACTAAGTCGCTGCCCCGGATAAAAAGCCACTAATGAAACCGGCGGCGTTTGGGCAACCTTTTACCTGGAAGGGCCGCGATTTTGTGCGCGGCGAAGTGCCGGAGGGCGTCAATTGCGGCAAGCCGTTCACGTTGGCGCAGCCGCTCGCGGGGCGGTACCGCGTCGTGTCGTTCTTCGCGTCGGGCGGCATGGGCTTGCTCTTGGAAGGGGAGGACCTGCGCACGAGCGCCCGCGTGCTCATCAAGGCAATCCTGCATTACGACGTGGTGCCGTATGCGCGGGTGCGCGACCAAGAGGGTTTCACCAACCAATTGCGGCTGCCGCGCAAGACGCTGGAGATGGAGCGGCGCATCCTGGTGCAATTGCGCAATGCCGGCTGCAACGCGGTGCCCTATCCCAACGACTTCGTCTATGACGCCAATCCGCAATTGGCGAGCCCGTTTAACACCGAGGACAAGGGCGAGTGGACCTACGACGACGAAGAAATGTTGCATCACGAGCCTTACCTCGTCATGGAGGCGGTGGCGGGACGGTCGCTCGAAGAGCTGTTGCGCGAAGCGCCGGGCAAACGGCTCAGCGAGATGCGCAGCCTGCGTATCATGATGCAGGTGGCCGAGGTGCTGCACGTCTTGCACCAGCCCAAGTCGATGCGGCCCGGCATGACCTGGCAGCTCGTCTATCAGGACCTTAAGCCCGCGAACTTGCTCGTCTCGGCGCTCGATCGAGTGATCGTCGTCGATCTGGGCGGTTGTCAGCTCATCAATCTGGACACGAACCAGAAACTGCTGCCCGGCGCCGCCACCGCCGGCTACTGTCCGCCCGAATGCGAGGAGCCCTATACGCTGTTGACGCCGGCGGCCGACGTTTACACGGTGGGGAGCAATCTCTTTCAGTTGCTCACCGGCAAGAGTCCGGTGGAGTTTCTCGGTTCGTCGTTGGCGAAGCAACAGCCGCGCGCGGTCCACCTGGACACCCGATTGCTCGAAGACAAGTGCCGTCCCGAAATGCGTGAAGTGATCGAGCGCTGCTTGAACCGCGACCCGGCCCAGCGCTTCCCGGACGCCCAGTCGCTGCGGCAAGCGCTCATGGCGCTGCTTGTCGCGAATTGAACTGCCCTTCGTAGGATACGATTCCGTTCCTGTCCGTTGTGGCTGCCTACGTCTTGGGCGCTTTGGTCAGGAACGGAATCCTAACTTACGATGGGCGAAAGTCATGGGTCAAACCCGCAATCCCGATCCGTCGCTCTTGGTCGTGGCGTGCTTTAGCCGGCACGTGGACGCTTTGGATTGTGCCCGCGTCGCGCTGGAAAAAACCTATGGCCCGGTCGCCCTGACGAGCCAGGATTTCAGCTTCCACCACACGAAGTACTATCTGCCGACAATGGGCGCTGATTTGAAAAAGCGCTTTCTGGCTTTTGAGCGCTTGGTGGATTCCGGCTCGCTTCCCGAATTGAAACGACACGCGAACCAGCTTGAGCAAGACGTGGCGGCACATGACAAATACCCTGAAGTCCGGCCGCTCAACCTCGATCCGGGCTTGCTGCAGCTTGGCAAGTTCCTGCTGGCCAGCACAAAGGACCAGGCCCATCGCATCTACCTGCGCGACGGCATCTTCGCTGAGGTGACGCTATACTTTCGCGCCGGCGCATTCGAGCCTTGGCCCTGGACCTATGCGGATTACCGGGAAGAAAGCGTGCGCTCGTTTCTCAAGGAAGCGCGCGCGTTGCTGCGGCCCAAGGGAGCGTAGGTTTCCGTTTCGGACGGAAAAAGCGGACAGGAACGGAATCCTATCCTACGGTCGAGGGGAGTTGCCGATGCACCAAAGATTATGGAGCGTGCGGATGTAAATGCAGCCGTCGGAGATTGCCGGGGATGCGTAACACTCTTCGCCGAGCGTATTGCGAGCGATGAAAGCGACTTTCGGCCCGGCCTTGAGCACGTAAGTGACGCCGTCGTCGTCGGTCAAAAACAGATGGCCGTCTGCCAGCACCGGGGACGCGCTGTGGTGCCTGCCGAGCTGCTCCATAAAGAGGCGCTTTCCGGTTCTTGCCTCGAAGCAGCTCAGATATCCCATATCGGAAATCATGTAGAACCATTTCTCAAAAGCGATCGGCGACGGCACATAGGATGCGTTGCGGGAGTCGGTCTTGTTTTCGTGCCAAAGGACATGAGTCTTGGTCACGTTGCCATGGCCGTCGGGGCGAATGCCCATGTTGTGATAAGTGGGGTAGCCGGCAGTGAGGAAAAAGACATTGTCCGTGTAAACCAGCGATGCGACGAATTGCTCGGTGGGACCGTCGATCATCCAGTGCAGTCGGCCATCGTCGGGGTTGTAGCTGGCAACGCAATGTGTGCCGGAAAGGACCATTTGCGTTTTGCCGGCGGCCTGGACGATGAGCGGGGCGCAATACGAGCGCGTGCGGTGGGGCCGCGGCGTGCGCCACACTTCGTTGCCGCTGGTTTTGTCCAAGGCGACGAGGAATCCGTCGGCGTCCTGATCGCCGTTCAGAATCACTAGATTCTTGTGAAGGATGGGCGGACTGCAAAAGCCATGGCGCGAGAAGAAGGGGCCCGGGACTTTTTCCCAAAGCTTGTCGCCGTCTTTTGAATAGCAAGCGACGACCATCTCCCCCCAGAAATCCTGTTTCTCCCACGACGTGTCGGTGAAGTCCGGCACGCGATCGTTGGGCGAGCGCTGCCGGCTTCGCAGAAAACTGACGTTAACACGCGTGCCGTCGGTGGCGGGCGTCGAGCTGGCGTAGCTATTGAGCTTGTGCCTGGGTTCGAGCGGCGCGTTGAGGACGACGCGTTGCCAAAGGACGCCGCCGGTCTTTTGATCCAAACAAAAAAGGACGCGATCCTTTTCTTTGAGCAGGCAGGTTGTCAGATAGATGCGGCCGCCGGCGATCGCGGGCGAGCTGTGGCCGATGCCCGGCAGCGGAGTTTTCCAGACGATATGGTCATTGTGGGACCAGACCAGCGGCAGGTTTTTTTCGAGGGACGAGCCGTCGCCGCGCGGTCCGCGCCAACCGGGCCAATCCTCGGCTCGCGCCGCGATCGGCAGAACAAACAAGACAATCCACGCGGACCATCGGGCCATCGCTTACCCCCCTGTTATCTTGCCTCGTTCCCAGGCTCCGCCTGGGAACGAGCGTGTTATATGATGATACGACAGCTTTCTCGCGAGGAAAAGGATGGCCCTGGTCCCGCATCGCTTTCTCTTTCGGCTCTCCTATCTGTGCCAATACGTGAAGAGGATGCCGCGCCCGAAAGAGGATCGGCTGCTCGATTTGCCCGAGAAGTGCCGGGTGGACAATTTCGCCGCCATGGATGCACAGACGAATTTCGCGCAGTTCGCGCTCGCTTGGAACGAGCTGGGCGTGGGCGTCCAGATCGAGGTGCGCGGCAAATCGAATCCGCCGCAGGCGGACGCGTCCCGGCCGCGCGGCTCGGACGGCCTGACGCTGTGGCTCGACACGCGCGAGTCGCGCGCCAGCCATCGCGGCACCCGTTTTTGCCATCAATTCCATTTCTTGCCCACGGGGGGCGGCGCGGAGCGCGACGAGCCTGCGTTTGTGCAATCCAAGATCAACCGCGCGCTCGAGGACGCGCCCTTAGCCGCGCCGCATAGCGCGCTGTTGCGCGCAAAGACCAACGTCAAAGGCTATCTTTTGGAAGCCTTCCTGCCCGCTGCCGTCTTGAACGGCTACGATCCCGAGCAACACCCGCGCCTGGGTTTCTATTATTCCGTCAAGGACGAGGAGCTTGGCGAGCAGGTCTTGAGCGTTGGCCCGGAATTTCCTTTTTGGGAGGATCCTAGCCTTTGGAGTGTCTTGGAGCTGGTTCGATAAATGAACGAACCTTAAGGAAACGGCGGCTTGGAATGGCGGAGGAATTGGCGTACAATCTCCCTCCGCTATTCGCAATTCCGCATTCTGCAGTTTTTGGGGGTCGGAATGCCAACTTCTACGTTGCCGGAAGTGGCCGCTGCTGTGGTTCGCCAGGCACAGCGGCAGGGATACGTCGTGCCCAAGGACATTCGCACCGCCCTGCGGCTCGCGGAATTGTCCGAAGGGGACTGGAAGCGAGTCGCCAATATTGCCAAAGATAGACTGCACTATCGGCAAGGACGTTATTACCCGCTGACGGCGGTTAGTCCTCGATTACAAAGGGAAAAAGAGCAGCAACAGCGTATTGAGAAGATCATTCGCAAATTGCTCAAGGCGCATCGAGCGGCGTCGAAGCGTCAGGAGCGCCGCGGCACGCCGCGCGTCGACTTCATACAGCCCGTCACGGTAAGCACCGAAGACGGCAAGGAATTCAAACTCCTTTCACGCGACTTGTCCAACACCGGCATCCGTCTTTTGGGCACCAAAGGACTGCTCGGGCAGAAAGTGCAGATCGCGCTGCCGCTTGGTGAGTCGCAACCGCAGTGCAAGATGACGGTGCGCATACTTTGGACCTGTGCGGTTGCCGACGATCTTTTCGAAAACGGTGGCGTTTTTGTCGAAGCCGCGGACTAGGCCACGGAGCAAAGTAGCAGGCACACTCCGTGTGCCGTTGCAAGTGGACGGCACACGGAGTGTGCCTGCTACATATTGCCCGCTACCCGCTTTCTCGTCTAATATTGGGTAACAGCGCTGCTGGAACGAACCTTCCGCCGAGCGCCTCGTATTGAATTCAGAAAAACCGCACAGGCGCAGAGAATCGCAGAGTAAAGACAAAAAAGAATGCTTTGGTCCGTTTTTCTCTCAGCGTTCCTCTGCGCCTCCGCGGTTGTAATACTCTGAATTCACATGGCACAATCTCTCAATCCGCTAGAGGAGCAATTTGCAATGACGGCAACCGCCAAAAAGTCCCACGCTAAGGAACCCAAGGAAACCAAGATGTCCGGCTATGCAACCCCGCCCGACTATGTGGTCGCGGACCTGTCGCTGGCCGATTGGGGCCGCAAGGAGATCGCCATCGCCGAGCACGAAATGCCCGGCCTCATGGCCATCCGCAAGAAGTACGCGCCCCAGCAGCCGCTCAAAGGGGCGCGCATTGCCGGCAGTCTGCACATGACGATCCAAACAGCAGTGCTGATCGAGACGCTGCAAGCCCTGGGCGCCGACATCCGTTGGGCAAGCTGCAATATCTTCTCCACGCAGGACCACGCCGCAGCTGCCTTGGCCAAAAAGGAAACGCCGGTCTTCGCCAAGAAGGGCGAATCCCTTGAAGAATACTGGGACTACACGCACCGCATTCTGCAATGGCCGAGCGGCGGCCCCAACCTCATCCTCGATGACGGCGGCGACGCCACCCTGCTCCTGCACCTTGGCTGTGCCGCGGAAAAAGATATTTCCGTCGTTGAAGGGGAAGGCGAGTCGGAAGAAGAAGGCATCCTCTTTCAGTCCATCCGCCATAAGCTGTCCGACGACAAAAACTTCTACAGCCGCATTGCCAAAAACATCGTCGGCGTGAGCGAAGAAACCACGACCGGCGTAAAGCGCCTCTATAAGTTCGCCGCCGAGGGCAAACTGCTCTTCCCGGCGATCAACGTCAACGACTGCGTCACCAAGAGCAAGTTCGACAACCTCTACGGCTGCCGCGAAAGCTTGATCGACGGCATCAAGCGCGCCACCGACGTCATGATCAGCGGCAAGAAGGCGGTCGTGTGCGGCTACGGCGACGTGGGCAAGGGCTGCGCACAAGCCTTCCGCGGCGCGGGCGCTACCGTATTTGTCACCGAGATCGATCCCATCTGCGCCCTGCAAGCGTGCATGGAAGGCTTCCAGGTCGTGACCATGGACGAAGCCTGCAAGTTCGGCGACATCTTCGTCACGGCCACCGGCAACGTGGACGTCATCAAGCGCGAGCACATGGACCAGATGAAGCACAACGCCATCGTTTGCAACATCGGCCACTTCGACAGCGAAATCCAAATCGCCTCGCTGGAAAAGGACAAGACACTGAAGTGGGAGGCGATCCAGACCAAGATCCCCGTGGACCACGTCATCTGGCCGAGCGGCAAACGCATCATCGTTCTCGCCAAAGGCCGACTGGTGAACCTCGGCTGTGCGACCGGCCATCCCAGCTTCGTCATGTCCAATAGCTTCTCGAATCAGGTGCTCGCTCAGATGCGGCTATGGAAAGAAGGGAAGACCATGGAAAAGAAAGTCTCCGTGCTGCCCAAGGAGCTGGATGAGGAAGTGGCCCGCCTGCACCTCGAACAGCTCGGCGCCAAGCTGACCAAGCTAACGGAGAAGCAGGCCGGCTATATCGGCGTCACGAACGAAGGGCCGTTCAAGAGCGAGTGGTATCGGTATTAATCCGGCAAGAATTCTTGAACAAGATCCTTGAGCGTCGCGTCAAACGGCATCGGCACGCGCAGTCCTCCATCTTTCGCTAGTAGTCGTTGATGGACTGCAAGCCGGACATTCTTAGCGAAGGCCGGCTAGAGAACAAGCAAAACTTCTAGAAGATCGACTTGAATCCCGGCCGTTCATCGGCGACAATTCCATTGCAGTCCTTGCCATGCTCTTGGCATGCGCGTCTTGGGGAAGTTCGCTTGACGCCGCGAGTGGTGCCCGGCGGCCGAACTTGAGGAATACCATGCGCTTCTACCCCGTCTTTTCCTTCTTCCTTTTATTGTTTGCCGCCAACGTTGCGAATGCCCAACGCAAAGAAGCGCTCATTATCTTCAAGGACGGCTTCTACCTCTCCGGCAAGCTGATGGAGGAAAAGTCCTTTATCACGGACCCGGCCACCGGCGCTTCCATCACCATCCCTAAGCCCAACAGTCTGGTGAATCTGGACGACTGGGTGCGGCGCACCTACTTCATCCCCGGCCAGCTCCAGGACATCCTCGACAAGAAGCACATCGAAACCGATGAGATCGTCCTCAAGCGCTGGGGCATTTCCACCGCCGGCGGACAGATACTGCCCGGCTGGCTCTTCGAGAGCGTCAGCCCCTGGAACGACAAGTGGGAGCGGTCGATCAAAATCAACGTGACCAAAGGCCCAAGCGCCGGCCAGAGCTTCAACATCGTCCAGCGCATCGTGCGCCTGACGCCGCAGCACATGTTCATTCAGGCGATCCAATACAACCTGGACATGTTCCAGTTGACCAAAGAGTTGGGCCCGGAATTGGCGCTCGATCTTTTGTACAAATACTACAAAATCGGCAAGATAGAAAAAAAGGACGAGAAAGATCTAAAAGACCAAAAGGAAAAGGACGACAAGAAAGATCTGAAGGACCTGAAAGAAAAAAGCGACAAGAAAGATCTGAAGGACCAAAAAGACAAGAGCGACAAGAAAGAAAAGGTTTTGGAAGAGCACGAGAAGCGCTTCAACATCGCCAAGTTCATGCATCAAGCGGGTTGGTCCGATTGGGCGGAGAAGGAACTCAAGAAGCTGGTCGTGCTATTCCCCGAAGTGGAGAAGAACGTCGCGCCGTTTTTGGAGACGGTGAAGAAAGCGCAAGCCGAGTTCTTCGCGGAAACCATCGAGCGCGTCTTCAAGGTGGGGCAGCCCAAGCACGCCCAGGACCGCCTCGCCCATTTCGAAAAGAACAAAATGGCCCCACTCGTCAGCGAAAAACAGATGCTAGTTGTGCAGGACGTCAAGAACAAGCTGAAGGCCAACGCGGAAAACCTGGCGGCGGCGCGCAATAGCTTGAAAACGCTTGCCAAGCGAGTCGCCAAAGACTTTTGGACCCAAGCCATCGACACCATCCAGCAAGAGCTCAACAGCGACACCCTGGCGCGGCTGGAGACGTATTTGGTCTTCGCCAAGCAGCACCTCGGCGAAATCGAAGAAGGCAAGACCCCCAGCCAATCGACCGAGCAGGTGATCGCGCTGGCCATTACCGGCTGGACGCTGGGCAATGCCGCCGCCGAGCCCGACCTGAAGACGGCGCAAATGCTATGGGAAGCACGCCGGATGGTGCTGGAGTATCAGAAAACCGACAACACCATTGCCCGCGGCAAGATGCTCGAATCCTATCAGCGGCAATGGAAAGACATGCCGATCGACATGCTGGCGCGCGTCGTCCGCCTGTTGCCGCCCCCCGAGCCCACCGACGCCGAAAAAATCGGCACGGACATCACCAAGCGCGAGATCGAGTTGACGGACGGGGTCGGCGGCATGTATCTGTTGAAGCTGCCGCCCGACTACCACCACAATCGCCAATACCCCGTCTTGGTCCTCCTGCACGGCATGCGCGAAGGGCCGGGCATCCTGATGCAGCGCTGGAACGAGGTGGCGGTGAAGCATGGCTTCATCATGGTGGCGCCGTTATGGGCCGGCATCAAGCTGACCACCAACTACAACTACTCGGCCAAGGAGCACGCGATCGTCTTGGACACGTTGCGCGACTTGCGCCGCCGCTTTCAGGTCGACTCCGACCGCGTGTTCCTGTACGGCTGGGAGCAGGGGGCCGACGCGGCCTGGGACATCGGCCTGGCGCATCCCGACCAATTCGCGGGGGTGCTGCCCATGTGCGGCGGCTTGCGCTTTTATCCGGAGCGCTGCTGGTCCAACGCGCAATACTTACCGCTCTACATCGTCGAGGGCGAGCGCAACGGCCTCAACCCGGGCGCGGTCCGCAGCATGTTTAGCAAGAACTGGATGCGCGGCGCGTATCCAGCGCTCTACGTCGAGTACAAAGGCCGCGGCTCGGAACTCTATCCCGCCGAGTTCGAGCGCATGGGCGAGTGGATGAGCCGCAAGAAGCGCCATCACCCCAGCCGCGAGATGGGCGTGTACAGCACGGGCAGCGCTGTCGAGGCCGAAGAATTCAAGACGTTGCGCGACACCGACAACCGCTTTTATTGGCTCAGTACGGATGACATCCAGGACAAGCATAAAGTGGAGTGGAGTGCCTGGAAAAAGCTGCTCAATCCCGCTTTACTCCAGGCACGCATATCCATCGGCAATCAGGCGGCCGCCAAAGGAGGGGCGAAAATCTGGTCGCAGATCAACATTCGCACCAGGGGCTTGAACAACGTGACGCTTTGGCTCGGTCCGCACATGATCGATTTCGCCAAGCCCGTGCGGATCTACGTGAACAATTCGCAGATGGGCAAGGATCGCATCATTCCGCCCAATCCCGCGACAATGCTCGACGACTTCCACTATTGGGGCGACCGGCAAAAACTCTTCTACGCCAAGGTGGATATGAAGCTGTAGAGCAAGCGCGAACGCTTGCTCTACGCACGTCGTTGACCAGGCTGGCTTCCTGCAGCACATCGTCGGCGTCCGCGCGGTTGGGCAAGAGCGTAACGATGTAGGCCACCTTTCAATTGACGAAAATGTGAAATGTCGGTGGAAAGATCGCAACTCTCTATCTAGATTTGATTTGCGGTAAAAACTACCCCTATCCATTTCAGATTGTGTGTCAGTGGGGGATTTGAAACGGTCCTATTTTGTGTAAAGTATACTTTACTTTTTGACAAACACACATTGTTTCCGTTGCCGTTTTTCGGCGCCTTCTTGTGGTTCTTCATTCGCGGCATTCGCTCGATGGACGAGCTGCAGCGCAAGATTCAGCTGGAGGCGCTGGCCATCGCGTTTCCGTTGGCAGTCCTCTTGCTCATGACGTTGGGCCTGTTGCAGCGGGCCGTTGATCTGCCGTTCGAGGATTGGAGCTACGCCCATGTGTGGATTTACTTGCCGCTCTTCTATTTCGGCGGCGTGGCGATTGCTTCGAGGCGCTACCAATGAAGAACCGCCTCAAAGTTCTGCGCGCCGAGCGCGATTGGTCGCAGGCCGATTTGGCCGAGCGCCTCCACGTGTCGCGGCAAACGGTCAACGCCGTCGAAACCGGCAAGTACGAGCCGAGCTTATCCCTCGCCTTCCGCATGGCGCGGCTGTTCGGCCAGCGGATCGAGGACATTTTTCAACCAGAAGTTTCCAACACGTCCGAGTCACCGGCGTGAGTTCCGGGCCGTAAGACATTGAAGTCATCGCGACAGAAGGAAATGAACCGGCCTTGGTTAGTCGATTTGATTTACTTCACCACCGCTCGGCGTCACGGCGGACCAAAAAGCGCGCTCGGACACAGCGGAATGGTAGGTCCGAACACTGCCATCGAGGATCGCGGCGAGCATGCCGCCAGCATGTGGGGTTTGTGGGATTCTTGGATCGCAATCTGACGGCGTTGGCGCAATTTGGAATGTTAATCCGGCGATAGAAGCTTTCGTGCTGCTTCCACTGCTGACGGGCAGGATATCCTTGAACCGTTTGTCCGCAAAAGTGGCCGGGCGCACCATGTTGACGCCTCCCGGATTGGGAGGAGGATAGATGAAAGGTGTCGCATTGAACCAACTGAAAAAGCTGCCGCCGCAGCGCATCGAGTAGTGTTCCGCGAAGGCGATCGTGTTGGACATCCCGTCGACGATTTGGCGGAGATTGGCCTGGCCGACGAATACCACCGCGTTTGCTGCATAACTTGTCCTACCTTGACCATTATTCGTGATCGTCGGATCGGCCGGGCTCAAATAGACCGGGATCACGAATTCGTCGCCACTGTGGTCGGGTCCGTACTTCTCGTTGTATGCCTTGCTGATGTTACCCTGCTCAAGGTGTGGCATAAGCTGCATATGCACAGTATGCCCACCCTCGCCCCACCACCATAACCCCGTGGAATCGGGGAGATTGCCCTTGTGCAGGCCGGCATAACTCTGGAGCGCCAGGCCGATTTGCTTCAAGTTGTTGGCACTCTGCATTCGCAATGCCGCCTCGCGCACCTTCTGCACGGCTGGCACGAGCAAACTCAGCAAGACTGCTATGATCCCTATTACGACGATCACTTCCACCAAAGTGACTCCTGCGCGCACGCCGTGAGAGCTTCGCATCTTTCGCCTCCTTGAGCGGGCGAGATTCAAATGACGACCGTTCTGATCTTCTTGCACAACGGGATTCTACATCATTCTCACGGAAGGGTGAAGGCTTTCTTCGCCTGTTTCTGTGCCACATCAGGAGGATTGTTATTGTTCAGAAGCACAGTAGCCCTGGCCCATGCCTCCCAGTTGGCGTTGTTTGGATTAACTATTACGTTAACCGACACCTGAAACTTGCCGTCCGCTTTCAACGTCGGTGGTATCACGTAGATGATGCTGGTGGTGGTGAGTTTCGTGCCCGGCTGCTCAACCCATGTCTCCAGAGAGCCCCACTTTTCGTAGCCGCCGCCTATGTCAGTCAGTTTTGGCAGCTTTCCCGTGATGCGGCGTCACGCTGGCCTGGCTGGCGGATTACTTCGCGGCCCGCTGGCTCCTTAGGCACGCCGAAGTGGAAACCTGGCTGCGCGTGTGCGTGGCCTTGTTT
>JAKEHV010000194.1 GCA_022614915.1 Gemmataceae bacterium | reverse complement strand
TTCTCCCTTTTGCAAGACTTCTTGCATGGCGGTAACCGCTTCCTCGACGCCGGCGCGGCGATAGTAGAGATCACGGGCCACGGCGCGAAGGCGCGGATTGGCATCAACCGTCGGTTGGATGACCGGGAAGACGAGCCAAACATTTTTATTGCAAGAAGCCGAGGAGCCTAGGAACTGGCCAACGCTGGCACACGACCAACAGAGTCTGATGGTTCCAACTATTAGACAAGTGCACAATCAGGAATCCGGAGGACTTTGGCAGCGGTTCAAGGGGCTCCTTTTCCCGCGCCAGAGGAAAAACAGGCCGCGCTACAACGTGATTTTTTTCGACGTTGCCTCTGGCCGCGAAACTTGCCGGCTCGACGATGCAGGTAGCGTCAATGTGATCCCGCATTTGACAGATGACGGAAAGACGCTGATCACCTGGGATGATGCGCCGACGCCCCGCATTCTCATCTGGGACATCCCGCCGAAGAAACCCTGGCGCTACATCGTCGGCGGGCCCGCGGCGCTGGGCCTCTTCGTCCTGGCGTGGCGCTGTTGGCGCAAGTGGCGGAAGCGACGGTTGCCGGCGCCGAGTCAACTCAACACTAGCCCGACGCGCTAGCGAGGGCGGACGTGTCGCCCGTGCGAAAGTCAATTGCCACCAGGGATTCCTCACAGAATCATTGCAATGGGATACATTTCCACCGGGCAACCCGTCTGCCCTCGCTAGCGCGTCGGGCTAGTGTTGCATGCACGACGAGTGTTCGGCGCCACGAATTCCTACGCTTAGACCTTGAAGAAAAGGCGCTTTAGGTACAGCCACAAACAGATCAGCCAGAAGCCGAACAACACCAACGCCGCGATGAGCACCGGCTTGTACGCCGGATACGTGCCCTGAGCGTCCTCAACGAACAGGTCGATCGAGCGCACCATCCATGGCCGAAACAAGGACGCCAGCATGTACATGGCGATGGAGTTCATGCCGACGACCACGAACGGAAACGCCCAGACGTGAAAGCTCAGCACTTCGATGATCATGTAGAAGAGCGCGAGCATGACGAACGTCCAGCCGGCGGCATAAACGGCGAACGACGCTGTCCAGAGCCGTTTGATCATGGGAATCGCGGTTGGGAACGAGACGGGGATCCAGCCGTTGCCGCCGGACAAGAGCCAACCCACCAGCAAACAGCCGACGCCCGCGAGGAGCAGGATTTGCGTTTTTTGCCTCGGCTGTATCGGGCCGCGCAACAGTTCGCCGGCCAAGACGCCGATCAGAATCGTCGCCGCCGATGAGACAAAGTTGAAGGTGACGTAGTTGCCCTGGCTGAGCGGCAAGCGAAAGTAGTTGTCGAGGTAAACGCCGACGTTGTTACCCGCTGTCCAGGGCGCGATGCCCATGGCGTTGCCGTACAAGAGATACGCGGCGGTGTGGCCGACCAATAGAAAAACCGCGGTGGCGGCCTGCACCTTGGGCCCAAGGTGCAGCACTACAAACGCGACGAGATAGCCGAGCGCGATCTGCTGCAACACGCGGATGAACTGTACGAACAGTGTGCCTTGCGCGTAGGAATCGAGGTAGACGCCGAGGGCAACGAGCAGCACGGCGCGTTTGACCGCGTGCATGAACTGCCACAGCCAGGTCTCGCCGCGCGACTGCCGCACGGCGAACGACAGCGGCATGGCGACGCCAACGATGAACATGAATGACGGCTGAATCAAATCCCAGAACGTGCAGCCTTCCCAGGCGCGGTGCTCGAATTGGTCCGCGAGCCAGCCCCACTGGGCGTCGCCGCGCAGGTGGGCCAGGCCCATGCCCGCGGACACCATGGCGAGCATGGTGAAGCCGCGGTAGGCGTCCAGCGAAACGAGGCGGTCGCCGGATGGGGGTTTCGCGACGCCGCTTGGAGGTTTGTCTGCCGGCGGTCGGTTCATTGGAAAGCGAGATTCTCCCTTATCGAATATCGACTTTGCCGACGACCAGACACAGTTCAATCTCTTGGAGATTGGTGGATGAGCTCAGCTTTGCAACGTAATTGCTGTGCAAAATGCTGTGCAAATCGGTCACACCCCCCCCTTGGTCGAGTGTCCAAAACGAGTCGATCTTGTAACATCAACGGGCGCAAACGGTTGCGGCAGTGGCCCAAGTGCAACGAAAACTGGAACTGACATGGCTATGCACAGAAAATCGAATTGCGTGATTGGTCCTGACTGTTGGGTTGCGCGCAATCGTTGTGCTTTCCGCAAGTCTCTACCGCACAAGCGGTTAATGGATTGCCTTGCGCCACTCCCAATACACACACACACACCGAAAACGTCCACTTCGCCCCCGGCTCTTCGGTGCTCATTGAGAAAGTCCCAGGATTTGGCCAACTCGGCGTGTGAGGTGGGTTTTCCCTAGTCGCGGAAAGGAGCTTGTCAGAACCCGTATTTCTTGAGCGCGTCCGGATTCAACTCAATGCCCAGGCCCGGCGCAGTCGGCACGTGCAGAAAACCTTCCGCGTCGGGGCGGAAGGGCTGCTTGATGAGATCGTCAATGTAAGGCGAAGGGGTCAGAAACTCGACGTAGCGGGCCACGGGGACGGCAGCGGTGAGGTGAAGATCGGCGGCCAGACCGATCGCCGTGTTCCAGCCGTGCGGCACGTAGAGGATGTTGTGCTCATAAGCAATCCAGGCGATGCGGTGGGCTTCGGTGATGCCGCCGCACTTAGTGCAGTCCGGCTGGATGATGTCCACGGCGTGCTTTTCCAGGAATGGCCTGAAGCTCTGCCGGCGCGTCAGCACTTCCCCCGTGGCGATGGGCAAGGGCGCGTGCCGGCGCAACTCGATGAATCCTTCCAAATCGTCCGGCGGCAGCGCTTCCTCGAACCAGACGATGTCATAATTCGCGAGCATCTTGGCCATCGATAGGGCCCACTTGTAGCTGTGCGGCCAAAACTGTTCGCTGCCGCCCGCGTCCACCATGAGCTCGACGTCTGGCCCGACGGCGTCGCGCGCAGTCTTTACCAAGAGTTCGTCGGTCTTGGCGTCGCGGCGGCCGAACGGCCGCCAGCCGAGCTTGATGGCGCGGAAGCCGCGCGCCACGGTGCGCTGGAGCTTTTCGCGCAGCGGGCCGGGCTCATCGAAGAGGATCGAGCCGTAGGGCTTGATCTTGTCGCGATAGCAGCCGCCCAGAAGCCGAGCCACCGGCTGCTTGCAGATTTTGCCAAAGAGGTCCCAAAGGGCGATGTCGATGCCGCTGATCGCGTGCTCGACGCTGCCGCCCCGGCCCTGCCAGAAGAAGTTCTGCCGCAATCGCTCGGACACGCGCGCCGGCTCGTCCGCCCGCTCGCCTTCGAGCAACGGCCAGAGTAGCTTCACCGCGGCTTCGACCAATGCCTTGCTGGTGAAGACGCTGCCCACGCCGACGAGGCCCTCGTCGGTGCGAATCTGGACTATGGTGTGCACGTCGTCTTCCGGCGCGAGCTCATCGGCCCAGCCCCCTTCGACGGTGCCGCCGCGCAAACCGGTGATGGTGATGCCGGTGATTTTCACACGAACATTGGACGAAGTCGGCGGCGCTTTTCAAGTATCGCCGTGGGACAGGTTTTCAACCTGTCCGCGTTGACAACAAGAACCAGACAACCAGGCCCAGCGCCAAGATGCCCAGCGCTTGGAGCGCGATACGAGCCGGCGGCTTGAGTTGATTCCACCATGCCCAAAAATCGCGAAAGTGAATCCCCAAAAGAAGCAGCGTGCCGTGCAGCATCAGCCACAAGGGAACAAACAGCAAGATGCCATGACGGCCTAAGCCTGTCCGATAGATGAAATAACCAAGCGCGACCGCGATTAAGACGCCGATGCCGAGCAGGATAAGTCCGAGCAATCGATCCTTAAAGGGCAAGCCTTCCCCGCCGTTCTTGCGGGGAAGGTGGCATTTGGGACAATGCAGCCGGCGTCGGCTATAGAACGTGCCGCAGTGGCTGCAAGGAAGTTCGCTGGCGGGCATGTGGTTGAATATCGTAACGGAAGCGTCGTTGCGCCGATATGGGTCATGAAAATCTCATGCCGCTTTCTGCTTTCTCGAAAACCAGCGCCGCCGCGCCGCGCCAAGTCCCAGTAGCAACGATGGCACGCACGCGGCGAAAACCGCGGCCGTGCCGATTCTTCCCCATGGCCGCCTCGGCGTATCGTACACCAACATGCCGCCCTCACTGCGCACCAAGAGGCTCGCGCCATCGAAAGAGAAATAGGCGTAAGCGCCGTTGTCCCACGACATGACTTCATTGCCGCTGGCCAAATCGAACAGGTACAAAGATTCTCTGGGTTGCTCGGACAACGTGATGCCCAGCCAGCCCAGTATGCGCTTCAGGTATGCCGGGTAGCTGCGCGCCCAGCTGCCGTGCACCGCGAGGAACCGGCCGTCCGGCGATAACACCGGGTTTTTCGGCCGCGCCACATTCAAGTTCCATGACCGATTCTTTGCCAAGTCCAATACCTGCACATCGACCTGGACATGGACGAGCGTGTTCCCGTCGTTGGAAAGCGCCCAGCGATTCACGCTTTCCAAGTGCCAGAGCTGATTTCTCACCCAACGTGGTTTCGTCAGAGTGGCCTCGTGGCGAATATATCCGGTGGACAGATCACGCACCGTTATGGCCAGCTTTTCGCTTGGCAGCTCGCCGTTTTCGAAATGATCCCCATCGAGCGGTCGCGTCTCCAACGCGCCGCCGGGGAAACACTCGGGATAACCCGAAATCCAAGTTGTTTTACGGGAGAGAAAATCTTGAATCTGCAGGCGCGGACCGACAATAGAGCGCAGAATCAGTATTCGTCCAGTCGCGTCGTGTTGCAGAGTGCCAGAGTTGATGTCCGACTGCTGGCTCTGCGATTCGCCGGTTGCGATGTCGTGAATGTAGGCTTTGTTCGGAGCAAGGCGAAGGAGTTTGCGCTCGGACGGAAAAAAGGCCATTTGCGAAGCGCAGTCGGTGAAGGGAAAGTGATCGCGCGGCGCCGAAAAAGCCGGAGGAAAAACTCGAACGAATCGCTTGCTAGAAATATCCGACCATTTGAATTCGTGAGAGAACGTGCCAAGGCGCTTGTCCAACTGCAAATCCCAGAAAGTGACCGTTTCCGACCCTTCTTCAATGTCGTGGCCACGGCCCGCAGCCAGGGCCAGGAAACGGCCATCGGGCGAAATCGCTTTGTCGTAATGCTTCGCCGGCAGGGCGATCGTTTGCCGCAGCGAGACGCGGACCGGCAGCCACCACCAGGCAGCGACGCCGGCCAGACCGGCCAGAGCGAGCGACCAGCGCGCGGTGCGGTTATTCAGGAATCGCCAAAGTGTGTTCACGTCTGTCGTTGACTTCGTTGCACTTTGGAAGTTCAAGGAGATCAAGCCGGCGTGAGTTCCCACTGACGAGCGCGTTCCGTTAGAGCTTGGACGTGCGCCGGCCAATCATGAAGCGTCGCCGGGTCGAAATCGGCGCCGTTGGGCCAGACCAGTGTCTTCACTTCGGGATCGATTCGGACTTGATTGAACTGAGAAAGGTCGCGCAATGGACGATAAGGCTCTCCGGCCAGGATCGGTTCAAAATTGATGATCTGCTCTGTCTGGTCGTCAAATTGCACACGCAGCGTATAGGGCGCGACAATCTCGAAGGATCGAACGCGATAAATCGGATGTGGCATCGTCATCTTCTTGCGAATGATAATACCGAAGAACGGCTGACTTCTGGCATACCCGTTCATTATATCACGGTGAATTCAGCTTTCTCGACAACCAGCGTCGCCGCGCGGCGCCAAGTCCCCGCAGCAAGAGCGGCACGCTCGCCGCGATCCCCGCCGCCAACAGTATCCTCGGCCACGGCCGCCATAGCGGAAAATCGTAAACTTCCTCTCGACCCGGATAAGAAACTGCCAGCAAGCACTCATCAGCGGACAGCCGAGCGTTCATGGCTTCGGGAAACCAGGCCACTTCCTTGCGCGTCGCCAGGTCGATAATCGTGACGCCCGCGCCGCTGTTGTCGATCGCGAAACCAAGACGGCGCGCGATTTCCTGAAGCCAGGAAGGGCGCGCCGGCGTCCGCTGCACGCGACCGGCGGCCAGTCTTCTCGTGGCACAAAGGACGATGTCGCAAAGTCCGTCCAGTTGTATTTCTTCTTTGGCGCCTGTCGTCACATTCCAGAAGGTGACATGCTTTTGGGCGATGTGAAGCCCGGCTAGCTCTCCTTCCGCGTTCCATTCGAATGACGATGGCTGCAAGGCGCGCTGTTCGAAGCGATTCATCTTTTCGAGCAGTTTGAACGAGGGAATCTCCCAGAATTGATCCAGGTCGCCGATGGTGCGCACGCCGCCGATAAACGGCTCAAAGCGCTCGTGGCCCGCCAACGTGGCTCCTTTCTGTGAAACGAGTAGGCCGGAAAGGGGGTCGTAAACTAGCAAGCTGCCGTCGCCCAAACCGCAAACGAGAAAAGAATGGCCGGCGCGGTCCCGAACGAACCTGGAAATAAGGCAATCCGACGGCACGCGAAGGGAGCGGCCGTCCGCCGGGAACCATTCTGTCCGGGCGGCCACGTCCCAGATGCGCAGGCGCTGTCCGTCGAAAAAGGCCATTTTGTCCGTGCCGGGCAAGAAGTGGGCTCCGCCATACTGGCTCAAAAAAGACCCTTCAATGAAAAGCGGCGTCTGGCTGCCTTGCAAGACGACTACTCCCGTAATCATCCAGTCGCCGGCACGCGATTCCACGACATGCGCGGCCAAGTATTTGAAGTCGGCGGACCAAGTCATCGGTGCGTACTCTTTTTTGATGGGAATGCTCGACCGCGGCGTCGTCGGCAGCCACCACCAGGCCGCGCCGCCGAACACGCCGGCCAGAACGATCGACCAGCGCGTCGCGCGGTGCTTCAGGATTGGTAGGAGCGTCGTCACGCCGGTTTTCGCTTTCTCGCCAGCAAGCGCCGTGCGGCGCTGAACACAATTGGCACGCTTGCAGCAATCGCCGCCGCCAGCGCGATCCGGCCCCACGGCGTTCCCAGCGGCACATCGTAGAAATCAACGCTCTCTTCGTAGACCACGGCGAGCGAGCGGCCGTCGGGCGAGAAGCGGCCATAAGAAGCGCCTTTGAACCAGGCTGCTTCCGCGTCGCTCTCCAAGTCCAGGACAATCACGCCGCTGCCCGAAGCGCCCAGGTTCAGGCCCAGCCGGTCGCCGATGGAGACGAGCCAGCCAGGCAGCGACGAAGGATTATGCGCCAGGGCCGCGAAGTATTTGCCGTCGGCGGAGAGGGACGGGAATTGCAACTGCCTGCCGGGAATATCTTTGGTCTTCTTGCCCTTCGGCCCCCAAAGGTGCAGGTCCGGACCGACAAGGGTCGCAATCGCGCTGGCAATCGTTTTCAAGTCCGGCGTTACGCTCCAGTAATGCGTCAGCTCGGTTTGCGGACGATCTTGATCCGTGAAAAACAGCATGTCCAACTTCGGCACACTTAAGAAAAAGTATTGCTTCTTAGATGTCAAGATTCCACCGGGAAAGAATTCGAAGTAATAATGGCCGTCTTCCTCGAAGCGGCGCTCGCTTGTTTGTTGTCCGGTCAGCACGTCGTATATCGTTATCCGGCCGGCCTCGTGCGTGAACAGGAACAGCGTGCCGTCCGAGCCGGGCACCAGCTCACGGCCGTGGAAACCCCGGTCGGGAACCGGCGGCGCCCGGCCTTCGGGCGGGTGCCACTCGCGGCCATCGGGCAGTTCCCAAAACCGAAGCGAGTAATTGTCGCAGACCGCCAGCTTGTGATTGCCGAGAAACTGGATTGAGTGCACTTCGCCGGGCAGAAACACTCTGTTATCGGGGATGAAAAACAGGTGCCGGCGTTGCGCCACATCCCAAACGTGGAGATGACCCTCCCAGGTGCGCTTCGACGTATGCTTGCCGGCAGAACACGCCAGGAAGCGGAAGTCATGCGAAAAGGTGAGACCGAATTGCGCCTCGGCAAACCGCAGCGACTGGCGCGGCGTGGGCAGCAACAGCCACCAGGCCGCGACGGCAGTCACGAGGCCGAGCGCGACGGACCAGAATAAGGTGCGGCGCGGTATTACCATCATTTGGTACACCCGGACGAGATTCGCCCCTTCGCCCCTCACCCCCGACCCCTCTCCCCTCTCCCCCCATTCTCACGCAGAGGCGCAGAGACGCAGAGGAGTTTGTGTTTGTGCCGCGTTTCTCTGCGGACTCTGCGCCTCTGCGTGAGATCAGTAATCCCGCTGGCGACCGCAGCCTTTAGCCTGCGGTCGGGCGTGGGCGCGAACGATAGTAAAGACGAACGAGGAGGACAAAAACAGCTGCCAGGACGGCGTTGAGCACGATCAGATGCCACGGCGGGCCGAGCGGCAAGTCGTAAACCAACATGGCGTCGGCGGTGCGCACCAGCAAGGTAGCGCCGTCGCTGGAAAAGTGCGCGTAGGCCGCGCCGTCCCACGACATCACGTCTTGCCACGCATGCAAGTCATAGAGAAATAAGGAATCGACTTTCTTGTCGGACAGATCCAGACCTAGCCAACCGCCGACACGCTCCAGGATCGGATGGTAGTGCACATCCCTTTTGCTATGGAATGCCAAGAAACGGCCGTTCGGTGAGAGGACCGGATTCTTGGCGTCGATGTCCAATTCTCGCGACTCGCAGTCGAGTAATTGCCAGACACGGATGATGTTTTTGACAGCTACACATTCAGCGAGAACAAGTGTGTCGCCGTCGTGGGACACGGCAGTTTCCCGGCCAGTGAGCCACATCGGACTATCGAACGCGATTTTGTGGCGCACGATTCCCGTGGGTATTTCGCGCGTTTCGAGCCGGCCAATGGCAGCAAAAGCCAAAGCGCCTGGCAATGACTCGGGCAAAGCGAAATTACCAAGAAGAAGCGTAAGCTGCGACAACTCCGGTGAAAGGTCCTCAATCAGAAACTTTCCTTTTTCCCGGTCGCGGATCAAGAAGAATCGACCGGTCGGCCCCGAAGCCAGGCCCACCCAATGCGGACTGAGCCCGAAGTCTACTACAGACGCCGGACAATCGAGTTCCAAGAGGCGCGCGCCCGTGCGCACGTCATAGAAGTTTGCGAACGAATAATTCCTGATTGCCAATTGCCGGCCATCGCGCGCAAAGGTGAAATCGTGACGACGTTCGGAGAATGGAAAATGGTGGTGGGATGTATTCACTTTCCATTGCTCCATTAGCTCTCGAGGAGAGGGCTGCTCGTAGACAAAGGAACCAAGCGGCTGACTATTTGACAAATCCCAGAATGCGATGTCCTCTCGCCAATGCTCGTACGTGAAGTCCCACTTTTTCCATTCCAGCGTTTTCTCATCTTGCCGCTGGCCTTCTAGTCTCTTTTGGTCCCAGCGGCCGACAGCGACCGCGAGATAGCGTCCATCCGCCGAAACGGCCTTGTCGTAGTTGCCCGCGGGCAACGCGACCCTTTCTCGCGGCAAAGGGTTCATACTGAGCCAGGAAACGAACGATGTCAAGAGGCTGGCGAGCAGTGCAAGAACCAGCGCGCGCCGCCGACGAAGTGCCGAATTTGCACCAAGCAACGCCAACCAAAGAGCCTTCATGTCAGACTCCGCTCGCGCACTCGGAAGCCGGATGCAACGGATACAGCCTGCGGATGTTCCGATATTCGAAGCGGCGCGGGTTGACCGCAGTCAGGCCCGGCGTGTCCACTTCGATGATCGTGCCGGCGATCGGTTGATAGGCCGCCTTGTAGGCGATGGCCGCTTTCACCACCAGGATGCGTTGCTTTTCCGGCTGAATCCCCATCGAAGTGAGCTGACCCAGGCTGAAGGGCGGATGCCGCTCCGAATTCAAGACGAGCCAATTCCGGCCGGGCAGTTCCACCAGTGCGGTAATGCCCATGTGATTGAGTCGGCGGCCGCCGTGACGCGGCGACGTTTCGATGTAGCTGCCGTCGGTTACGCGCCGAACGGTGCCCCGGAGCTCCACGGGTTCGCCGTGCAGCTTGTCGACTTTGCCGCCGACGCTCAGGCGCACGCGGCCGCCGATGCCGGCCATCAAGCACTGGATTGCCTCGTTCGGAGCGTACAAACACACGACGCTGTCCCTCGCGTCCTGTTCGAGGAGCTCGGAAAGTAGGATGGTGCCGTCGCCAGCCGAGCCGCCGCCGACGTTGTCGCCGGTGTCTACTAGAACGACGGGTCGCTTGCTGGACGAGATTGCCTGTGCGACGGCTTCTTTGGGACCGGGTAGAGGCCGCACCAGTTCGTCGCGCATGTCCCAGAGCATTTGGCCCAGACGATGCGCGGTGTCCGAGCCACGACCGTGAGGGAGCGGGGTTGCGCCACGGGCGTTTTCCCGCTCCCTCACGGTCGCGGCTCGGACTGTGTCATCCGTAATAACGATGATCGACGGGCCCATCTGCGGAACGTCGGCGTAGGCGAAACCCGGCAGCACGCTGACCGATAGAATTCCCGGCTCTTGTTCCAGGCGGCGCGCTTCTTCGAGAATGGTGCACAAGGGCGGCAGGCTGGTGTCGTGCGCCATGATATTGACGATGACCGGCGGCTTGGCGAGCGCTTGCCGTGGACGAATCTCGCCGCGCAACGTGCGCACCAGGAGGGAAGCCGCTTCAAGCCCGCGGGCGCGCTGGTCCACGTGCGGGCAAGTGCGATAGGCGATGGCGGCGGTCGATAGGTCGATAAGCCGCTGGGACAGGTTGCCGTGCAAATCGAGCGTAAGCACGATGGGGAAGTCGGGCCCGAGGGCGGCCCCCTCACCCCCAACCCCTCTCCCCCCCGGGGGCGAGGGGAGAGCAGCGCGCAGCCGAGCGAGGACTTCGCCGTCGCCGTCGGGATAAGCGTCGCAGACCATGGCGCCGTGCAATGCCAAGAGCAAGCCGTCGGGCCGGAGCTCTTGCAGTTTCGCGATGAGATGGCCGACGATTTCCTCGAAGACATCTTGGCGCACCGGTCCGGAGGGCGTTGCCCAAGCCATCACAATCGGCAAAAGCTCCGCACCGTGTTGTTCCACGCCTTCAATGAAGCCGCCCATTTCGTGATGGGCGTCGCGCCATTCGTCGACGACGGCCGGGCCGAAATTGAGACTTTGTGCTTCGAACGCCGCCCGATCGGCAGCCATGGGGTTGAAAGTGTTCGACTCGTGCATGAAACCGGCAACAGCGATACGCATGGCGAAGCCCGTTTAGATGTAGTACGGGTTACTCCACAAGCGAGGCCGCTTGTGGCTACGGGCGATGTAGCGACAAGCGGCCCGCTTGTCGGCTCCCGGCCCGTCCATCGGAGTAAGCGGCGGACAGGTTGGAAACCTGTCCTACGAAGTGACAGACATCATACCATCACAAGGCACAAAACGCGAACGCCCGGCTCCTGGGCGGAAGCCGGGCGTCTTCTTGTTCCTCTTTCGAGGAGAAGCCTCGCGCTATTTAGTTATCGCCGCTGCTCGTGGCCGTCACGCCAGCCGCGCTTACCCTCCGGATCTTGATTGGAAATGCAGCATTTGCCCGTGTTTTGGCTACGGTGGGGATGTCGTGGTGGGAGGGTCTGGCAAAGCGGGGTGGGAATAAGTGCTTTGCCGTTGGGTCGCCGAATTACAGGAGGACCTGCAACTAAGGGGGAAGAAGTCGGCCTAGGTAGGTATGCTCTCCACGTCCACTGTTCGTACACCAAGCATAGAACACGCAATTGGGCGCTGCATGAAAAAAAGTCGATTTTGATCAATGTCTTTCCACGCTCCACGAATTTGCGGATAATCTTTGGCAGGCAAAGCTCACGCAAAGGCGCGAAGGCGCAAAAGCAGAACTTTGCGGCTTTGGGCCTTTGCGTGAGGAATCATCGTTTATGGAAGCGTTTTTACGCGAATGGGGTTACCTGGGCATATTCGCCGGCATCCTGGCCACGGGGCTGGGTTTTCCCATGCCCGAAGAATTGCCCATCGTCCTGGGCGGCGCCTTGGTCGGCGGCGAACACGCCCATTGGTATTTCATGCTCCCCATCTGCATCGTCGGCGTCATCATCGGCGACAGCTTCCTCTACTTCATCGGCCGATTCTGGGGCGCCCGGCTCGTCGAGCTGTCCTTCATCAAGAAGCACATCCTGACGCCGGAGCGGCTGCAAAAGATCACGGAGAATTTTCAAGAGTATGGCATCCGCATCTTGCTCTTTGCCCGCTTGACGCCCGGCATCCGCGCCCCCATCTTTCTGACCGCCGGCATAACGCGGTTGCCGCTGGCGCGTTTCATCCTCGCCGACGGCATCTATGCGATTCCCGGCGTCAGTCTGCTGTTCCTTTTGGGCTATGCGTTCACGGACCAGATGGTCGGCCTCATTCAGCAAGAGGCGGGCAAGGTGAAGGCGATCATTATCATCATCGTCATCGCGGCGGTGGTTTTGTACTTCGTCTACAAGATGTTCAAACGGCCCGTCATCACCGGCGACCCGCATGAGATGCCCAAGCTCGTGGAACAGATGACGGATACGCTGGACTTAACCAGCAAGATCATGAAGCAGTTGCCGCCGCCCAAGCCGTCGGAAAACCATCAAGCGGGCGCGGTGGAGAAATCGGACCCAACGCGCTCGCCAGCCGTCGATCCGGATAAGACGATACCGAATTAACCGTCCCGCATTCATTGACACAAATTCCTTTGCAAACCGCCCGCCCCGCTGTATCGTCTTAGTCGTGGATTCGAACGCGCCGTAGCGCGAAAGGGGCTGATCATGCGAATGGGACGATGGGTATGCAGTCTGGCGCTGGCCGCCGTGGCGGCGGTGCAAGCGCCGGCCGCCTTTGGCGCCTGCTGTTACTTCTCCGCCAAGAACGCCGACATTCTCCAGCCGGCACAGAAGGTCTTCATCAATTGGGACCCGGTTGAAAAAATCGAAAGCTTCACCGTGCAGCCGAAGTTCGAAGGCAACGCCCTCGATTTCGGCATGGTGATTCCGACACCGTCGCAGCCTAAGCTGCACGAGATGCCGCGCGATTTCTTCAAGCACCTGGCCATCTACTCCATTCTGAAAAAGCGCGAGTTTCCGCACTCGAAGCTATTGCCCATTGTTCGGCTCGAGCGCGCCGCGCTCGCGGGCGCGCCCATGGCCAAGTCGGCGCCGTCCAACGACAAGAACGGCCGCGCCGACCGGCCCAAAGTCATCGTGCTCGAAGCCGGCGTGGTCGGCTCTTTGGATTACAAAATCATCAGCGCCGACCGGGCCGACGACTTGTTTCAATGGCTCAAGGACCACAAGTACAGCTATTCCGGGGACGAGGCCACTCTCGACCACTACATCCAAAAGAAGTGGCTCTTCACCGTCATGAAGATCGACACCGCCCAGATGAAGCGCAACAAGGACGGCTCGTTCGCCGGCGAAGTCACGCCTACGCGTTTTCGATTCGCCTCCGAGAAGCTCGTCTATCCATTGAAGATCACGCAGATTTCGGTGAAGGACAAAACCGAAGCGCTCTTCTACGTGCAAGCCCCGCACAAAGTCGATCTGCAAGGCGACATGACGTATCAATACACCTGGGTGCCCATGCTTCAGGCGGCGATGGGTTGCACGCCGGACGGCTTGCCCGGCAAGGGCGTCGTCTGGCTGAAGGCCATTGAGGGGCGCATTCCCGTTTTGTTGCAACGGGCACGCGACTTGGGCTTCAACTTCGTCAGTGGACAAAGGCCGCAGCCCAATCCGAAAGGTCACATCCCGACCACGATGGAATGGGCCCGCAAGCTCACCGCCGAAGACATCGCCATTCTGAAGGGCGAGGCCCCCTTTGGTGAAAAAGTGCCGAACGTGGACGAAGGCTTCACGCAGGCCGACCTCAAAGACATGCAGCGCGCCCAGGCGATTTACAAGGTCATCCGCGCCCGCTTGGAAAAGGCGCGCCAGGAACGGCCCTTCGGCTATTTGGTTCGCGAGGCGCCGGCCGAGGATGTCCGCGCCCTGCAACAACTCGCCGGTCACCTGCAAGCAGGCCTGTTCATCACCAAGTTTCGCAAGATCTTCGCCCGCGACGAGATGAACGACGACCTCTTGATTGTCCCGGCGCGACACAATGACCAGGAAGACGTCTCTGAGTATCAGGAGATACTACCCACCTCGCCGCCGTAAGTGAGCGGGCGTCGAGGTTCTATACAGGATTAGGATCAAGATTAGGATTACGATTAGGAATAGGATTAAGACACAGATCAGGATTAAGAGACGATCTCAGTCTTAATCTTGATCTTAATCTTGTGGCTTCGAGCTGTGAAAACGAGTCACCTTCATTGCAAGAGATACGCTGTCGTCTCTCAAAAAGGATTCCAGCCATGAAAAAGCATCTCCTTTTGGGCCTGGTCACGCTGTGCATTCTGGTTCCAACGCTGAGTGCCCAAGACTCCGAAAAACCCAAAGGCGACCCCAAGAAAATCGTCGCGGCGCTTCTCAATGACTTGCGCAAGAACACCGATGTGGAAGCGCGCGTGCAAGCGATGATGGGCCTGGCGGATTTCGGCGCCGACGCCGAGCCTGCCGTCCCTTCCTTGGTCGAGGCGCTTCAGGACAAAAACGAGGACCTCCGCCTCAACGCCGCCATTTGTCTGGGCAAGATCGGCAAGGCCGCCGTGCCGCCCCTCGAGGAAATGCTTTTGTCCAAAGACGATAACGCCCGCTTCTACGCGATCTGGGCCTTGGGCTGGATCGGCCCCGAAGGCAAGAAGACGGCGCCGCTGGTGATCAAGGCCTTGGCGGACAAAAACCCCGAAGTGCGCCGCAAGGCTTCGTATACCTTGGGCCGTATCAATCCCGAACCCGCCGAAGCCATCGCTGCCCTTATCAAAGCCTTTGACGACTCGGAAAACGAAGTGCGCCAGGCGGCGGCGGAAAGTGTTTCGAAGTTCGGCGCAGCCGCCGTGCCCGCGCTCATCGTCGTCCTCAAGAACGGCAAGGAGGCATCACAGCTCAATGCCGCCGCCGCACTGGCTGGCATCGGCAGCGACGCCAAGGACGCTATCCCCGATCTGAAAGATCGTTTCCTCAATAACCGCAACGCGAACGTCCATCCCTATGCCGTGGCCTTAGCCAAGATCGGCAAGTCCGCCATCCCCGTCTTCGTCGAAGCGCTCAAGGACGAACGTCCGGAGCTGCGAGGCATGGCCATCCAGTCGCTGGGAGAAATCGGCCCGGACGCCGTCCCGAATCTGGTCGACGCCATGGGCGCCAAAGAGGTCGATGTTCGCCGCGCCGCCGTCAATACGCTCATGCCCATGCGCATCGGCGACAAGATGGTCGTCATTGCTTTCGGCTACGCATTGAAAGATGACGACGAACAAGTACGCCAGTCAGCCATGAACGGCCTGCAAATCCTCGGCCCCATGGCGAAGCTCGCGGCCCCGCACGTGCAAGCCGCGCTCACCGACATCAACATCAACGTTCGCCAGCAAGCGTTCCACACGTTGCAGAGTATGGGGGAGAATCCGGGGCCCGGCTTGAAAAAAGCACTCGACAGCAAGGACGACAACATCCGCATCAACACCGCGAGCCTGATGTTGGTCATGGGGTTTGAGCCGGACACCGCCATGCCCATTTTGCGCGAAGGGCTCAAACACAAGGACATCGTCCTGAAGATGCAATGCGCGTATTCCTTGGCGATCACCCGGCGTCAGGAGGCCAAGGAAGTTCTGCCGATTCTTATCGAAGGACTCAAACACTCGAGCGTGGGCGTACGCCAGCAAGCGGTGCAAGCGCTGCAGAACATGGGTGTCGCCGCCGCCAGCGCGGCCCCCGCGCTCATCGACACGCTGGCCGACACCGACGCCAACGTCCGCCAGCAGGCCCTGTGGGCCCTGCAAAACGTCAAGGGCGATCCCGAAATCGTCTTGCCCGCCCTCGCCAAGCTCGCAAAAGACGGCGACCGCAACATGCGCGTGCAGATCGTCAGCATCCTGCCGCAATACGGCGCCAAAGCGGTGCCGCACATGCTGGCCATGCTGAAAGACAAAGACGAAAACGTGCGCCAACAAGCCGTATGGTCATTCCAAAACTTGCAGGGCGACCTCAAGAAAGCTCTGCCGGAATTGTTGCCGCTTCTCAAGGACGACAATGCGCAAGTCCGCATGGCCATGATTCAAGTCATGATGCGCGCGGGTGAGGTGGGCATTCCACACTTGATCGAGGCGCTCAAGGACAAGGACGACAACGTCAAGATGAACGCCGCGGGCGCGCTCCGCAACCACGGCAACAACGCGGCCAAAGCGATCCCGGCGCTGGCCGACCTTCTCAAGTCCGGCAATCAAAACGTGCGCAGCCAGGCGATTTACGCTTTGGCCAACATGAACGACGGCGTCGAGATCCTCATCAAGAGGCACAAAGACATCGACGACGCCAACGCCAAGTCGCAGGTGATGCAGGCCCTCGTTTATTCACAGCATAAGGAGAAGGCTGTGCCTTTGGTGATGGAAGGGCTCAAAGACTCCAATGGGCAAGTGCGGCTCGCCGCCGTGCAATTGGTCAACGGGACCGGCATCCGTTCCAAGGAAGTCCGCGGCCAACTGGAAACTCTCTTGAAGGATTCCAGTCAGGATATTCGCATTCACTCCGCCTATGCTTTGGGAAACATGGGCCAGGACGGCTGGGCCGCCCTTGAAGGCGCGCTCAAATCGAGCGGCAAAGACGCGGCTATGCGTCAAGCGATTGTGCAGTCGTTGACCAATGCCGGCTATCGCTCGAAGTCCGCCGTGCCGATGCTGATTGACCTTCTAAAAGACGGTTCGCCGCAAATCCGCTGGCAAGCGTGCGCCCTTTTGGGCAATAGCGGCGCCGACGCCAAGGAGGCGTTGCCCGCCCTGCGCGAGCTCTTAAACGACACCAATCCCAACGTGCGCAACCACGCCCAAAACGCGATCCAACGCATCGGCAACCAATAGGGTCGGGACTTTGAAGTTGGGGTAGAGTAACCACCATCGCGACGGCATCTGGTTCCCAGGCTCTGCCTGGGAACCCATTCCGCGAGGCTCTGCCTCGATGCATTGCGATGGCCTAGCCCAGTTCACCGAGGCTTTCGCGCAGCGATGAGGCCCGCCGTTGACGGCGAGTTCGAGATAGAATCTTTGCCTTCCTGCGAAAAGGAATCACATTAGGGAAGGTTTTCGCCCCGACAGGCATCTAATACGTCAGCAAACCATGGTTCCCATGGAGGAGCAAGTTATTCGCCAGGTTTATGCCTTGCATGGCGAGTTCGGCAGGCGCGGCGGTCTGGCGCCGGCTCCCCCCGCGTGCCTGCAAAGGCGCGAGACGGGCGTCGTCAGTGACGCGGCGCTTGTCGATCGCTTCGCGCGGTTGCGCGACGAAAGTGCGTTCGAGCTCCTGGTCTGGCGGCATGGGGCCATGGTCATGGGGGTGTGCCGCCGCGTGCTCGGCAACGCGCACGACGCTGAGGACGCATTTCAGGCGACGATGTTCACGCTGGCGCGCCAAGCCGCCAATATCCGCCAGCGTCAATTCCTGGCGACTTGGCTTTACAAAGTCGCTTATCGAGTCGCGCTGCGCGCGCGGGAAAACGCGGCCCTGAGGCGCGAGCGCGAGCAGACAGTCGGCGCGGAAGTTTTGCGGCAAGTCCCCGCGCCGGCGCGTGTCGATCTGGCCTGGCGCGAAGTCGGCCCGGCGCTCGATGAAGAAATACACCGCCTGCCGGACAAATTGCGGACCGTGTTCATCCTCTGTTGTTTAGAGCAAAAGACCAACGAAGAGGCAGCCACCGAGCTTGGCCTGCCGGTGGGCACCGTGCACTCTCGGCTATGCCGGGCGCGGCGGCGACTGCGGGCGGGGCTGGAACAGCGCGGCTTGGGCTGGACCTTGGCCGGTTTGGCCAGGCCCGCGTGGCGCGACGAACCCAACCCGGGCATAGTGCGAGCGACGACGCGGCAAGCGTGGATGCTGGCCGCGGGATCGCTGACGTTGGATCAACTCCGTCCCGAAGTCGCCGTTTTGCTGGAAGCCGGCGTCGCGTCGGGGACAACCTGGACCGTTCGAATTCTCGTTGGTCTTTTGGTCGGCTTGCTGCTTGGCGGCATCGGCTATTGGGCGCACGCGGGTGCTGCGTCGTCTGGGACGCCGACGCCGAAGCCAACGCCGAGCACCGGCTGTTGCTCGAATTCTTAGCCAGCCTATCGCCGTAAGTGCCCGATGTGTGCGATCGTGATGCGGCGCCCTTTTGTCAAAGGAATTCAGCGGAATTATTGTAGTTCATCGTTTCATCCCCGCGGGCGCGGCCCGGCGAGGTTCGCTGCTGCTGCGTGCCGCCTCGGCCTTTTTTGGAGGTGTACCATGTTAACACGGCACTCATTCTCGCGCCCGACCGCGGCTTCGCGCCCTGCCTTTCGTCCGTGTCTGGAAACGTTGGAAGACCGCGTGGTTCCGGAATCCAGTTTGTTTCAACTGACGCCGCTCGTGTCGAACCAGGCCGGCGTTGCGAGACTGCAGGATCCTCAGCTGATGAACGCCTGGGGTATGGCGCTCAGCCCCGGTGGCGGCGCGCTCTGGGTCTCGTCCCAAGGGGCGGGCGTCAGCACGCTCTACACCGGCGACGTCGCCGGTAGCCCCCTCCTCAAAAACGCATTGACGGTGGCCATTCCGGGCGGTTCGCCCACCGGGCAGGTCTTTAATTCGACGGCAAACGACTTTTTCGTTAGCGCCGGTGCCCAAAGCGGCCGCGCCATTTTCATTTTCGCCAGTTCGACAGGCTTCATCACAGGTTGGAATCCGGCAGTGCCGTCACCGCCCGCCCCTTCGCGCAGCGCGCAGGTGGCGGTGGAAAACGCCGGCGAAGCGGTCTATACCGGTCTCGCTTTGGGCAGCAACGCCGCCGGCAATCACCTGTTCGCCGCCGACTTTGGGAACGGCGACATCGAGGTCTTCGGTCCCACCTTCCAATCGGTCACGCTGGCTGGCAACTTCAGCGATCCGGACCTGCCGAAAAACTTCAAGCCTTTCAACATTCAAAACCTGGGCGGCCAGCTTTTCGTCACTTACGCCCGCGACCAGAACGGCGACGCCAGACCCGACGGCAGCTCCGGCTTCGTTTCCGTCTTCGACACCGACGGCAATTTCGTCGAGCGACTCGTCTCGCGCAGCCACTTGGACCAACCGTGGGGACTTGCCCTGGCGCCCAGCGATTTCGGCGAGTTCAGTAACGCTCTCTTGGTCGGCAATCACGGCAACGGCCGCATCCACGCCTATGATCCCGACACCGGCGACTTTTTAGGCGTCCTGCGCGACGCGCGGCACCGCCCCATTCGCATCGACGGCTTATGGGGAATGACGTTCGGCAACGGCGTTTCCTTCGGCGACAGAAACGCACTTTACTTCGCCGCAGGGCCCGAGGGCGGCGCGAATGGTCTCTTGGGATCGCTGCGGGTTTTGCCTGACGAAGGCGACGTGGACTTGGCGGGCGGACTGAAGGGCGCGGTGCGCGAGTCCAAGGAGAAGTTAGACGATTTGCCCGCGGACGTGGGCGAAACCTTGCGGAGCAGCGTGCATCACGTGAGCGGCGCCCTGCCGGAAGCGGGCCCCAGCGCTGCGGCCGGCGGCACGACTTTTGTTGTGACATCGGGCAAGTCGGCAGCCACTTTGAACGATCAGCTGCCCGGTTTAACGGACGAGCCGTCAACTTCCGATATAGACAACGTCTTTGCCCAGGATCCTTTCAACTTCGATTTCGACTTTTGATGTCGCTGAGCCGGAATGACAAATGGGGGCGCTCGACGGAGCGCCCCACGGCTCTGAGCGGTGTCTGAAACGGCACTCCAAGTGTCATCCCTTTCGACGAATGCAACCAAAGTCGTCCCAAGCTGCAATTCCCGGCGCATTTCGGCGAATAACTCTGGGAAGGCGTCGGCGCTTTTGACGCCTCCTTTCTGTCTCGTTAGCTTATAATGGGGTAGTTTCCCTTCTTGGTAATGGTCCCTCGCTTGCGCGTCGGGCTAGTGTTAATGGTGGAATAGAGCGCCTTGGAGGTTGTGGCATGCGGTGGTTCGCCAAGCCGACCGTTCCCCCCGGCCCGGCCGTGGTGATCGCGGCGTTGTTGCTCACGGGGGTCCATTACGCCCCGACGGACGTCCATGCGCAGCCGCCTAAGGCCGAGAAAGACGGCCTGGTCATTACCGTCCCCAGCCCGATCACCGACGACACGGTTAGCCAGATCAAATTGAAGATTCAAGATGCCATCGAGCGCAAAGGCCGAAACATTACCACGGTGGTGTTCGATTTCAATCCGCACGGCCAACCCGCCGGCAGCAGCACGTTCGGCTCTTGCAATGACCTGGCCGTCTTCATCCGCAATCTGCAACTGGGGCAAGTCAATCCGCTTTATCCTAAAATCGCGACAATCGCTTTTGTCTATAACGAAACGACCAAGCACACCGTGCTGCCTGTTTTGGCTTGCAAGGAAATCATTTTGTCCGACGACGTGAACCCGAAAACCCGGCTGCCAAAAGCAAAGCTGGGCGACGTGACCCGCGACCTGGGCGGCATCTTCAACGAAACCATGCGCACCGCGTACCGCGAAGTTGCCAAGCAATTCCCGTCGCCGGACGTGATCGAGCGCATGCTCGACCCCGCCTTGCCGCTCAAGCGCGTCAAAACCGACGAGGGAGCGCGCATCGTCAGCAGCAAAACGCTGGCGGAGATGGAGAAAGCCGGCAAGGCCTTCGTGCTCGATCCCATTCAGCCGGACTACTTGCAAGCGCCAAACGCCTTGTTCGAGCCGCAACAGGCCATGGAGTTGAAGCTGTGCAGCGGCCTGAAGAGCAGCAAAGCGGAGCTGGTGCAAGCACTCGGCTTGCCGCGCCACAGCATGGTCGAAGATTGGCTCGTCGGCCGCGTTGCCAATCCGATCCGCATCGATGTCCGCGGACCGTTGGACAAGGGGAAACTCGATTCGCTCGAGAGGCAAATCAGCGCCGCACTCGGCCAGCAAGCCAATTTCATCTTGCTGAAAATGGATGCGGAAGGCGGCGATATCACCCACGTTGCTTCCAGCGCGCGCTTCCTCCGTCAACTCAAAGACGCGAACGATCGGCCCGTGAAGACCGTCGCTTACATTCCTCCGGGACGCGTGCTCGGCGCCGCCACCTTCTTGGCGCTGGGCTGCATGGAAATCGTCATGGCCGGCGACGCCGCCTTGGGCGATTTCAGCTACCTCAGCGACGATCAACTCCAAAGCGCCCGCGACATGCTGCTGCCCTTGGTGAAAGAACAGGGCTATCCGCCGGCGCTTTTCGAAGCGACGCTGAATCGCGACTTGGTGCTTTTTCGGGTAAAAGGCAAGAATAATCCCAGCGAAGTCCGGCTCCTTTCCGAGCCCGAGCTAAAAAAGGACGCCGCATCGAAAACTCCGCACTGGGATTCGTTCGGCCGGCTCGAGCGCGACGCCGGGAAAAACCTGAAAATCGACGCGGCGCTGGCCCGCGAATTTCGCATCGCCCAAGCCACGGGACTCAACTCGATGGACGATCTCTTCACCTACTTCGGTTTGGAGTCGCAACGAGTCCGCGTCGCCAGCGGCGATTGGCTGGAACAAGTCGCCGACTTTTTTCGCGAGCCGACAGTGCGCTTTGTGCTCATCATGCTCGGCATCATCGGCCTCATCCTCGAAATGAAGATGCCCGGCATTACGGCGCCCGGCGTGATGGCCGCGATTTGCTTCGTGTTGTTCTTTTGGGCGTATTCCTTCGTCGGGCAATACACTTTCCTCGCGATTCTCCTGTTCATTCTCGGCTTGATTCTGATCGGCGTCGAAGTATTCGTCATGCCCGGCGTGACGTTTCCGGGAATCGCCGGCGTGGTTCTAGTCATTTCTAGTTTGGTGCTTGTCACCTTGGAAAAATGGCCGCAGAATTCGCAAGATTGGATCGGCCTGGGCACAACCTTCGGCACGTTTGGGCTGAGCCTGGTCGCGGCCATCGCGGCAGCGCTCGTCTTGGCGTGGTACTTGCCGCATATCCCCTATGTCAATCGCCTCGTGCTCAAGCTTCCCGACGAAGAAGAAGCCGGCGAGCGCGCCATCGCCACGCCGCTCGTCGATCCGTCGCTTTTGGGCGCAATTGGCGTCGCAGCCACGCCGCTGCGGCCCGCGGGCAAGGTGCAATTCGGCGAGGACTTTCTCGATGTCGTCGCCGAAGGAGATTACGTGCAACCCGGCAGCCGCGTGCAGATCATCGAAATCGAAGGCAATCGCATAGTAGTAAAGGAGATTTAGAGCTATCCTGAATCATCATGGACAATCTTTTTCTCGCCTATGTGCTGATCGTGGTCGGCTTGTTGCTCATGGCGGGCGAAATATTCCTGCCGACCGGCGGTATTCTGGGCGCGGTCGGCATCGCCGGGCTCATCGCCGGCATCGCGATGACGTT
>JAKEHV010000193.1 GCA_022614915.1 Gemmataceae bacterium | reverse complement strand
TTCGCTTGATGGGCGATGTTGAGCGCTTCGCCCGCTTCGCCCAGGCCATAACCTTTCACTGTCTTGGCGAGGATGACGGTTGGTCCGCTCTTATGTTCCACGGCGGTTTTATAGGCGTTGTAAACCTTCACCGGGTCATGGCCGCCGCGCGACAGCTTGGTCAATTGCTCGTCGCTGAGATGTTCGACCAGTTTCAGAAGCTCCGGATATTTGCCGAAAAAGTGCTGGCGAATGTAGTCGCCGGACTCGGTGCTATAGCGCTGGTATTCGCCGTCCACGGTTTCGTTCATGCGCTGGACGAGGAGGCCGGTGCGGTCGCGGGCCAGAAGATCGTCCCAAGGGGTTCCCCAGATGACTTTCAGCACATTCCAGCCGCCGCCGCGGAAGGCCGCTTCCAATTCCTGGATGATTTTGAAGTTGCCACGCACCGGGCCGTCGAGGCGTTGCAGGTTGCAATTGACGACGAAGATCAAGTTGTCGAGCTTTTCGCGCGAGGCCAGGGTGAGCGAGCCCAGCGTTTCCGGCTCGTCGCATTCGCCGTCGCCGATAAAGGCCCAGACGCGGTTTTGCGAAGTGTCGCGTAATCCGCGATGCTCCATGTAGCGAAGGAAGCGGGCGTGGTAAATGGCCATGATGGGCCCGAGGCCCATGGAGACTGTGGGAAACTGCCAATAATCGGGCATGAGCCAGGGGTGCGGATAGCTGGTCAGGCCGCCGCCTTTTTCCAGCTCACGGCGAAAGTTTTCCAGTCGCGCCTCGGGCAGGCGGCCTTCGAGGAAAGAGCGGGCGTAGATGCCGGGAGTGGAATGCCCTTGGAAGTAGATGAAGTCGCCGCCGCCGGGCGCCTCGGGGCCGCGGAAGAAGTGGTTGAAACCTACTTCATAGAGCGTGGCGAGCGACGCATAGGTGGAGATGTGGCCGCCGACGCCGGAGCGTTTGTTGGCGCGGACGACCATGGCCATCGCGTTCCAGCGCAAGACGCTCTTGATGCGGCGCTCGAGTTCGCGATTACCTGGAAATGGCGCTTGACGTTCGGGCGGAATGGTGTTGACATATGGCGTATGGACGGTGAACACATCGACGCCGTTGCGGGCGGCTTTGGCTTTCAATTGAGAGATTAAATATCGCGCCCGGTCCTGACCCTGCGTGAGCAAGACGCCGCCGAGCGCGTCCAGCCATTCCTTGGTTTCGGCGGCATCCGCGTCGCCGTCGTGAAGTTCTCCGTTCCCCTTCATGGAATGCTCCGTGTGAAGTGGATTTGTCGCTGAGTATATTCTAGTGTTGTTTGCTCCCAAGGAAGACTGACGATGTCCGACTTCGCCGCCCTCAATCTCTTGCGGCGTCTCCAAAGCGCGCGCTTGCTGCGTGCGAATTGGCAGCACAAGACGGGTCGCCTGTCGGATCAGTTGCCGGCGCTTTCAGAAAACGAGCTGTTGGCCGCTTTGGTGCAAGCGGACGCGCTGACGCGCTTTCAGGCGGAAAGTGTACTTGCCGGCAAGCTGGAGAGTCTGCTCGTCGGCCCCTATCGCCTTCGCGAGGGCCTGAGCAACGCCCACGTCTACCAGGCCGAACATTGCTACCTGCGTCAAAGCGTGGCCTTGCGCCTGGTCGAAGCGCAGGGCGCCGACAAATTGCTGGCGCGCGCCCAACAGGCCGCCCAACTCCAAAACGAGGTCGTCGTTCCCGTTACGGACGCCGGACCGATTGCTGCCTCTCCGCTGGCCCGCTTGGAAAAAGGAATGGGCGGCTTCTACTTCACTTCGCCATTCATCCGCGGACATGATTTACATGACTGGCTCCTGGAGCACGGGCCGCAGCCGATCGACAGAAGCTGCGCGTGGATCCTGCAAGCGGCGCAGGCCCTCGCCGATGCCCACGCCGCCGACCTCGTCCACGGCTGTCTTGGCCCGCGCAGCGTGCGTCTGGAGCACACAGGCCAGGTCCGGATCGTCGACTTTGGTCTGAAATCGAATGCCCGCGCCGGCGAAAGTCCTTTGCTCACTCTCGACGAGCAAAAGCGCCGTGACGTCGCTGGTCTGGCTCTGTGCTTATTCTGGCTCTTGACGCACCACGTGCCGAACCAAAGCGGCAAGGAAACATTTGTGCCGCCGCGGCTCTATCGGGCTGATATCCCGCACGAACTCGACAGGCTGCTCGTGGAATTCACGATGGGATTGAGGCAAGGTCTGTCGGCGCTCGCTTTGGCGGAAGGGCTGCAACCGTTTCTGACGAACGGCTCAGCGTCGCCTGCCCAACCGTGCCGCGCGCTGTCGCCAACCATTGTGCTGCCCATGGCCTTGCAGAAGAGCGTGAGTTCGAGCGACGAGGCAGCAGCCACCCGGCGCGTGTTGCTTGTGGACGACGAGCCGGACGTGCGTCTGTTCAGCCGCATGTTGCTGGAGTCGATCGGACTGGAATGCGACGAAGCCGCCAACGGCAAGCTCGCGCTCGCCGCGTTTGCGGAAAACCACTACGATTTGGTGCTTTTGGATTTGGACATGCCCGAATTAGGCGGGCTGGCGACCTGCCGCGAAATGCGCAAGCTGTCGCATAGGCCGCACCTGAAGATCATTCTGTTTTCCGGCCGCTCGCATCCCGACGAGATGGCGCAGATGCTGCTGTCGGGCGCGGACGATTTCTTGCTCAAGCCCGTTACTGCGGTGCAGCTCCAAGCGCGCATCCAGGCCGCTCTGAAGCTGAAGCAAGCGCAAGAGCGCAGCGATCTGCTCAATCGCGATCTGCTCACGCTCAATCGCGAGCTGGAATCCCATTTGCACGATCGCGACAGCGATCTGGTTGAAGCTCGCAACGCGCTGGTCCTGGCTCTGGCGACGCTCGCGGAGAATCGCGACGAGGAAACCGGCGCGCATTTGTTGCGTTTGCAAGTCTTCAGCCGCCGCCTCGCTCAGGAAGCCCTGCGCCATCCCGCCTTGAACAGCCAGCTCGACGATCACTTTATCGACATGCTTGCATGCTGCGCCCCGTTGCACGACATCGGCAAAGTCGGCCTGCCGGATCACATCCTCCTGAAGCCGGGAAAGCTCAATCCGCATGAGCGCACGCTCATGCAGACGCACACCACCATCGCCGCCGGCACGCTGAAGAAAGTCGCCGAACGGCACGGGTTCGCGCTGGCCTTCCTCAAGATGTCCATCGACATTGCCCGCCATCACCACGAGCGCTTTGACGGCAGCGGCTACCCCGATCGGTTGGCCGGCGAGGCGATTCCGCTGGCCGCACGCATTGTAACGGTGTGCGACGTCTATGACGCCTTGCGCTCGCGCCGCATCTACAAGCCTGCCTTGCCCCACGCCGACGTGGTGCAGATGATCCGCGACGGCGCCGGGACGCAATTCGACCCGCTCCTCGTCCAGTGCTTTGAGCAATGCGCCGCGGATTTCGAACAAATCTACGCGGAATTGCAAGACTAGATTGGATTGTGGCCTACCCGAAATGCCAATCCACTTCGACGCGCCAGCCCGGAACCGCCGGTTCGGCATCCGCGACATCGCCGCGCTTGTAAATCGCCGGATTTTCGGGATCGTCTTTACGATAGACTCGAATGACCTCTGACTTGGTATCCACGTCCCAAACGACGACAGTTCCTGCTTCAAAATAGTCCTGGCGCTTGTTGGCGATTTCCCGCTCAGCATCCGCGTCATAGTCGCCTTCGCTGCGCACTTCCGTGGCGAATCTCGGCGCGCCAGGAACGTATTTCATAGGATTGGCCGGGAATGGACCTGTGTAGTAGGACGCGTCCGGCGAGAACGACTCCCGGCCTGAAGCGAGCATGGACACCGTGAAACCCATGTTATCGGTGTATGCCTCACCTTTGCCCGTCTCCAGCGCAAAGTCATCAAGACTGCGCGCAATGCGAAATGCCACGCGGTTGGGTTTTCGTCCGGTTGGCATAAGCTCCACGATCCTTCCCCCGACAAGCTCGGCTTTGCCCGTGGATTGGTAGAGGTCTGCCAAGGTCGCTCTTTGCTCGACGTGTGCCATTGGATGCACCGTAGGGTCTGACTGCCTTTGCGTCCGTTCCGTGAACGGATTGTATCACAGCCTGGCCGTAGTTTCATCTGTTCCTTCCATCTGCTCTCTTGACAGGGCCCCATTGGGCCACTACGTTCGAGGTTGTACGGTGTTTTGTACCAGAGGTGGCCCCGCCATGCCCGTCTGGCTGACCGCTTGCCTTATCGGATTCGTCGTTGGCTCGCTGGCCGAGTATTGGGGCCATCGCGCCATGCACACGATCTTGCTCAAGAAGAAGCACGCGGAACACCATCGCGACAACGACGGCCAGGGATGGTTTTGGGAGTTTATCGATTACGTGGTCGGCGCCGGCTTTCTGCTGCCTGTTGGTTTCATCCACTCTTGGGAAGCGGGTTGGGGCTTTGCGGCCGGGGGCCTGAGCTACGCCGCCTTCGCAGCTTATTCGCACCAACTGCAGCATGAGTTTCCCGAACTCTGCTTCTGGATGATCCGACCGTGTCACGCGATCCACCACGACAACCACATGTGGACGACGAATTTCGGCATCGGCATCGATGTATGGGACCGCGTCTTTGGGACTTACAAGAAAGTTCCGTGGCAACGGCCCGACCGGCCGTTCTCGCTCCTGCGCATGTTTCGAATCAAGTGGATATGAAAACGCTTCTCGTCTTCGTCACTGTGGCCTTGTTGGCGGGCGGTTCGGGAGATTCCGAACAAGTCCAGAAAGACAAGCGCGACTTGCAAGGCACTTGGAAGGTCATTTCCGCGGTCCAGCGCGGCGAGCTGGTTGCCCAAGACGACATTCGCGAGACGGAAATCGTCTTTTCGGGCACACATATCCACGTGCGCGAAGGCGGCAAGCAAACTCGCAAGTTCCAATACAAGATCGACCCCGACAAAAAGCCCAAGGAGATGGATTTGACCGTGGTCGAGGGCCCCGGCAAAGGCAGCATCGATCGCGCTATTTATCAGCAAGAAGGTGACAATTTGAAAATCCGCATCCAGGAAAACAAGGACGAGCCGCGCCCCAAGGACTTCGTCGAGCGCGAAGGAGATAAGCTCAGCATGGTCGTCCTGCGCCGCTTCAAATGACCTCTCCGGTTTCTGCATTATAATGATCTTATCTGGGCGGCATCCGTTGCCCCCAACTACGGAAGCAAATGATGTCGGATGACACACCGCCGGCGGAAGCGCCCCATTCCCCAGCGGAGAAGGTCAAACAGTTCCCCGCATGCCCCGGCGTCTACCTCATGAAAGACGAGCAGGGACGCGTCCTCTACGTCGGCAAAGCCAAAAACCTGCGCAACCGGGCCGGGCATTATTTCACTAAAGCGGCGACGCTCGATCAGCGGACGTGCGATCTCATCAAGCTGATCGCCGACATCGATTTTGTCGAAGCGGAAACGGAAGTCGATGCCCTTTTGATGGAAGCTAGGCTCATCAAAGACATCCAGCCGCGTTTCAACGTCGAATTGAAGGACGACAAAACGTTTCCTTATTTGCAAATCCGCATGCGCGAAGACTTCCCGCGCGTCGAGTTCACGCGCACGCCCCGGCGGCGCGGCGTCAAGCTCTATGGTCCGTTCACAAGCGCGAAAGGGTTGCGGGCCGCGCTGCAAGTGCTGCAACGCATCTTCAAATTCCGAACCTGCATGCTCGACATCAAGGAAGACGACCCGCGCTGGCGCTGGTTTCGGCCATGCATTTTGCACAGCATCCAACAGTGCACCGCGCCGTGCAATTTCCGAGTCAGCAAGGAAGAATACCGCAAGCAAATCCGCGGCCTGAGATTGGTGCTCGAAGGCAAGAAAGCCAAGCTGCTCCAGGAAATGGAAAACGAGATGGCCGAAGCCGCGGCAGCGCTGCAATTCGAAAAGGCGGCCCGGCTGCGCGACGAAGTCAAAGCGCTCAGGAATCTCAGTCTGCGCGGCCAGGTCGACAAGGACGTGCAGCCCGAGGTCTTTCAGATCGACCCGAAGCGAGGCCTGGCCGGCCTCAGGAAAATCCTGGGCCTGGACAAAAAGCCGCGCGTCATCGAAGGCATCGACATAGCCCATTTGCACGGCGACGAAAAAGTCGCGTCGCTGGTCTACTTCCTCGACGGTCTGCCGTTCAAGCCGGGCTATCGCCGCTACAAAATCAGGACGGTCGCGGGCAACGACGACTTTGCGTCGATTCGTGAAGTGATTTCACGACGGTTTCGGTCAGCCACACCAGCCCGACGCGCTAGCGAGGGATTCCATCGGGAAGAGACGATTTTTCCCGATATTGTGCTGATCGACGGCGGCAAGGGGCAACTCAACGCCGCCCTCGACGTTTTTCGTTTGCTGGACCGGGAACCGCCATGCTTGATTTCGTTAGCCAAACGCGAAGAGGAAATCTATCGACCCGGAGACGCCGAGCCGTTGCGCTTGAGCCGGCACGCGGCGGCGCTGCGGCTTTTGCAATATGTGCGCGATGAAGCGCATCGGTTCGCGCAGCACTATCATCACCTTTTGCGGCGCAAGAGACTTGAAGGGGATTGAAGCTTGCGAATACTGTTGACCAACGATGACGGCGTGTACGCGCCCGGCCTTAGAGCCCTGCGAACGGAGTTGAAGAAACTCGGCGACGTTACGGTGGTAGCGCCGGCAGGCGAGCAGAGCGCGGTCGGGCATTCGATCACGCTTTTGACGCCGTTGCTTGTACAAGAAGTTCTTGACGAAAATCAGCAGTCGATGGGCTTCGCGGTGGAGGGCCGGCCAGCGGATTGCGTCAAGCTCGCCCTCTTGGAACTATTGAAGGAACCGCCGGACGTCGTTGTCAGCGGCCTCAACGCCGGCTCGAACGCGGGGATCAACGTGCTCTATTCCGGCACCGTGGCGGCGGCCATCGAAGGCGCGTTCTTTCAAAAAACCAGCATTGCCGTTTCCTTGGAATACACCAAGCCCAAGCCGCTGGATTTTCCCAAGGCGGCCGCTTATGCGCGCCGGGTCATCGAACAGATCCTGGAGCAAAACCTGCAACCGGGCGCCTTATTCAACGTCAACATACCGAGTCTCGAGAAGGGCGCGGTACGCGGCATCCGCGTCGTGCCGCAAAACGTCGCGCCCTACACGGAGA
>JAKEHV010000192.1 GCA_022614915.1 Gemmataceae bacterium | reverse complement strand
TCCCGGCTGACCGTCCGGGAGGCGCATGGGCAAGGTGTGTAGCGCGCGGCCGGTTTCCAGTTCCCGGAGGGTTATTTGGCCCGGCTCGCGCGTCGCCGCCCATTGGCCGTCCGGACTCCAAAGGCCTTTTAACTTTTTGACCGGTTGCGTGGTACGGGTTGCTGGTGTGCGAGGCGCCAAGTTCCAGAGCCGGATCAGGCCGTCCTGGTGACCAGTGACCAAGTGTCGGCCATCTGGGCAAAATTCCAGGCACGAAGGCGGCGACTCCGTGCGGAACAACAACTCCGTCTGCCCCGTCTCGGCGTTCCGAACAATTACCTCCTTCGGGAAATACTGTGCGGACATGGCTACCAGGAAGCGCAAATCGGGGCTGAATTGCGCCTTCTTGCCTAAGGTCTTCCCGTCAAGAGGTATTGCGGTGCGCATCACCTGACCTGTTTCGGCATCCAGCAACTCGTCGTCCACAGCCAATTGTTTGCTGTCGGGGCTGAAGAGAATCTGGGAGGGGAATCTGTTTTTTGGGATCAGTTCGAGCACCTGCCGGCCCGTGGCCAGCTCCCAAACGAGCACTTTGGAGCTCGCGCCGGCCACGAGCCGGCTGCCGTCCGGGCTGAACGCGAGGCAATTCCCGTGTGCTCTCTGGGGGGCGGGGAGGGTCAGCGTCGCACGACCGGTCTCTAAATCCCACACGGTTATCCGCCAGTCCCAAACCGCAATGTGCCGGCCGTCGGAGTGAAAAGCCATTGCAGCGAAGGAATGTCTAGGATCGCAATCTCGCATCCACATAACCTGTCCCGTGGGCACATCCCACACGATGACTTGATCCGTACTGAACGACGCCAGGCGCGTCCCGTCCCGGCTGAAGCTGAGCCCCCCCTTTGCGAGTCCCACTAGAACTGCGCCGGATCGCTTTTCGTTCTGGCGGAATGTGTGGCCCTCGAGGCGGCGGCGCTGCCGGCCCGTAGCCCGATCCCAAAGGCAGACGCAGCCGTCCCAACTGATCGAGGCGACCAGCTCGCCGTCCGGGTGAAATGCCACGCCGGCAACATTATCCGAATGGATCGCGAAGGTTTGAACCCGTCCAGCCACCTGTTCGCGAAAGTGGTTATACTCCCAGCCTTGCAAGTCGGCGGGGCACTGCTCGAGCAAATACTCCGCGTGCGCCGGGTCATTCTCGGCCAGGCAGCGCTGCATGAGGTCTAGCGTACGGCCATACTGGGCGGTTCGAGCGTGCAGCAGCTGGGTCTCGGCCCGCTTCCACTCCTGCTCGGCCCGGTTGCGCTCCTTTTCCTCGTCCGCGCGGGCTTTGGCCTCCTGCTCGGCGCGGTCGGAAGCCCGTAGCGCGAACAGCGTGGAAAACCCCATGCCGCCGAGCAGTGTCAGGGCTACGGTCAGGAGCAGCGCGGCCACGGCCGGATTGCGTCTGCACCAGCGCCAAGTCCGTTCGACCATGCCGGTCTGCCGCGCCAGGATAGGCCGGTCCTCGACGAAGCGCTGCAGGTCTGCCGCCAACTCACCGGCCGACTGGTAGCGCCGACCCGGCTCCTTGTCGATGGCCTTGGTGACGATCGTGGCCAGATCGGGCGGCACTTGGCGATCCACCTTGCGTAGCCGCGGCGGCTCGACGTGCGTGATCTGGTGCATGAGTCGCGCCTGGTCCGTTTCTGCGAACGCCGGCACTAGCGCCAGCATCTCATACAGGGTCAAGCCGAGGCTGTAGACGTCGCTGCGCGGGTCCGACCAGCCGCGAAACCGTTCCGGCGCCATGTAGCGAAACGTGCCGAGCAGGTCCCCCGTACAGGTCAACGTCTCTCCCTCGGTTTTGGCCAGACCGAAGTCGGTCACCCACACCCGGCCTTGCGCATCGAGCAACAAGTTCGATGGCTTGATGTCTCGGTGCAGAACACCTTCATGATGGGCGAAGGCCAAAGCCTCTGCTACCTGGATGCCCAGCCAAGCCACGCTTCGGAAATAGTGCTGCCGATTCGACTCGGCCACGGCGACATCAGTGTCGCCCGGCAGAACTGCGGTAGTGGCCGTGCCGTTGTTCACGGCCGATTCGCTTTTCACGACTGGGTCGTTGGATGGACATTCTTGCCGGTCTGGTAGGAGAGGCGTGTCTGAACTACAGATTGGATCGAGTCCAGTAGCGTTGGCCGGTGGGGCGGAGTTATGTTGTCTACTGAGTACGAAGCTGGCGCGGTCAGGGCGGCCCGCCCACAGCGACTGGGCGATCGTGGGTGAGGCTGGTCCATCCGCGCGTGTCACGTGCGGATCCCCCTGGTCGCTCACATTGCGAAACCGGCGCAGCTCCTCCAAAACCTGGTCGAGAGGCTGGCCGTCGATGTACTGCATGGCGTAATAACAGATTTCTTTCTCTTCACCGACTTCGTACACCGGCACGATGTTGGTGTGGTGCAAGCGGGCGGCGGCGCGGGCCTCGCGGCGGAAGCGTTCGAGCCCCTTGCCCTGCCGGGCCGCCGGCAATGGAAGCACTTTAATAGCGACATGCCGGCCAAGGGCGACCTGCTCGGCTTCATAGACAATGCCCATGCCGCCGCGGCCAATCTCGCGCAGAATGCGATAACCGCCCACGTGTTCCGGCTTTTCGCCAAGTCGCAAACCAGCGCTGGCAGGTTCGAACTCCGTTGCCTTAGTGCTAGCAACTTCCAGCGGGGCCGCCTCTTCCATTAGCACCATCATGGGGAAGACTTGGCGAATGCGCTCTGCCAGCTCCGGATGCTTTTGCGTGTACTCGCTGAGCGCGGGCCGTTCGCCGCGGCGATAGCGCGCCATGAACTCTTCCGCCAACTCGGCGACCGGATCGACGAGAGATTCCGCGCCCGCCATGATGACACCTCACCATTCACCAGCGGCGCCGGACATGGCGCCGAGTATGCTTCGCAGCCGTTCCAGTGCGCGCACATACCGATTGCACGCCGCCGTTTCTTTGATGCCCAAAAGAAGGGCGATCTCCGAATTCGAGAGCTGCTCGAAATGCCGCAGCATCAGCACTTCGCGGTCGATGGCGTCCATGCTATTGAGGGCTTCTTGCACGCGGGTTTGCAACTCGGCCTTCACGGCCGCCTGGCTGGGCGTGGTCAGCTTGCCCATGAGTTTGGCGGCCAGCGCCGCCGAGCTGGGCGCGGCATAGGCCCCTCGATGGAGGGAAATCTCTCGGCCGGCGTCGCGCGCTTTTACGTTCAGGTGTTGCCGATGCGCCAGGGCCAGCTTTTGCCCGGTCAACAGCCGCAGCCATAAGTAGAACGGCAGCTTAGGCTCGCGCAAGTAATCGCTCAGTTTCTTGGCAACTTCCAGAAAAGCTTCCTGGATCACGTCGGACGCGTCGACCCGACCCTGTGCGCGCGGATCGAGGCGCAGCTTGACCATCCGTTTGAGCTGGCTGCGGTAACGCGTGAACAGAAGCGCCAGACAACGGGAATCCCCGCGGCTTGCCCCGTCGAGCAGCTCGTCCTCCGGTCCATCGAGATTCACATCCGGCTTCATATAAATGATAATTGCGCGCGGAGGGGAATGATTCACTGAAAAAAGGGAAAATCCCGACGCCGTTGGCGTTCAAGCGCTTGGTTTGAAAAACACCGATGCCAACGGCGGCAGTGTCAATTCCAATGAAAACGGATGCGCGTGCGCCGGAATGGGGGTGGTCCATACCGCGCCGGCGTTGCCCAAGCCGCTGCCGCCGTACACCATTGCGTCGCTGTTCAGGATCTCGCGCCATTCGCCGGCCCAAGGCACACCGACGCGATAGCCCGAGCGGGGCACCGGGGTAAAGTTGCACACGGCCAGCACCCATTCGCCCGGCATCTTGCCCAAGCGGAGAAAGCAAAGCGCGCTTTGGGCGCTGTCGCTGCCATCGATCCACTGGAAGCCGCGCGGACTGTGGTCGAGTGCATGCAGTGCCGGTTCACTGCGATACAGCGCGTTGAGATCGCTGAGCCATTGCTGCACACCTTGATGCGACGTCCAATCCAGCTGCGACCATGCCAGGCCGGCCTCGTGGTCCCATTCCTTCCATTGGGCAAATTCGCCGCCCATGAAAAGCAGCTTCTTGCCCGGCTGCGCGAACATGTAGCCCAGGAGCAGCCGTAAGTTGGCGAACTTTTGCCAGTCGTCGCCCGGCATCTTTGATAAGAGCGAGCCTTTGCCGTGCACCACCTCGTCATGCGACAGGGCCAGCACGTAGTTTTCAGTGAAAGCACAGAGCATGCGAAACGTGAGCTGATCGTGATGGTAATGGCGATGCACCGGATCGCGCGACATATAAGAGAGCGTGTCGTGCATCCAGCCCATGTCCCATTTCCAGCCGAAGCCGAGCCCGCCCAGATACGTGGGCCGCGACACCATGGGCCACGCGGTCGATTCCTCGGCGGCGGTCTGCACGTCGGGCACGCGGCGATAGACTTCCTCGTTCAGGCGGCGCAGGAACGAAAGCGCGGACAGGTTTTCGCGGCCGCCAAACTCGTTTGGAATCCACTCCCCCTCTTTGCGCGAATAGTCGAGGTAGAGCATCGACGCAACCGCATCGACGCGCAAGCCGTCCGTGTGATATTGCTCCAGCCAATAAAGGGCGCTGGAAATCAGAAAGCTGCGGACCTCGTTGCGACCATAGTTGAAGATGTAGCTGTTCCAGTCGGGATGAAAGCCCTGGCGCATGTCGGCGTGCTCGAAGAGATGCGTGCCGTCGAAAAATGCCAGCCCGTGCTCGTCGGTGGGAAAGTGCGACGGCACCCAGTCGAGGATGACGCCGGTGCCTTGCTGATGCAGGTAGTCGATGAGGAACATGAAGTCTTGCGGCGTGCCGTAGCGGCTGGTGGGGGCGAAATAACCTGTCGTTTGATAGCCCCAGGAGCCGTAAAACGGATGCTCCATCACCGGCAGGAATTCGACGTGCGTGAAGCCGCATTGCAAAATGTGCTCGGCCAGAAGCGGCGCCATTTCGCGATAACTGAGTGGGCGATGATTTTCGCCGCGCCGCCAGGAGCCCAGATGCACTTCATAGATGGACACGGGCGCGTCGAGCGCGTTACGCGCTTTACGCCGGACCATCCAGTCGCGATCGCCCCACGCGTAATCCAGTTCCCAAACGATCGATCCGGTGCGCGGCGGCGTTTCGGCGTGGATGGCGAACGGATCGGCCTTATCCACCTTGTAGCCGTGCTGCCGCGATTGCACGTGATACTTGTAGATCGCGCCCTTGCCCAAGCCGGCGACAAAACCCTCCCAAATGCCCGACTGGCCGCGCGAGTGTAAGGGATGACTGGTCTTGTTCCAGCCGTTGAAATCACCCATTACGAAGACGCGCTCGGCATTGGGGGCCCAGACGGCGAAAAACGCGCCCGCCATGCCGTCTAAGACGCCGAGGTGAGCGCCCATCTTCTCGTACAGGCGGAAGTGGCTGCCTTCGTTGAAAAGATAGAGATCGCTGTCGGTGAAACGGGACTGCTCGTGGTGGACGGAGAAACGCGATGGTGACGCGAGGTCGGTGTGCGGCATGACGTGCTCAAAAGGCAGCGCGGGTAGAGTTGTTGTACGAAAAAAATGTAATCACGCCGCCGTTCTGTCACTCTATTTATTAGACAGTGGACACGTGTCGCAGGGATAGGTGATGAGCAGCGGAACACTGGGTCAAATGTTGCGCAGGCTGTGCGGTCGCGCCGGGCCGGAGACCGTCCGCGAACTCAGTGATGCGGATTTGCTCCAGCGCTTTGCGGCCCGCCGCGACCAAGCCGCATTTGAGATGCTAATGGGCCGGCATGGGCCGATGGTGTTCGGCGTGTGCCGGCGGCTTTTGTTGCAAGAGCCGGACGCCGAGGACGCCTTTCAGGCAACCTTTCTCGTGCTGGTGCGCATGGCGGGCACGATCGGTAAGCGCGGCAGCGTGGCCGGTTGGCTGCACCGCGTTGCCCTGCGCCTGGCTTTGGCCGTTCGCGCCGATTCGGCCAAACGCAGTCGTGGCCGGCGCCTGGACATTGAAATGGAACAATTGCCCAATGTCCATGCTGACACGCCCGCCTGCGACCTGCGTCCTGTACTCGATGAGGAATTGAACCGGCTGCCGGAAAAGTATCGATTGCCGGTCATCCTCTGTTATCTGCAGGGGAAGACCTGCGAAGAAACCGCAGCCGAGTTGGGCTGTCCCAAAGGCACCGTGACCGTGCGGCTGATGCGCGCCAAAGAGCGATTGCGCGGCCGCCTGGCCCGGCGACTCGGCCTAGCCGGCGGCGCGATGCTGGCGGCTTTCTACGAGCAAGCAGCGTTCGCGGCCCCGCCAGCTACGGTCACGGCCGCGGCCATTGATTCAGCATTGCAGTTCTCAAGCCCAACAACAGTTGCGGCGGGAGCGTTTTCCACGCGCGCCGCCGACCTGGCACAAGGAGCTTTGCGCGCCATGTTATACACCAAGATCAAAACCACAGCGCTTGTCGCCCTTTTGGCCGCTTTGTTGACGGCCGGCTTATTCGGCTTGGCGCCGCATCTCTTTCCAAACCGCGCCGCGGCCGGCGGCAAGGCGGCGTTCGCACAAGCGTCACAGAAGCAAGCGGCAGCTCCAAGGCAAGCGCCCAAGAGCGACCAGGAACTGATTCTGGGCAAATGGCAGGCGGTCCGTGCGGTGGACGGCGGCCGGGTCGTGCCGGAGGATGCACTTAAGGGCGCCTTCATGGAGTTCACTAAGGACAAGGCCTTCTTCATCAAGTCCGCCACTGAGAAAGAGGAAATGGCGTACCAGCTCGACCCCAACAAATCGCCGAAATGGATCGACATCACGAAAAAAGGCAAACCGCAACAGCCGGCGATCTACGAACTCAAAGGGGAGACTTTGAAAATCGTGATCGACGAAACCGCGCAAAAAGG
>JAKEHV010000191.1 GCA_022614915.1 Gemmataceae bacterium | reverse complement strand
GGGATGGCTAACGCGTTGCACGCTGCGTTCACCTAGAACCACGTAACTACTCGCGGAAAAAGGTGCAGTCGTCCTTTACCTGCCACCCATGCCGCCAGGCCTCTTCCATTCCAGGAATCAGGATTACTTGAGCGCCACCTTCGCGCCGGACTCTTCGAGCATCTTCTTGAATTTTTCCGCGTCCTCCTTGCTGATGTTTTCCTTGACCGGTTTGGGCGCGCCTTCCACTAGATCCTTCGCCTCCTTGAGGCCCAGGCCGGTGATTTCGCGCACGACCTTGATGACCTTGATTTTTTCGGCGCCGAAGGACTCCAAGACCACGGTGAACTCGGTCTTGGCTTCCGCCACCGGTGCAGGGCCGCCCGTCGTCGCGGGGCCACTCATCACGACTGCGCCGCCAGCCGCCGGTTCGATCTTGTAGGTTTCCTTGAGATAACTGGCCAATTCGACGGCCTGGCTGATTTTCAGCCCGGCGATCTTGTCGCCCAAGTCTTTGATTTCCGTCGCGAACTCCGCCATGGGTGCCATGTCCTTTCCAGTAAATGAGACAGATTTATGTCAAGCTTGCCGCCTGAAGCGGGACGGCGATTGCGTAATAGTTTCTCTTACTTTAACAGTCCCTCGCTCGCGCGTCGGGCTAGTGTTAGCAGTCCCTCGCTTGCGCTTCGTGTGTGTGTTGACAAGTAACGATCCAAATCGGTCTTGGCTGGTTCACGCCGCCGGCGCGGCCATTTCTTCTTTCTTGTCTCCCAGGGTCTTCAGTTGGCTCGCTAACTGAGAGGCCGGGCCCAAAAGCGCGGCGGCCAAGTTGCGGGCCGGCGACAGCATGAGCGACACCACCTGGGCGATGGCCTCTTCACGCGTCGGCATTGTCAAAGCCAGGTCGAAGCCGATTTCTTGGCCGTCGGCGACGGCCGACTTCACTTTGATGCTCTTGTCGTGCTTCTTGCGGATGCCGTCGATTTCCTTGCTGAGCCCGGCAATGCTGCTGCCGCCCCAGGCGACCGTAGTCGGTCCCTCCCACGCCTTTTCGAGCCTCAGGCCCAAATCATCGAATACGCGCCGCGCGAGACTGTTCTTGACGACCTTGAGCCGGATGCCTTTTTTGCGCAAGCCATGCCGGATCTGGTTGTCGGCAACGGCGTTCAGGCCGACGACGTTCAGCACTACCAGATCACGGACGCCCTGGAAAGTTTTCTTCAGGGAGTCCATTTCCATTTGCTTGATGTATTTGCTCATTTCTTCCGACACTCATATTACTTGGCGTGGTAAACGCGATAGACAGCCACCAAGACGTCTTCCTCGTTCAGAGACTCGAAGGCCACTCTTCGCAATTCTGAGGCATAATGCGCGAGAGCTTCTTCGTTCATTTCAAATAGAGAATCCGAGCAAATCAGATTCACCGAGTCCACTGTTATTTTCCCTCCTCGAGAAAGAAAGTAGCCTTTCACCTTCTTAATCACCGAGCAGCCGCCGAAAGCGTACGTAAGCTCCGACGTAAACACATCGAGCATGTTTCGATATGCCTCAGCAGGCACATCAGGCAGATACACTTCGATTCTTGCCTTTGCGAATAGCGGCAATCATTTTCTCCGCGCGGGAAGAAATACTCTTTACCCGTCGTAGCGATTCCTCCGGCGTTAGCTTAAGGCGAGGTTCGCGACGCGTTGTCTTTCGTCCATTGTTGGATTTCGGCATACCACACCTCTATAGCGCCAATGGTATTCCCGGGCTCATCGTCGAGCACAACGTAATCGTCTTGACATAATTGCCCTTCACGCCGCTCGGTTTGGCGCCCCGGATCGCGTCCACGAAGGCGTTGATGTTCTCTTCGAGCTTATTTTCCTCGAAGCTGATCTTGCCGACGCCGGCATGGACGTTGCCGCCCTTGTCGGTGCGGTACTCGACTTTGCCGGCCTTGAAGTCCTTGACCGCGGCGGCCACGTCGCCCGTGATGACGGTGCCGGCCTTGGGAGTGGGCATGAGGCCGCGCGGACCGAGCACCTTGCCGAGCCGGCTGACCTTGCCCATCATGTCCTGGGTCGCGAGCGCCACATCGAATTCCAGCCAGCCTTCCTTTTGAATCTTCTCGATGAGGTCGTCGCCGCCGGCGAAGTCGGCGCCGGATTGCTTGGCCTTGTTCAAGTTGTCGCCTTGCGTGAAAACCACCACGCGCACGGTTTTGCCGATGCCGTGGGGCAAGGGCACGGTGCCGCGGATAAGCTGATCGCTTTGCGTCGTGTCCACGCCCAGCCACATGTGAATCTCGACGGTTTCGTCGAATTTGGTTCGTTTCATCTGTTTCAAAAGGCCGATCGCTTTCTTCAGCGACCAGGGCCCGTCTTTGGCGATGCGTTGCTTGAAATTCTTGAGGTTGTTACGCAGTTTCTTGCCGCGCGGCGGCGGAATGCCGGGACGCCCTTTCTTTTTGCCGGGTTCGCTGGGCACGGCTGCTTTGACCGGCGCGGTCGGGGCCGGAGCGGGCGGGGCTGCCGGAGCGGCATCTGATTTGGCGGCGTCCGGAGCGGCCTTAGCCGCCTTGTCCGGCTTAGGGGCTTTGGGCTTCTTTTCCGCCTTTGGCTTGGCGTCCGGCTTTGCTTCGGGCGCTGTGCCTTCCGCCGCTTTGGCTTCCGGGTTTTCCATGGATTGCTTTCTTGCCATGGGTGTCGCTCAAAACGAACAAAGCTCGGCCAATAGCTCTCCGTCCCGCCCCGGAAGCGTTGTTCCGGGGGGTTTGGCGCTATTCGCCGGCAAAAAGTAATTGTATTACCCCTCCACCGTAATGCCCATACTGCGTGCCGTGCCGGCAACGATCCGCGCCGCGTGTTCTTCGTCGCGAGCGTTCAGATCGTTGATCTTCTTTTTGGCAATTTCCTTCACTTGGGCCGCCGACACTTTGAAGCCCTTGTATTTTCCTGAGCCCTTGGTCTTTTCCTCGGCGGCGATGATCTCGCCCCCTTTCTTCTTCTCAATGGGAATGCCGGCGGCCTGCTTAAGCAGGATCGCGGCAGGCGGGCTTTTCGTTTCGAACGTGAAGCTGCGGTCGCTGAAGACGGTGATGACCACCGGCACCATCATGCCGCGCGCTTCTTTGGTGCGGTCATTGAACTGCGAAACGAACTGGCCGATATTGACGCCATGCTGGCCGAGCGCGGGTCCCACGGGCGGCGCCGGAGTCGCCTGTCCGCCGGGACACTGCAGTTTGATCTGTGCGGTAACTTGTTTCGCCATTGCTTCCCACCTACGCGTAGTCCACTTGCCAGTATTCTAGTTCCACGAGCACGGGCCGTCCGAAGATCGTAAGCTCAACGCGCAACGCGCCCTTGGCTTCCAGCACTTCCTTGACTTCGCCTTCCATGCCGGCAAAGGTGCCGTCCTTCACCTTGACGCGGTCACCCTGGTCGAAGCGCGACTTGGAGGGGACAACGCCTTCTTTGATGCCCTGGCTTTGCTGCAGCCGCTCGACTTCATGTTCTTCCATGGGCTTGGGGGGCTTGTTGAGCCCGCCGCCCACGAAGTCGCCCACTCCCGATGTCTCACGAAACAGATAGAGAATGCGGTCGTTGAATTCCACATTCACCATCAAATAGCCCGGATACAGCTTGCGTTCCTTGACGACCCGTTTGTTGTTGCGCATCTCGGTGACTTTTTCCACCGGGATGATGATCTGGCCGAAATAGTCCTGCAAGCCTTCGATCTTGACGCGCCGCTCGATGGCATCTTTGATCGATTCTTCGCGGCCGCTTTGCACTTTGACGACATACCATTTCTTGTTGTCCAATGCGGCAGGCCCAGCGGGCTGATCGGCAGCGCCGTTGGGAGACGGCGCGCCGGCAGCGCCGTTGTCCGCGGGGGGATCGGGGGGCGTGTTGTCCGAATTGGTCGGTTCGTCCACCATGGCGGTATGTCCGGAACTTACCACTGGGTTTTTTCCTGCTGTTTTTGCTGCTCGAGCTTGATGTCCACTTGCAGGACGCCTATCGGCTTCCAGCTAAGCACTTTGATCCAAAGGATGTCAATAAAGAATAGGAACGCGGTCAACAAGAACACGGTGACCAGAACAACGATTGTATCTTGCACAAGCCGCTTCCGCGAAGTCCACGAGACTTTGTTGATTTCGGCTTCCGTGGCGATCAAGAAATCGGCAAAGGCAGGAAGATTGACCACCCGCCAGGCGAACCAAACGATGACCGCTCCCAACAAGATCGGCAACACCAGGTGCACTTTGAACATAAGCGGCAGCGTGAGCATCGCCTCGGTATCCGGGTTATACGTGAAGGGGATAGTCCATTCCCAGTTGTTTGGCGCCAGCCGGTCCGAGCCGAATCTGCGCTGGGACATCATGGTGATCAAGCCGGCCGCCCCGACAATGAGAATGGCGATCACGGTGCCGCGGCGAACGCGTACGCCTTGCGTCGGTTTATACGGCAACGCATGAAACCAACCTTTGTTTTCCACCCGAACCAGCCAATCGGCAAAGTTGGCCCCGGTGAGAATGCGATAGGCCAAATAGGCCAAACCGCCGAAGACGAGCAGCGTGATGACGACGCCCGCCGTTTCCAGCTCGCGTCCCTCCAAGAAGTTGCCGACGACTTTGGACAGCCAGGCAACCAGATAAATCAGCACAGCGGCGAAGAAAACACCGGCCCGCAATCCCGGCTGCGCGTGTGTTTTTTCCAAACGATAGCCGACGTACCACAAACCTGTGGCTACCGCGATGGTGGCGATCAGCAAGAGAGCGCCGGAAAGAAACTCATTGTTGATGGGAACGAGGATGTCCCATAGAAGGGGCAGCCCGCCTAAGACGAACCATAGGCAAAACAGCACATACACCGCGCCCAACATGCTGGCCAAAGCCAACGATTGGCGCTGGGTGCGTTCTGTTGGAACCGCCACCTCTTTTTCCACCACGGACATGGCCATTCCTTTACCTCTTCGGCTTCCTCAGAGCAAGCGTCCTCGCTTGACCCTTTTAGAGTGAGCAAGCGCGGCGCTTGCTCAACGGGAAGTCAACCGCCTGCGCCCAAACAGGGGCGGAGCGACTCGAACGCTCAACCTGCGGTTTTGGAGACCGCTGCTCTGCCAATTGAGCTACACCCCTTCATTCAGGAGTCAGGGATCAGGAGTCAGCATTATGGAGCTTTCAATCTTACCCCTGACTTCTGATCCCTGACACCTGACTGCTGGCCCGTGACTCCTATTTCTTCCGTGATTCCTTGTGGAGCGTATGCTTGCGCTCTTTGCGGCAGTATTTCTTCTTTTCGAGGCGCTCGGCGCCGCGCGTCTCCTTGTCGGTGCGGTAGTTGCGCGCGCCGCACGCAGTGCATTCGAGCCAGACGTATTCACGCATGGGAAAACCCAAATGGTCCCGAGGGATGGTGATTACTCGAGGACCTTGATCACGACGCCGGAGCCAACCGTTTTGCCCCCCTCGCGGATGGCAAAGCGGAGACCATCGTCCATGGCGATCGGCGATTCGGGGATCAACTCGACCTTCATTTTGATATTATCGCCGGGCATGCACATTTCCGCCTTGCCGCCGTCCGAAGCGATCAGGTCGGTGACGGAGCCGGTCACGTCCGTGGTGCGGAAATAGAACTGCGGGCGATAGCCGGAAAAGAACGGAGTGTGCCGTCCGCCTTCGTCCTTGGTGAGCACGTAGACGTTCGCTTCGAACTTGGTGTGCGGGGTAATCGAGGCGGGCTTGGCCAGCACCTGGCCGCGCTCCAGCTCGGTGCGCTCAATGCCGCGCAGCAAGACGCCGACATTGTCGCCGGCAAGGCCGAATTCCAATGTCTTGTTGAACATTTCGACGCCGGTGACAACGGTCTTGCGGGGCTGCTTCATGAGGCCGACGATCTCCACTTCGTCGCCGACCTTGACTTTGCCGCGCTCGATGCGCCCCGTGCCCACCGTGCCGCGCCCTTTGATGGAAAAGACGTCTTCGATCGACATGAGGAAGGGCTTGTCTTCTTCGCGGACCGGCGTGGGAAAATAGGTGTCGAGCGCGTTCATGAGCTCGTCGATGCACTTGCAAGCAGCGTCGTCTTTGCCATTGCTCTCGAGGGCAGGCTTGGAGCTGCCGCGGATGATCGGAATGGCGTCGCCGGGGAAACCGTATTTCTTCAAAAGGTCGCGCATTTCATACTCGACCAGGTCGAGCAGTTCCGGATCGTCTACCTTGTCGATCTTGTTGAGGAAGACGACGATGTTGGGCACGTTGACCTGGCGGGCCAACAGCAGGTGCTCGCGCGTCTGGGGCATGGGCCCCTCGCTGGCATCGACGACCAGGATGGCGCCGTCCATTTGGGCGGCGCCCGTGATCATGTTCTTGATGTAATCGGCGTGGCCGGGGCAATCGATGTGGGCGTAGTGGCGGGTCGGGGTCTCGTACTCAACGTGCGAAACCGCGATGGTGACGGTCTTGTTCTCGTCACGGACGATGCC
>JAKEHV010000190.1 GCA_022614915.1 Gemmataceae bacterium | reverse complement strand
TTGTTCCCGTCCCAGACGGCGCAAAAGGACGTTGAGGTTGTGCTTGGTTTCGGCGTGCTCGGGTTCGAGTGTTAAGACGTCGCGCAGGGCTTGCTCCGCCGCTTCCCAATCGCGGCCTTCTTGAAGAAGGATCTGGCTGTAGAGCACGCGCGGGCCGATCGCGCTTGGGTCTTGCGCCATGACGGACAGCAACGTGCGACGTGCGGCCGCGAAGTTTTTTTGGTGCGCTTGGCCGCGGGCCCGCAACCAGCCTACTTTGGCGCGTGCCAGCCCTGCCTTTTCCAATTCCTCAAGGAGATACTCCAAATCCGGGCCGCGTGCTTGCTTAAGATACAGTTCCGCCAGGTTCATCCAGGCGGGCTCGAAATCCAGCCGTTCCTTGAGCGCCGCCCGCCATTGCACTTCAGCCTCGAGGCAGCGCTCTTGGGCGCGATAGATTTCCGCCAAGAACTGGCGCGTGCGGAAGCCGCGCAGCCCCACTTCCTCGCTGGCAAAATACTGGCCGCGCGGCGTCTCCAATAGACGCAGCCAACTCTGTTCGGCCCCAAGGAGATCGTCCCGGTCCCGCAAAAGAACGCCTTCTTCGAACAACAGCTCGGCGTCGTCAGGGAATTTCTTCAAACCCTCCCGGCACATCGCCAACGCTTCGTCGCATGGCTTCGGAGTCCGGTGCGCGACGGTCAACAAGTGATACAGCTTGCGCAAAGTGGAAGACGTGGGACGGGTGTTATCGAGAGCTTGCTTCAGGCGCTGCAAGGCCTCGTCGGTTCGGCCCAAGTCGAGAAGGGTCCAGCCGAGGTTGAACAGAGTGAAGCCGTCCTGTGGCCGTTCGCCATAATCCAATTCCAAAATGCGCAGGTTGCGCTCGAGCTTGCTCTTGCGTGCGCCGGCGTCTTGATAGCCGACGTGGTCGATGACGACGTCGGCCCAGCGTACGACGCCGCCGATGCGGTTGACGGCCGGCAGAATTTGCTCGTGTATGCGATAGTCCCAGCGAACTGCCGGCAAGTTGCGAAACAAGCGCACCTGGTCCAACAGGCGGAAGACCGTGCCGTCGGCGTCCAAAACCGACCGAACTTTCATGGCGTAGGCGTCTTTTTCGTCGCCCAGCCCGGCCAGCACTTGCTTCAGCCGCCCGCGGTTTTCCTCGTCGAGACGGTCGTCGGCGTCCAGCCACAAGATCCACTTGTGGCGCGCGTGGCGCAGGCATTCGTTGCGGGCGGCCGCAAAACTCTCTACCCAAGGGAAATCGAAAACATGTGCCGCGTAGTGCTGGGCGACCTCTTTGGTGCGATCCGTGGAACCAGTGTCGACGACCACTATTTCGTCGAACACTCCGTCCGTGGAGCGCAGGCAATCGGGCAGATGGCGCTCTTCGTTCTTGACGATCATGCACAAGGAGACGCCCGGAAGCGGTGTCGGCGCGTCAACGACCGGGGCGACCATTTCGCCATTGGGCTGGGCCAAGGCATCTTGCATAAGTGCGCTTGAAAGGGCGTCCGCGGGCGGCAACATCTGGTAGCCCGTCGTGTATTCCTTGCCCCATTTGTCCTCGAAGCGCTGAAAGTTCTCCGCTAACTGCCGCCGCGAATCAATGCCCAATTGCTCGAAAGTGCGGTGCCCGAAATGATGGACATAGACGTCTAAAGCCACCACCAAGCGATACCCGGCTTCCCGGGCCCGCACAGAGAGGTCGTCGTCCACGAAAAAGCCGGGATGAAAGCGCTCGTCCCAGTTGCCGATGCACTCCAGCACGTCGCGGCGGGCCAGCAGGCAGAAACTGGTCAGTCGCGGATTGGCCAGCATCTTGCCGGCAAACTCTTGTCGCCGTTGCTTGGCAAACGCATCCAAATCTTTGAGCTGCCCATAGCCCGGTGGAATGGCCTGCACATCCGGCGCGCCGTTGGTCACGGGTCCGACGAACCCGTTACGCGGCCAATCCTGCAAGCACCAATAGATCAGGCCGTCGAGCCAACCGGGTGTCACCACCGTGTCGTTGTCCAGAAAGACAACGTAACGCCCGCGGGCTTGAAGCAAGGCTTGGTTGAGTGCGGCGGGATGCCCGAGGTTGGTTGCATTGCGAATAATCTCCACACGCTTCGGATTTGGCCAAGAGCGCACCTCGTTCAGATAGCTGGGTGTGTCATCGGTCGAGCCGTTGTCCACGACGATCAGCTCATAGGGCGAGCGTGTATGCCGAAGAATGCTTGCCAAACACTGCCGCGTGATCTCCACCTGATTGCAGCAGACGACGATGAGTGAAGCCAGCTCGTCGGCATTCGGCGGCGGTTCGGCAAACCACGGCTCGAGAGGAACCAGGGCCGGAACAACTCGTTGCAACAAACGCTGGTCCTCGAGAAAGGCGCGACGCCCTTCGACGTCGCCGAGCGCGGCGAAGGCGTGGCACAATGCACGCGCGGCGGAGCGATCCAGAGGATTGCCCGCAACCGCGTGGACCAAATGCGGCCTGGCCTCGCAGACCTTGCCGGCTCGCGCCAAGGCTACGCCCAGCGCTGCCTGGCTGGAGGGCATTTCCGGGCAGAGCATGGTTGCTTCATAATGAGGACCGAGTTCTTGGGTACACTGTCCCAAGAGGGAGAAAAGACGCCAGGCGAGCAAGTTACGCTTGGCCCGAATTTCTTCGGACGGCCGTCCTGGATGCATCCAGGCGGCGCGCTCCCATTCCGCTTGGAACACACCGACGCCGCGGGGGAATAACAATCCTTCCAGGTCACCTTCATCAAGATCGGGTTTGCAACTGAGGACTTCCAGCGTGCGGCGTGCGGCTTCAATGGCGGGCAACTTTTGGCCGGCGGCTTCGAGCGCCTCGGCCAGATTCAAGCCGGCGAGCACGGATTTGGGGTAGAGTTCTAAAACCTGCCGGAAATGTTCGGCAGCGACCTCAGCCGCCGCCGCGGCATGCGTTTTCCCAAGCGCCTGACGACACAGCACCAGACCCATGGCCAAGCGCAACCAGGCTTTCTGTTTACCGTCGCCTGTGTTCGCCGCCGGCGCGTTGGCCGGCCCCAACGTCTTGGCCAACTCCGCCAAGAGAAAAAGATCATCTCCACCCCTGCTGGACAGCGCGTGAAGACATCGGCCGAGCAGCACATCGGGGCTGCGTTGTTCCTGGGATTTGGGCTGTTGGTTGTGAAGCTGCGCCCAATCGGCTTCCACTTGCTGAACTAGCAGGGACCAGCAGTCGTCGAAGCGAAACTGCTGGACGCGAAGCCGAGCAGCGTCGGTCATCGTCTTGCGCTCGTCCTCGTTGTTCAGATAGTGCTCGAGGAGCGACTCCAGATCGTTCGAATCGTAGCAGACGCATTCCTGCCGATCACGCAAGTGAACGGACGATTCATGATGGTGATGCTGTTGAAAAACCAGTGCACCAGTGGCCGCGGCTGCAAAGGCTTCTGTTTCACATGCGCCCTGGAGCAAGACAATTCGGGCGCGCGTGAGCAGCTTGCGATAACTGTCAGACGCTAATCGCGGTCTGACCTCGATATGCCAACGTTGGCGCAAACGAGCCAGACGCCACAGCCAACGCGAGCGTTCGGCGGGAACCGCTGGAGAAAAATCGCCAACGTGCAAAACGTCAATGTCGCGCGGATGGGCGATCTGCCGGGAATCTTCCGGGGCGCGGTCGCAGAAGTGTACGTTTCCCGGCCGTGTCTGCGAAAGTCCGGCCTGCTGCAGTAAATTCGCTCCCAAGCTATCCGTGAATACCCGCTGGCAAAACGGCAACAGCCGGCGATAAGCGTGCCAGCAGCGCTCCCATTGCGGCGCCAAGCCGACGCGAACCAGCGGCGCCGACCACATGCAAGCCGGCACGGTGCAGTCCGTGAGCCATAGAGCGACAAAGTCCGGCGTCCAACCAGACGGCAAACGCGAACACACGTCCCGCCAGGAATCTGCGACAGAAACCTTGAGATCGGCGGTGCCCTCGGCATTGAATGTCAGGCAGTCACCAGATTGCCGAGGACCGGCGAGATTCTGTTCTGCGAAGTCAGACGACACCGGACCGAAAAGACACCTAAAAGACATGGTGTAAGTCCAAAGAGGCCCATCAGGGAGGCGGGAAGCGATTCTACCGCGTGCGCTTGACGCGTGGAAGAGCCTATGCTCCTATGTCCTAGCGTGTACCCCTGACCCAGAGGTTTCCATGAACGTGCAAATGCTCCTTTCCTCCTTGGCCCCGCTCGGCGAGTTCCTGCATTGGCATCAACGACTGCGGACGATCGACGGGTGGCTGTACGATCTGGAAGCATACGCGCTCTTTCTTTTGGCTGCTCAGGGGCCGGGCCTGGGAGAAATCGTGGAAATCGGCAGCTATCTCGGCCGGTCGACGGCATGGTTGGCGGCCGGATCTAAGACGGCAGGTCGAGAAAAAGTCACAGCCGTGGACCATTTCAAGGGTTCGCCGGAGCATCAAGCCGGCCAGCAATTCGAAAGCAAGATTCTGTTGGAGGAAAAGTCGACTTATCACCGTTTTCTGCACAACTTGCGGCAAGCCGAACTTGACGACCACGTTTCTCCGATCGTTGGAAACTCTGAAGAGACAGCGGCAACCTGGAGCAAGCCGGTTCGCTTACTGTTCATCGATGGCGATCACGCGTACCAGTCCGCAAGGAGAGACTTCGAAAGCTGGGCGCGTTTTGTCATCTCGACCGGATTGATCTGCTTCCACGACGTCAACGTCTGGCCCGGTGTAACGCAGTTCTATCAAGAGTTGATGCAGCACGCCGCCGGATACCGGGAAGTCGCATCCGTTGTTTGCACCAAAGTCGTCCAGAAACAATAGGCACTCGGACAGACACGTTAAGCATCGGCCGATCACTTCTCCATGTGCGCGATCAATTCACGCAGATTTCTCGGCATGTCTTTGAAATCTACGGGAAACACGACGCAAGCAGGATCACGAATGCATGTCCAGCACGCGATCGGCCGCTCTTCCCAATTGCCGCTTTGTGGATCGGCGACTCGAAAGGTCGAGGCAAAATACTTGATCCCTTGCCAAATGTGCTCAGGCGACGTGTTTCGTTGATGGGCGCCGGGGGCAAGGTCGATCCCAGCCGCGTCGTAAGCAAGCTGGATGTAGGCGGAACAGTAGATCGCCTGGCCGGAAGCGAGGGGGTTGGCCTGAATATCGCGATTGGACAGGTACGCGTACCACGTGCCGAGCAGGCCAAGAATGTCGTATTGCAATTGCGCGACATCGGGCTCGTTGGCCTGGTCCAGAATGGCCTGACGCTCCTTAGGCGTCAAAGCAATGGCAATGATTGCCATGTTCGGAACGCAGTGCGGTTCGACGACAGAGAATTCCGCGCGCGAGTAATCGCCGATCCGTCGTGGACCAACGCCATTTCGGTTCGTGAAGTGACTCGAGAGTCCAGCCGGCTCCAGCGTGCTTTCCCAAATCCACGCCGACTGCCGGCTGCTGCGGTTGTGCGCCGCGTCTTCGGACAATCCGCCGGTCAAGAGAAACGCATGCGACCAGGACGAGGGAACCTTGTCCATACGCAGTAAACTCTGGGCCTGACGAATGCCATAACCCATCAAGCCATACTCGCCCAAAAGACCGATGCAGGCCGCGCCATCGGGGGCGAATGCCGTCCCTGCCGGACCTGGCTTAGCCGCTTTGTCCCGGAGTTGTTTAGCCACCTCGGCCAGAAATGCCGCGTTGTCGCGGCGGCGGAAATCACCGGTTAGGTCTACCAGGTATTCGGGTTTCGGATTGCCCCCAGGCAAGTAGCGCGTGGCAAGGTTGATGTTGGACATGGCGACCTCGATGATCAACTCAAGAGGAAAGTTTTCTCGTCCATCGCTTGGGGCAGAGTGGAGTTTCCGGACGGTTCCCACCAACGAATGCTGACGCTGATGCTTCCCCCCAACTGGTCAACTTGCGGGACGAAGGTGAGCGTGGCATAAGTGGGGTTTAAGTCCTTGGCAAACCACTTGGTCCATTCCGCCAAACCGGGGCTTCCGTTCCATTTGACTTTGCCTTGGGCGGAATTGTTGAAAGAGCCCGATCCGGGAATTCGCGCCAGCGGAGAAGAGATGACCTCGAAAATCTGCGGCCGTGTTTTCCCGGCGGGAGTGATGCTGTAAAGTCGGCTCCAATGAATGTCCCCGGAGAGAATCAGCACATCATGTGGGGCGGAACAAATCGCGTCCCAGAGCCGGCCAAAGTCCTCTGGATAGTCAGGCAAGTTGACGTCGCCCATGGTATGGAAGAACCGGGCGATGGGTTTGACCGGGTCCTCAACCAGCGGCTGCGCGACGACCAGGATGCCGGGTCCGGCCAATCCGCCTAGCCATTGTTCGAAGCGGTCCAGCCAGGCCGCCTGAGCAAAGTGGGCCGGCGCAGCATTGAACCGTGTCCGTCGCGTACGAACGTCAAGGACAAAAAAATGCAGGGGCCCTACGTCCATTTGGAACGTCCGAGCGCCGTCCGCCAGCGAATCGGACAATGTCTTGGACGTGTCGGCGAGTTTGGACGGATCGATGTTGAGGGAAGCCTGGAACACGGAAAAGGCTCGGTCCATTTGGGTCGCGAGCGTCCGCATCGTGTTGCCGTGGATGCGTGTCAGGTGGATGTTTTCGTGGGGATAGTCGTTCCAGAATTCATGATCGTCGGCCGCCACGAGACTGGGCGTGGACCCCAAGAAGGCGCCAAAGCCGTCCGCGGAAGAGCCGGGCCTCTGTTGCCATTGGTTCGCGTACAGCTGCCAGGGAGCGGGCACCTCAAGAAGCAGCGGGGCCCCGCTGGTTGCCGACAAATCCATGTAGATTTGATCGCCGCCGAGAAACCGCATCCTGATTGGGTCGGTTTCGTTGTCATGCAGAGGCGGTGGATAAACACTCGCCAACACGCGATCTTTGGCTCGGCAATAACACGAACCCAGAGCGATCGTAAAAGGCTGGCCCGCCGCCAATGCAGAAGGCAACGTTCGCGAGGTTCCTTGAACGCTTTCTTGGTTGGCGACAGCTTCCAAAGTGTAGCGGGCATCGGGCTGAAGCCCGGTTGTGGCAACAAGGAAAATATCGTCGACAACCGCAGGGTCGTTCGGTTCTTTCAAAGGCCTGATCGTCACCTGGGCGGTGGCGGCGTCGGGTCCTTCGAGCATGCGCACAACGGGCACCTGGCCCATTTCCGACATCACCCACCAGGTGAGTCCGTCAACCGCAGGCCGTCCTGGAACTATCAACATGTTTTCGTTCCAGCACCTTGCAATTAGCGATTTACCGGCTGGCAATTATGGCCGGCCCGGAAGTGCTGGTTCAACAATTATTTTGGATATCTTGGATGGCCGGCCCGGCGCTGTCAGCACTTGCTCCTTCGCTTTCCGAGTTTATCGTACTTAGCGCTTGCGGCGGCTCGTTGAGATCGTCTGGGCGCCATGCCGGCGCACATAGATGTTGCGAATCCGTTGGCGCACGTTTTTCGGCACCGAGCGCGAAAGCCCAGGCGCATCCGCCCGGCGAAGTGCTTGCCCCAAATCTCGGCGCTGGTTATGCCCGCTTCCTGACAGCAGGCGCGCACTTCTTCGACGAACGCGGCCGTCGCCTTGCCGCGCTGCACTTGGGCGACGCCGTTCGAGATTACGATGAAAAAAGCGAGTGTCCGCAGCCAGTAAAGTCCAAAAACCGCTCCCGTCCCGGCCAGCGAAGCGGCGGCAATGCAAATCCTTTGCACCTGCTCCGCACGGCCCATCTTCTTGAGGAAGACCTCATCCAGATCGCTCGGCCAATCCGGTTGCTCCTGGCGTTCCAACTTTTGCGCTTGCGCCTCCCACTGCGCTTGCAGACCCCTGACCTTCCAGGCTTGGTACAGCCAGACACCGGCCGCGACTGCGACAATCGCGAAAAGCGCGGCAATTGCGACCTTGATCCGCTTCATGAGCTTTGGCGCTGCGTGATGGACGCCATAAAAGACTTTGCCAATTGTCGAGACGCCGAATGCGTTCGTCAAGCAGTGACACTCTCATCGTACAAGACGTGAATCAGCACGGTCTGTCCCTACAAAATGATCGGGCGCATCGCACTTTGACGTAGCGACCTTCGAGACACCTGACCGAAAACCTACTTGTCTTTTGGCAACGTCCACAGGAAGATTGTCCCATCGCGGCTTGGCGCGGCCACGGTCACGCCGTCGGGTGAAAATGCAATCCAATTTGGTGAATGCTCGAGTCCCGTGAGTTCGTAGGCTTGACGTCCAGTCTTTGTGTCAAAAACTGGAATGAACCGCCAATTCGCAGCAACTCCAATCCACTGTCCATCAATGGAGAACTCCATGCGATTCAGCCCTTGAAAACGAGGCGGCAATTGAAAGGTCCTAATGAATTTTCCGTCGTTGCTCCGCCAAAGTTGACCCAGTTCGCTTCGCGGAGTACACGTCGCCAACATCGCCGAATCCGGTGAAAACACGAGCCGCCCCGGCCGTTGATCGTGTGCTTTCCACTGCGCGAAACTCTTGCCGTTTTGAATGCTCACAAGTTGGACATCGCCTTGCTTGTTAGCAAAAGCGATCGTCTTCCAATTTGGAGAAAGGACGCCTTGCGTGACCTCTGTCAAATCACTTCGGATCCTTTGGAGCTCTTTCATGGACTTGACGTCGTAGATGCAGAACGCCAAATCGGAATGACTGAACACGCCCAGCGTAGCGTTGGCAGAATCCAGGAAAACTCCGCCCGTCGGTCCGTGTATCTCTGCCAATTCGCGATACAGCGTCCAGTCTTTTGTGTTCCAAAGGCGCGGCTTGTCGTTGCCCGCTCCACTTGTCGCCATCAATGAGCCATCGGCGGAAAAAGTGAGCAACTCTGCTGTTCGCGATGACTTGACCTTTGTAATAGTCCTGTGTCCCTTCACTTCGATGATTCGAATTGCAGGTTCATCGTAGGACGATACAGCAATCAGTTTGCCATCGTGAGAAAAGCAAGCTGGGTGGGCGAAGACTTTACCCTCGCTTGGGATTCTGTCGAAATGACCAATTCTCTGCGGCTCTTGTCCTTCGGCACTAGAGATGCAACAAGCGACTAGCGTCAGACTCGCCGCAAAGCAGTGATCAAGCATGGCTAATTTCATTGTTTCGGCTGCAATTTGTCTTTCGGCAGCTTCCAGAGGAAGATCGTCCCATCACGGCTTGGCGCGGCCACCGTCTCTGCGTCGGGCGAAAAGGCGATCCATTCCAATTGAAACTGACTTCCGATGAGTTCAAAGACCTGCCGGCCTGCCTTCGTGTCAAAAATCGGAACAGTCGGCCAATTCAACGAAACGCCAAGCCAACGACCGTCTGGGGAGAATTCCAAGTGGCGCAAGCCGCGAAAGCGACCGGGCATGAGTAAAGTTGCGAGGAGAGTGCCGTCCTTCGCTTTCCAAAGCCGAGCCTTCCGGCCGCTTGAGTCGCAGGAGGCCAACATTGCACTGTCCGGTGAGAAAGCCACTATAGCCAGGCGTTCGTTTTGGGCTTGCCAACGTGCGACCATTGAGCCGGTCTCAATATCGACCAGTTCTATTTCATCTTTTCGACTGGCGAAAGCGACCGTCTTCGCATTCGGCGCCAGGACGCCAGGCGATGTATCGACCAAGGCGGTTTCGATTTTTTTTTCCATTCGTTTCTTGGACTTAACGTCCCACAAGAAAATCCCATGGGAGTGGCTCGACGCGCAGAAAATCGCATTGTCCGCGGAGAAGAACACACGCCCAGTCGGAACCGTTACGTCAGCAAACTCATGATAGAGCGACCAATCCTTGGTTCTCCATAGTCGTGGATGCTCGCCGCGCGGACCGCTAGTAGCGAGAAATCGCCCGTCACTGGAATAAGCCAAGTGAGGCGCGGAAGTGGAAGCCTTCACTTTCGCAATGATCCTTTTTGTGTTCACTTCGATGATTCGAATCGCAGGCTCGTCATAGGACGATGCCGCAATCAGTTTACCATCGTGAGAAAAGCAAATCGGGTGGGCGAAGACTTTGCCGTCGGTTGGGATTTTGTCGAAAGGGTCAATTCTCTGCGACTCTTGTGCTTCAGCAATGCAAACACAGCAAATCACAAGCGTCAGACTCAGCGCGATGCGCACGTTGAGCAATACTTTTTTCATACCATGCCACACTTTCTCGTAGAGCATGTCGAGGGACACGCGCCCACTAGGCCCACTAGGCAGCGGTGAATGCTCGTCTCATCGGCTAATTGGTCAATGTTAGCCGCACGCCGCGACGCCCGGTCCCGTCCAAGTAATTGAGATCAAACACGCCCGTAAACCCGGTCGGCAAATTGACGATCAGGGTATTCAAGTTCGAAACGATCCACGTCGAAGAGGCTCTCGTAGTAACCAAATCGAAAGCATCCATGTTTGCAATCGCCCCGCCGGGGAGGAAATTCACTTCTAGCGTTCCGGCGAGTGCAACGTTGCCTGTACACCAGACAAAACTATGGTCATTATTGGCAGTGGAGCGCACGCCCAATCTGATTCGGCCGGTGCTGTACTGCGTCAGATTTCCATTAGTCCATACGCCGTTGGTGTCCATTTCACCCCAGATAGAAATCGCACCCACGATTTGTTCCGCAACGTTGCCGGGTTCAATTGTTCCAGAATTGAAAATGTTGCCGTAATAAAGCCCCGACCCGCGTAGTGTGGCGGCATTTTCGATGGTGAGGTTGGGGACTACAAGTATCCCGCCTCCTCCGACACCCCCCATTGTTCCAATATCGATGTACCCAGCGCTGAAAAAGAAGTCATTCCCGCCATGCATGGCGCCGTTTTGGATCTTGGTTTCGGCGCTGCCATGCGTCTGAAAGTACTTGCCTGTAAAGCGGATCATTCGGGCGTTTAGTTCGAGAATGGCGTTTTGATAAAACGGCACCTGAATGTTCGTGAAGTCGTTCCCCATCGTTTTCTTGACGGTGCCGCCGTCAATGTTATTGAACTGGGCCTGGCCGGGAGTGCCGCCGGGGAGAGGCCGTAGTTCCATTGTAGAATCTGTCTTGATATCGAAAATGCCTCGATTGATGATCTCGCCAATGCGTTCTTGGTTGGCATTATTATACATTTGGATGTTCGACCCAAGCCAATTGATCAAGCCGGTATTAATTACGGCCGAAGAATCGATGACCACTGGGATCAAGGCGACGATGTCCATCTGGCCAACGTTGGCGAAAGTTTTCAAGTCGTGCAGCTCACCCATGAGCCAGCGAAAAGTCCCGGTATTCCGGAATTCATTAGGGCCCGAGATCGTTCCGCTCAGTTCGAAGGTGCCCTGGGAAGTTGCCACAGCGCCAGCCTGAAGCGTGAATTGCGCGCTTGGAAGCAACGCCGTGATGCTCGGACCAGAGAACGTGGCGCCGTTGCCTACCGAGAATTCCGCTATGTCGAACTCAATCCGGGCAAGGTTTAATGCGCTAAAGTTCCCCCCAAGCGTGCCTCCACCATTGAATTTCAGCGTTCCCCAATTGGCGGTAACGATCCCGGTAGACTGATTGTTGAACAAAGTTGAAACTGTCGCGACACCGGTTGGAACGGTGCCAGGGAGCTTCGACATGCGGCCCTGATTCGTGAATGTCCCCTGTCCTTGCACGGTTTCATTGCATTCGATGTCAAAATCCGCGTTAGCTTTGTTCAGAATTGAAGAGGTGTTGTTGATTTGAATCGTGCCGCCGAGCCAACGAAACCTCCCATTGTTGGTGAGCACAGCGCCGTTGGAGACGACCAGCTCCCTGCCCATGGTCAGCGAAAAGGTCGCGTTGGCATTGACGTTGAATGCGCGGCCGTTCAAAGTGAACCCGCCCGGAAGCGCACCCGTCACGGAGAACGTTGCGTTTCCCCACACGGTAGTAGTGCCGATTCCGGTCATGATCGCTCCGTTCGCCGCTGTTGAGGACCCCTCCAGTATCAGGTCCGAGTCGCCGTTGATCGTGCCGCTCATATGCGTCAGGCCATTCCAGACAGTGAAATTCCTGCCGACCGTCACTGTGCTGTTGTAGCCCGGGGCCAACTGCATGCCGGCGACCGTGGCCGTGAAAGCCGCATCTATGACCGCGGCCTTATTGCTCGTCGTGTCAAACGCGATTATGTCATCCATGCCAGGGAGCAGATCGTTCACCCAGTTTTGAGCATTGCTGGCCAAGTTGTCCATGCCGCCTCCGTCCCAAATTCTGGTCGCCGGGACCAAGCGTCCTTCGAGAGCCTCCAGACACGGTCTGAAGCGCAAGCCTCTCTTGCCGGAAATGGCGTCATTGACAACCTTTGCGCAAGTACTACCACGGCCTGTCAAGATGTTCCAGCAGCTTCGGAGACAGTCATGCAGAGTCATTTGGAACTCCTAGAGGATGTGTGCGTTTCGTGAAGAGAATACAAAACCACCACAGGCGAATAGGAAAGTGATGGTAACCGGGATTTGGCCGAATGCAAGCGAAGAAATAATAGGATTCTGAGAAGACTGAATCAGGTGTAGCTCGAACGAAGGGCGACCAATTTGACATCGGCAGGCAACGGCTCAATCGCTTTGAAGAATCTGAAAGTTCGCTTTGGACCCGGTGGGTTTGTGCAACTCAACGCGCAACGTGGCGTCAGCGCCGGCTACGACGCGCACGCTGAGGCGATGCCGGCCCGGCGTTAATTCAACTGTCGCCTTGCCCTTGTTCTCAATCGCTTCTTCGTCGATCCAGAAGACGGCCGGCGCTTTCGATTCGACGTGTACCTCCACCGCGCCGGCTTGCAAGACATGCACCTCCGCTTGCAAATAGAGGACTGACGTCTTGCCGGGCTTGTGCAATTCGTCCAACGGGAGCGTGCCGTTCACCATGGCGTACGCCGGTTCCCACGCGTCGGCGGGCGCGGCCAAGAGCGTGTCGCGGACCACGTCGCGATTGGGGACGCCCTCCTTGAGCGCCGGCGACAACGCCCGGAGCTTTTTCCAGCGCCGCACCACTCCGGGATCGGCGCCGTGATACGGGCCGGGCTTGCCCAGCTCGGCGACGAAGCGCAACAGGTCGAGCATTTCGTTGCGCGTCAAGATGCGCGCTACGCCTTCGGGCATGAGCGATTTGCCGTTCGCTTCTTCCTCGATATCTGCGGCGGGGATGCTGATGAGCTTGCCGGTGGCGTCTTTCAAAACGACCTGGTTCTTGTCGCGCGCGTGCACGATGCCGGTGACCGCCGTGCCTGAGCCGGTGACGATGAACTTGGTGAGGTATTCCTCCTTGACGGCCTGATTGGGATCGAGCACGGCCGCGATGATGTAGTCGAGCGGGGACGAGCCGCCGATGGGGCCGAGGTCGGGGCCGATGACGCCGCCGACTTTGCCGACGGCGTGGCACTTCAGGCAGCCCAGGTCGGCGCGGCGGAAGATTTGTTCGCCGCGGGCCGCGTCGCCCTTGGCCTGCACTTGGGCGGCAATCTCTTGAATCTCCTTGGGCGTGGGCGGCCTGGGGTTCACGTCCAGCCCGGCGATGCGGCTGACCACACCGGCCAAAGCGGGATCGTTGCGGCCGGCGAGAAACATGGCGCGCAGCACGCGCTTGGCGTTATCCGCGGAGATCCTCTCCTTGTCCAATGCGGAGGCCAGCTTTTCCGGACCGTTCTTGCGAATGAGAAACGCTTCCACCATGGGCGCGGGATCGTCGGCGTCGGTGGCCGCCGCAAGCGCTTGAGCCGCAGCAGATGATCCGGCGTCGAGGTCGATTCTGGCGAGCGCGGCGGCGGCGTGAAAGCGCAGCGCCAAGGGCTGCGCCGACTTTGCCAAGCCGCGCAGCGTCTGTTGGCTGTCCACATCGTTGTATGCGGCCAGGCCGTCCAGCGCCGCCGAGCGCGCGTCTCCAGGGGCGTTGGCGTCGCCCGCGAGAGCGCGCAATTCGCCGGCAGATTCTTTCACTTTCCAGGCGGCGGCCAAACGCACGGTTTCCGTCAACAGGGCAGAGTCCTTCAAGGCGCTCGCGAGCACTTGCCGCAAGTCCGCGGGCTGCACCTTAGGCTGTGTACGGCGCGTGGTCGCGGCCTCGGCCAGCCAGGCGTAAACCTGGCGGCGCAGCGCCGGCTTTAGGTCCTTGCTCTTGTCCCAAACGAATTGCAGCTCTTTGGGTCCCCCGTGCCGGCAGATGGTCTCCAGTAAAACCGGCTGGCGTTCCGGCGGCACGCGCTCTGCGCTCAGCATGCCCAAAAGCGTGGCGGCGATGTTCTTGCGGTCCACCTTTGTCCCCGCGCCCACGCGGCGCTCCAAGGTATTGAGCGTTTCATTGAACGTGAAGCGCAGGTACTCATCATCCGAGTGCGCAAACAATTCCAGCGCAATGGCGACTGCTGTCTCCCCCTCGCCCTGCAGGACGGGAAAAAAGCTGAGCGCGCGAATCGCCTCAAGCCGGACGCGCGGATGCGGGTCGTTGATCTGTACGCGCAATAGATCGAGCGGGTTGGACACGCGGTCGCGCCAGTAGCACAAGACGCGCGTGGCAGCGGACCGCGCCCGGAAATCCGGCGAGCGCAGCATGCGCTTCAATAACTCGTCGTTCACCACGTTGTGCGACTGATGGAGCCACAGCCCTTCCAGCATGTGGTGCTCGAATTCCGGGTCTTTGGAGTCGAGCTTGCCAAGCCACTTTTGCACGGCGGCGATCACCAGGCCTGTGTCGCGGCCGCTTAGCTCGATGCGCGTGCGATAGCGAACGCGGTCTTCCGGTTCCTTCAGAAGGTCGAGCAGGCGCTCGATTGGCTCGCCGTCGATCTTGATGGGGCTTAAGAGTTGCCGGCCTTCGTATGTCACGCGGTAAATCCGTCCATGTTCGCGGCCGCGGCTGGGGTCGCGCAGGTTGTGTTGCATGTGGCCGATGATCGGGTTGTGCCAGTCGAGGAAATAAATAGCGCCGTCGGGACCGATGCGCAGGTCGGACGGCCGGAAGTTCGGGTCTTTGGAAGAGACGATGGGCTCGACCTCGACGCCTTCGAAGCTCGAGCCTTTGTCTTTGATCTTGTATTGCAGAATGCCGTGAAAGCCGATGACGTTGCCCACGAGCAGGTTGCCCTGGTTTTCTTCGGGGAAATGGCGGCTGGAGAGGATTTCCATGCCGGGGCAAGGGCGGGTCTTCTGCTGGTAAAGCTGCGGCGGACGAGCGTGCCGCTGCGGATAATCGGTTTGCCCGGAGAACAAGGCCGCGTGCCACGGATTGGCGCCGGTCCCGTCCACGACGAAATCCTGGCCCCAGCGGTCGAAGACGTGGCCATGCGGATTGGCGAAGCCGTAGTTGACGTAGACTTCGAACTTGTGGTTGCGCGGCTCGTAACGGAAGACGCCCGCGTTGGCGCAGCGCGCCGGCGGGCCCCAGGGCGTTTCCACCTGAGTGTGGTGAAAAGTGCCTTCCTGAAAATAAAGCGCCCCGCCCGGATCGAGCACGAAGCTGTTGGCGGTGTGGTGCGTGTCGGCGGAATCGAGGCCGCTCAACACGCGCACACGGAGGTCGGCCTTGCCGTCGCCGTTGGTGTCCTTGAGGAAAACGAGGTCTGGGGCCTGGGCGACGAGCACGCCGCCGTTGTAGAACTCGAAGCCGGTCGGACAGTGCAAATCGTCGGCGAAGACGCTCATCTTGTCGGCCCGGCCGTCGCCGTTGGTGTCCTCGAAGATGAGGAGTTTGTCATTCATCGGCGTCTTGGGCTTCCAGTGCGGATAGGTCGGCCAGACCGCGACCCAGAGGCGGCCTTTGGGGTCGAACGACATCTGCACGGGGTTCACCAAATCCGGAAACTCTTTTTCCGAGGCGAAGAGATTGACCTTCATGTTCTTGGCGACACTCATCAGGCCGATGGCGTCTGCGCCGTCGAGGTACAGATGCTTGCCGCCTGCGAGCGGACCGGGCTTGTTGGTCACGACGGGCACGAAATCCGGCGTGTTGCTGTCGTCGGCGTCCAGGGATTTGCGTCCCCCGCTCGCCGCGATGGCCCAGATGCGGCGGTCACGGTTGGCGGTCATCGCGTCGAGGATTTCCATTTCGCGCTGCATGACCACGCGGTTGGTCTGGCCGGCGACGAACTTGAGGTCTGCCCTGCCGCCGTAGATCGAATAGCCGTCCACGGTGCGATAGCGGTTGAACCAGTGGAAGTTCTTGTCAACGACGGCCCGGCGAATCTTGTCCAACAATTCTGTGTTGCGCGGCCGCGCTTCCTTGGGGAATAACGCCTTGTCGATGCCCTCGGCGAGCAACTCGTTGCCGAGCTCGTTCAGATGAATGCCGTTGATGGTGAGCGGCCGTTCGTTCAGGGCGTAGAGCTTTTGGGATAAGTCGAACAGATCGACGAAGGTTACGTTGTTTGCTTTGGCGACTTTGGCCATCGCGGCCGTGTACAGCGCGAGGCGTTTGTTGTTGTCGCTGCCGTCGGGCAGGTTTGGGTTCTTCAAATCTTCGTGGGCGATGGGCGAGAACAGGACGATGCGCGGCGACGATTGGCCGTTGTATTGTTGCTTCTGCGTTTGTTTCAAAAAGCCGTCGAGATCGCTTTCGAACTTGGCGAGACCCTCTTGACCGGCGAACGATTCGTTGTAGCCGAAGAAGGCGAAGACCACGTCGGCCTTGATGAGCTTGAGCCAGTGATCGGGGCTGCCGAAATCCGCGGAGCGCAGTCGGAGTTTCAGCTCGTCGCCGGAGAAGCCAAGGTTGCGGAAGACGAGGTCGTGCTTGGGAAAGCGAGCGTAGAGGTAGGTCTCCAGCCAGCCGTCGTGTTGCATGCGGTCGGCGAGCGTGTTGCCGATGATGCTGATGCGGTCGCCGGGACGTAGTTCGAGCGGCCCGGCGGCCTGACCGGCGATGAGCGTTGAAGGAAAAGTTGAAGGGATGGCAAGGGCGAAGAAAGCGGCAAGGTATTTCATTGGCATGGCAAGGTTGCGTCAGTCTTTGAAGAATCCGCCGCGCTTAGCTGGTCGGGAAATCTCGACGGATGCGGAGCGATTATTCAATCTTAAGGACAAGGTCGCTAACGTCGTTGTTAGGAATGGTAACATCAAGCGTGGACCCTGGGTTCTGATACTTCAAAGGAATCTTCTGGTTTTGCTCCTTCGAGCCCGTAAGCATAACGCGGTACTTTCCCGGCCGAGCGCCCTCGATATCCCCGCCGCTCATGGTTAAGGTAAACGACCCATCTTTGTTGCTAATCGCGAGGGGGCCATCGAGATTGAGGACTTGCGGCTCGGAAGAGCGCGGGGGCTGACCGACCCTGAAGCTCTCCACGTTGTCAGTGGGAAAAAACCGGATATGGAGCGCAGGGACAGGTTTTCCTTGGGCATCAACCACTTTCCCAGATACCTTGACATAGACCGGTGCGCTGGACCTGCTGCACCCTGGTGGCACGCTCACCAAAAGTAGGCAAGCGCCCAAGAACCCTAGAGACTTCATGTCTTCATTCCTCTTGACTAAGATCACCGCTATGGGGCGTCACGGCCGACCAAAAAACTGTTTCGGAAACAGACGGCGCGTATGTTCTCACATGGCCGTCGAACATGGCCACCAAGAGACCTTGCGGTTGAGTCGCCTGGAGAACCCTCCCATCGGACTTCTCAAAGGGCGGGGCGATCTGAAAAGTCGTCCCCGGCCGCGAGGCAACCGTCTGGCCGTTCCTTGTCACAGGGACGACGTCCTTCCAAAACGGGTCGGCGAAGGTCCCATTTCGATCACCAGTGTGTTCGCTATCCGGCTTTGAATGATCGCCAAGAGAATTGAACGTGTAGTAAAAGCGATTTTCCCTGTCCCGGCAATAGGCATAACGCTGGGAGACGGCTATCGTGTTGGCGGTGCCATCGCTGAAGGTGCTCGCCATGCCGGGGGATCCCATGAATGCCTGCATGTTGACCACGTAACTCGTCGGTCCGAGTTGAAGACCAAGTGGGTGGAGATTGGCGATTGTCGGGTCCGTCGGAGATAGGTACGTTTTGATCAGCGCCCGTTTGATTCCCGGCGCGAGCTCGCGCGGTCTGGCCAGTTTGGCGTAAGGCGCGGGGTGCGCAGGTTCCAGAAAAGGAAGAATGTTGTACAGGGGATGAGTGTTCCCCAGAATGCTGTCGGTCACAATGCTATGTACTTTCGTGCCCGGCAAGCGGCTATTCTTGACGCTCGCATAGTTGTGTAACGCGGTCATGATCTGGCGAAGGTTGTTTTGATCCTCGGCACGCGCCGCACGCGCGCGTACCGCCTGCACGGCCGGAATCAAGAGGCCGATCAGTACGGCAAGAATTCCCATGGCTACAATCAGTTCAACAAGGGTTAGGCCGTTTCGGGCACGCATGTTCATCCTCCAGGCGAGTGCAGTTGGATCGGGGCAACCGCTCACCGCGCTTTTGTTTGCAAGCCCGCCGAACGGCTGGCGTGAACTTAGCAAATGGACTGCGAATTAGTCAACGGGGCGATAGGCGATGCGGCGCGATCGATTCGCGGCCTCGAGCCTTGAATCACGGAAAGGTCCTCTGAAAGTCGGTGTTCGCTAGATAATCCAGAATCCATGGGTCATTTGGATTGGCTCTGTACTCGTAAAACATAATGGCTTCAACACGATAGGCAAATCCTCCCGACATCTGCTGCCACCCGAACGCCGACCAGGTGTTGGCGCCGGTTGCCTTTCCTGTTTGCACCTGCGGCCGCTCGTTCTGGGCGTAGAGCTTTTGGGATAAGTCGAACAGATCGACGAAGGTCACGTTGTTCGCCTTGGCGACCTTGGCCATCGCGGCCGTGTATAGCGCGAGCCGTTTGTTGTTGTCGCTGCCGTCGGGCAGATTCGGGCTTTTCAAGTCTTCGTGCGCGATCGGCGAGAACAGGACGATGCGCGGCGATGATTGGCCGTTGACTTGTTGCTTCTGCGTTTGTTTCAGAAAGCCGTCGAGATCGCTCTCGAACTTGGCGAGACCCTGTTGACCGGCGAACGATTCGTTGTAGCCGAAAAACGCGAAGACCACGTCGGCCTTGATGAGCTTGAGCCAATGATCGGGACTGCCGAAATCCGCGGAGCGCAGACGGAGTTTAAGTTCGTCGCCCGAGAATCCCAGGTTGCGGAAAACGAGGTCGTGCTTGGGAAACCGGGCGTAAAGGAAGGTCTCCAGCCAGCCGTCGTGTTGCATGCGGTCGGCGAGCGTGTTGCCGATGATGCCGATGCGGTCGCCGGGGCGTAGTTCGAGCGGCGTGGCTGGTTGTCCGGTGTTTGGCGTTGAAGTAAAAGTCGAAGGGATGGCAAGGGCGAAGAAAGCGGCAAAGTAATTCATTGGCATAGAAAAGCTGGGTCAATCTTTGAAGAATCCGCCGCGCGACCTGGTCGGGATATCACGGCAGGTGGGGAGTAACTACTCAATCTTGAGGACAAGGTCACTAACGTCCTTGTTAGGAATGGTAACATCAAGCGGCGAATCTAGGTTCTGATACTTCACAGGAATCTTCTGGTTTTGCTCCTTTGATCCCGTCAGCATAACGCGATACTTTCCCGGCCGCGCGCCCTCGATGTCGCCACCACTCATGCTCAAGGCAAACGTCCCGTCCTTGTTGCCAATCGCGAGGGGGTAATCGAGAACAACAGGGAGGGCAGGTTGTCCTGCGGGTGTGCGAAGACCAGAACTCTTCTGACTGACTTTGAAGCTGTCGACGTTTTCCGTGGGTAAAAATCGGATATTGAGCGCAGGCACAGGCTTACCCTGGGCATCAACTACTTTCCCAGATACCTTGACATAGACCGGCGCGCCGGACCTGCTGCAACCTGTTGGCACGCTTACCAATAGTAGCTTGACCAGGCAAACGCCCAACAACCGTAATGACTTCATGTCTTCATTCCTCCTGACCTAGCTCACCGGTGTTGGGCGTCACCGCGGACCAGAATACCGATTCCGAAACCGAAGGCGAGTATGTTCGCACATGGCCGTCGAACATGCCGACCAAGAGGCCTTGCCGCTGCGTCGCCTGGAGCACCCTTCCATCGGACTTCTCAAACGGCGGGGCGGTTTGAAAGGTCGTCCCCGGCCGCGAGGCAACCGTCTGACCGTTCACTTTCACAGGAATGACGTCCTTCCAAAACGGGTCGGCAAAGGTCCCGCTACGGCTTCCGGTGCGAGAATGAGGCTGTGACTGGTCTACAGGAAAACTGAATTCGTAGAGAGAGACATTCTCCCTATTCCAGCACCAAGCATAACGCTGGGAGACGGCTATCGTGTTGGCGGTGCCATCTCCAAAAGTGCTCGTCAAGCTGGGCGCCCCCATGAATGCCTGCATGTTGACGACGTAACTCGTCGGCCCACTTTCGGCGTCAAGCGGTGATAGATGAGCGATGGTCGGATCCGTTGGAGATACGTACGTCTTGATCAGAGGGCGTCTGATTCCGGATTTGGTCTTCTTCCCGTAAGGCGCAGGGTCGCCAGGCTCCAGGAAAGGAAGAATGTTGTACAGCGGATGAGTATTCCCCAGAATGCTGTCGGTCACAATGCAATGCACTTGCGTCCCCGGCAAGCGGCTATTCTTGACACTGGCGTAGTTGTGAAGCGCGGTCATGATCTGGCGAAGGTTGTTTTCGTCTTCGACGCGTGCCGCCCGCGCGCGGATCGCTTGCACCGCAGGAAGAAACAGGCCGATCAGCACGGCAATGATTGCGAGGACAACCATCAGCTCAATGAGGGTTACGCCGTTTCTGGCACGCATATTCGTCCTCCAGACGAGCCCACATGGATCGGAGCAACCGTTCACCGCGTTTTTCCTTGCCAAACGCGTTCAACGGTTGCCATTGGGAAGAATGGCCGAGAATCCTGGCAAAGGTACTTTCGTCGCTACATCCTGTAACAGACAGCAACGATTTGATCAAGGCGGCAATGCCGCGCAATCAATTCGCGAATTGCCTGTGTATTACGGGAATGTTTTCTGAAAGTCGGTGTTCTCTATGCTTTCCTCCGTCCAGGCGACATTCGGATTCAGCTTGTACTGATATTTCAGAACAGCACGAACACGATAGGCATATCCTCCCTGGATCTGCACCCAGGTGTTCGTCGACCAAGTAGGCATGGTTGGTGCCGTTGCTGTCAGCTTCTGCGCCGGGTTGAAGCTGGTCCAGACGCCTCCGCTTAGGTATTGAAGCTCCGCCGTTATTGAAACGAGCATTATTTGCGCCCCGCCAAAGGCACTCAGCGAAAACTTTCCGCTGGGGCTAATGTAGTTCCCATTCGGCTGGTTCGTACCGCTGGTGCTTGTGCTGGAGTCAATCGATCTCTCAATGCCTTGAGCTGACACGAGGCTCGGCGTGGAGAGCGCTGTTAGGATCGCAATCGACAAAGATAGCCGAGACGTGGTGACGCAGAATACGATGCGCTTCCGCAAGCGATCCATCAAAGACGATCTGTCGGCTGAGGCCAGATGTCGTGACATGGTGAATCCTCCTCGGTGAAAATGGTGAGCTCCGCGTGGAAATGGGCAATTGGACAGTGTGAGCGGCTCCGGGACGTTAGTCAAGAGGAATACTCCGAATAGTCCATGTGCCTTGGAGATTGGAAAGATTCCCATTGCATTTTTTTCGTCGGTTGCCTACACTACCTCTTTAACCAGACAGGTTCCGCCGCACGCCATGGTGTACCGACTCGACACGATCCTTCTGGGCTTGCTTCTACCCCTGTTCGACAGGGGAACGTCCTAGGTACGCCGTCTTCAGAACCTTGAATCTTGCTGAAAACGACCCTGGGACAAACGAGTCCCAGGGTTTTTTTGTTGAGTGGAGCCGACCATGAACGACCGCTTGATTATCTTCGACACGACCCTCCGCGACGGCGAGCAGTCCCCCGGCGCCAGCATGAACCTTGCCGAGAAGCTGGAAATCGCCCACGCCCTCAAGGAACTCGGCGTGGATGTGATCGAGGCCGGCTTCCCCATCGCCTCGCCCGGCGACTTTGAAGCGGTGCAGGCCATTTCGCGCGAGGTGCACGGCCCGGTCATCTGCGGCTTGGCGCGTTGCAATGACGCCGACATTGACCGCGCCTGGGAAGCACTCAAGGAGGCGCCGCGGCCGCGCATCCACGTCTTCTTGGCGACGAGCGCGATCCATCGCGAGTTCAAGCTGCACATGGCGAAAGACGAGATCGTCAAGCGCGCGGTGGCCGGCGTCGAACGGGCTCGGAATTATTGCCAAGACGTGGAGTTTTCGCCCGAAGACGCGGCCCGCACCGAGCTGGACTTCCTCGCGGAAGTTGTGGAAAACGCCATTGCCGCCGGCGCGACCACGGTCAACATTCCCGATACCGTGGGCTACGCGGTCCCCGAGCAATATGCGGCCGCCATTCGCCATTTGAAGCAAAACGTGCGCGGCATCGACAAGGCCGTCCTCAGCGTCCATTGCCATAACGATCTGGGCATGGCAGTGGCGAACAGCCTCGCGGCTTTGAGGGAAGGCGCGCGCCAGGTCGAGTGCACGATCAACGGCATCGGCGAACGCGCGGGCAACTGCGCCTTGGAAGAAATCGTGATGGCCATCCGCACGCGCGGCGACTACTTCGGCATCGACAGCGCGATTAACACCAAACGCTTGTGCCCGATCAGCCGGCTGGTGTCGCGCGTCACCGGCATATTGGTGCAGCGCAACAAAGCCATTGTGGGCCAAAACGCTTTCGCCCACGAAGCCGGCATCCATCAAGACGGCATGCTCAAGCACCAACAGACGTATGAAATTATGCTGCCCGAAGACGTCGGCGTGCAGCAAACGGAGCTGGTTTTGGGCAAGCACAGCGGCCGGCACGCGCTGAAGCAGCGGATTCGCGACTTGGGCTTCCACTTGAACGATCAGCAGTTGCAAAAAGTATTCGAAGGCTTCAAGGGGCTCGCCGACCGCAAGAAAGTGATTTACGACGCGGACATCGAAGTTTTGGCGGAATCGGTATTGCACACAGGGCCGGCAGTTTGGACACTGGAGGCGATGACGTGCAGCGGCGGCTCGGCCTCGGTGCCGCACGCCGCCGTCGTCCTCTGGCATAAGGACGGCACGCTGCACAAAGACGCTTG
>JAKEHV010000189.1 GCA_022614915.1 Gemmataceae bacterium | reverse complement strand
CCTCGGCTTTTGTGCGAGAATATCTTAAGCTTGTAGATAGACACGCCGCCTTCGCAGATAAGCAATGTCCAACGCTTGTTCCTCATTCTTTTGGAATTCCGCCGTCACGCGCCGCGAGTTTCTGCGCGCAGGCTCTCTCTCGCTTTTTGGATTGGGACTGCCCGAGTTGCTGCAAGCACGCGTGGCGGCTTCCGAGCGTCGCCGGTCGCCCATGGGGAAAGGGGGACGGGCCAAGGCGTGCATCCTGTTATTCATGTGGGGCGGGCCGGCTCAGCAAGACACCTGGGACCCCAAGCCCGACGCCCCCGAGGAATACCGCGGCGAGTTTCGGCCCGTCGCGACCACCGTGCCCGGCTTGCAAATCTGCGAGCACTTGCCGCGCTTGGCGCGCCGCGCTCACAAGCTCGCGGTGCTGCGCTCGATGTGCCACGACGATGTGGACCACACGTCCGCGACTCACTGGCTGCTGACGGGCAAGCGAAATCCGCGCGGCAACTTGTCCGACGATTGGCCCAATTATGGCGCGGTGCTTGCTCGATTGGGCAGGGGCCAAGGCCCGTTGCCGCCGTATGTATCGATGATGCCGGTGGTGCCCGACGGCGCGCCGCGTTTCGTCGAGCAATCGCACGGGCAGGGCGCCGGCTTCTTGGGGCCGATCTACAATCCCATGCGCATCGACGCGGATGCATCGTTGCCCGGCTATCAAGTCGGCGATTTCTCCTTGCGCGCAGGCCTTACGCCGCTGCGCACGGGCGGCCGCCAGGGATTGCTCGATTCGCTCGACCAGCAGCGCCGTCAGCTCGAACTCCACGCCGACGTGCAGGCCATGAGTTTGCATTACGAAAGGGCGTTTTCACTCCTGGCGAGGCCCGAAGTCACCCGCGCCTTCGATCTTTCGCAAGAGCCGCTGCCGCTGCGCGAGCGCTACGGCATGAACATCCACGGCCAATCGGTGCTGCAGGCGCGCAGGCTGATCGAGGCGGGCGTGCCGGTCGTCACTGTGTTTTGGCCCAACGACGGCATCACGAACGTTAGCGTTTATTGGGATACGCACAGCCGCAACTTCATCGATCTGCGGACGCGGCTGTGTCCGGTGTCAGACCTAGCCTTTTCAACACTTCTTGATGATTTGCAAGAGCGCGGCCTGCTCGACGAAACGCTGGTCGTCTGGACGGGCGAGATGGGACGCACGCCGCGCGTGGGGCAGTCGGTGGTCGGCGGGGCAGGGGCGGGCCGCGACGGCCGTGACCACTGGTACAAGGTCTTCACCTCGGTGCTGGCCGGCGCCGGCATCCGCGGCGGCGCCGTCTACGGCTCGTCCGATCGCTACGCTTCCGAGCCCAACACCAACCCCACGTCGCCCGCCGATCTGGCGACGACCATTTATCATCTGCTCGGCGTGCCGCCGGATACGGAGATTCGCGACCGCCTCGGCCGGCCGGTGACGCTGTGCGACGGCAATCTCATCGAGGCCATCTTGGGCTAGGATCGATTCTGGTTGATGATCGCCTGGGTCAGTCGCACACCCAGCCCTGGCGTGCTCGGCACGCGAACTCGGCCAGCCTCCACTTGCAGCGGTTCCACAAACAGCTCCTCGTAGATCGCAGTGCCGGTCGGGTCGAACTCGAGCCATTGCGTTGCCGGCAGTGCGGCCATCAAGTGAAGCGTGGCGGCCAGCCCGACGCCGCTGGAGAAGTTGTGCGGGCTGGGGATGATGTCGTGGTCGAGCGCCTTCTCGCAAATCCGGCGGGTTTGCTCCAAGCCGCCGCATCGTAGGATGTCGGGCATGACATAGTCGCACGCCTGGTGCGTCCACAGCGGCTCAAAGCCTTGCGCGAGATAAAGGTTCTCTCCGGTGGCGATCTTGCAGGGCAATTGCGCTCGCAGCCACGCGTGACCCGCAGCATCGACCGGCCAAACCGGCTCTTCATACCAGAATGGATGGAAAGGGACCAGCGCTTGGCCAAACCTCAAGGCCTCTGCAGGCTCGAAGACGGTATTCACATCGATCATGAAGCCCGCGTCCGGCCCGATCGCTCTGCGAATGGCGGCCACGCGCTCCAGGTCGCGGTCCCATTCGCCCGGCGCCCCGAGGTGCGTCTTCAGGCAGCGAAAGCCTTTTTCGACGAAACGGGCGGCGGTTTCTGCCATGCGCGCGGGCTCCTCCCAGTGCAAATCGCTGGCGTAGGCGTCGATCCATGTGCGTTTGGCGCCGCCGAGCAATTCGCAGACACCGACGCCCTCGGCTTGGCCGCGAATGTCCCAGCAAGCCACCTCGATGGCGCTGATGCCGCACAGCACGGAGCCGCCCGTCTCCCAAAACGCGCGTGCGGCGAAGAGCCGTCGCCAGAGCATTGCCACATCGCACGGGTCCAACCCAAACGCCATGGGCCGGAGTCGGCGTTCAATGATCGTAGGCATCAGGGCCTGGTCGCCATATGCGTCGCCCAGCCCGGTGAGGCCGGCGTCCGTCTCGACCAGGACGAACGTGAAGGTGCGCTCGCTGCGTGCCTCGCGCGAGTTGCGCTGTGGCCGATCCAGGCGGCGCGTGAGCTGCACGGCACGCACGTCGGTGATTTGCATGACGTAATTATGAACGCTTTGAGAACGAACGCTCGATCGCGTCGGCCACTCTGCCCGCCAGCTCCCGTGAACCCTTTTCCGTGAAGTGCACGTTCACCGGCATCTGAATCTCCTTGAGACGCGGCATTGCGAAGCCAAACAAGTCATTGATGGCTACGCCGTGTTCGGACATCACCTTTTTGGCGACGGCATTGTAGATCGAGACGTCATCGGGCCGGCGCGGCGGATTGACTTTGCCCTCGGGCACCGGAGTCGTGTTCGCCCAGATCAGCTTGGCGCCCGTCGCTTTTAACTGCACGACTAGCTCGCGCAGATTCTTCTCATATTGATCGATTGGCACCTGGTGTTTGCCGTCCGCGTCGAGCTTGATGTCGTGCAGGCCCCAGTTGAAGTGGATCGCGTCCCACTTCGAGTTGCCCAGCCAGCTCTTCAGATTCTTTAGACCATTGCTAGTGGGACCGCCGTTGGTTGGGATGCGGTGCACGTTGACTTTGTCCTTGAGAATCTCGCGCGTCGGCAACGTGTAGCCGATGGAGATGGAGTCGCCGATGAGGAGCACGCGCGGCAGCTTGGGATTGTCCTGGATTGGCTCAAAGGCAGGATCGATTTTCTTTTTCTTGTCCTGGGCCAGGGTCGGGATGGTTGCAATGAGCCAGATTGAAACTACGAGTAATGCGCTTCTCATTGGTTATTCCTCATGTTGAATCGAGCGCGAAACCGCCAAGCGGTGTAGAAGTCGCGTGTCGAACTTTCAGTCAATCTGGCATAGTTTAGGAATGTCCACTCGTAACAGTAGGAAGTTCGTCTGTCAAGCGCCGTCGAGGCGTCTTTTCAAAGCTCATACAATAAAAGTGAACCGTCTCTTGGCGTGAGGTTTGTCCTGCCATGAATTCTCCTTGGGTCTTTTCGGTCGAGGAAAACGACTTCGAAAGCAAAGTGGTCCAGAAGTCTCACCAGGCCGCGGTCGTCGTCGATTTCTGGGCGCCGTGGTGCGGTCCGTGCCGTTCGCTCGCCCCGATCCTGGAGCGCCTCGTCGCCGAGCGCGGCGGCGACGTGCTCTTGGCCAAAGTCAACATCGACGAGGCTCAAGAGCTGGCCATGCAGTACCGGGTCGAGTCGATCCCGATGGTGATGGCGTTTCGCAAGGGCCGGCCAGTGCTCGAATTCGTCGGCCTGTTGCCGGAGGGCGAGATCAAGAAGTTCCTGGATCAAATCGCGCCGACCCAGGCCGACCGCAAAGCGCAAAAAGCAGCCGGGCTGGAAAAGTCCGATCCCATCCAGGCGGAGAAACTCTATCGCCAGGCTGTGCAAGAAGACGCCAATCACGAAACGGCGCTCCTCGGCTTGGCGCGCGTACTCTTGGCACGCGGCGCGGACGGCGAAGTCGCGGAATGGCTCGAACGCGTCGGCCCCGGCGGCGAACAAGGCGTCGAGGCGGAACGCTTAAGCGCGATCCACTGGCTGCGCCGTCACGCCCAGGAGCGCGGCGACGAAGCCACGCTGCGGGCCCGGCTCGAAGGGGATCCCAATAATCCGCACACGCTTTACGACTTAGGCTGCGTCGAAGCCGCTGGGGGACAGTACTCCGAAGCGCTGGAGAAATTGCTGCAGGCCGGCCAACGCGATCCGAAGCTGGCCAAAAGCAAAGTCAAGGAAACCATGGTCAAAGTGTTCCACGCGGTCGGCGTCCGTAGCCCGCTCGCTGACGAATATCGCGACAAGCTGGCGTCGATCTTGTATTGACGCCCAAATGAATTGAGACTCACCACAGAGGCACAGAGACGCAGAGAAGAGTGGTGAGTGGTGAATTCGCCACACTCAACTCTTCTCTGCGCCTCTGTGTCTCTGTGGTGAATAATCTGGGCTATTAGTGGTTACCATGTGCGGACGCTTCACCCTCCGAGTTCCCGCGGAAAAACTCCCCGAGTTCTTTCCGATGTTCGACCTCCCTG
>JAKEHV010000188.1 GCA_022614915.1 Gemmataceae bacterium | reverse complement strand
AGTTACGCGAAACGTCTCCCCTCGCCCCCGGGGGGGAGAGGGGTTGGGGATCAAGCTGGACTCCCCTCGCCCCCCGGCGGGAGAGGGGTTGGGGATCAAGCTGGACTCCCCTCGTTCCCCGGGGGGAGAGGGGTTGGGGGTGAGGGGGTGTCCGACGCCTTCGCGCTGCGGCGGTTGGGGCATGGGCCGCCCGGCGCGTCCAACGTGCACTCCACGGTGGGCGACCTGGCGCTTTGGGACCAGAACTTCTACGACGCCAAAGTCGGCGGCCGCGAATTGCTCGACAACATGCTGATAAAGGGCAAGCTTTCCAGCGGCAAGGACATCGCGTACGCCGGCGGGCTTTTGCACGGCGCGCATCGCGGCCTGAAAACCGTGTCGCATACCGGCTCGCACGGCGGTTTCAAGACCATCCTCATGCGCTTCCCCGAGCAGCGTTTTTCCGTCATACTCTTGTCCAACGTGTCCGAGTTTCCGCGCGTGCCCATGGCGCACAAGGTCGCCGACATCTACCTCGCCGACAAGCTCACAGCGCGGCCGCGCGAGCCCGCGGAAGTCGTTCTCGCGCCCGAAAAACTCGAAACATTCGTCGGCGACTACAAGACCGGCTTCAACGTCTGGGAAGTCCGTAAACAATCCGGGCGGCTCGTCGTCAATCAGAGCGGCGAGATTCGGCCGCTCACGCCGATTGGCGAGGATGAATTCATCTCGCTCCTCGACTTTCAGCGTTTTCGCTTCGAGAAGAAGGACGACATCATGGTCCTGGAAGCGGACGACGCCGGAAAGAAGACGACGGCCAAACGCTTGCAGTTCATCAAGCTGCCGGCAGAGAAGCTGGCAGCGCTGGCGGGGACCTACTACAGCGAAGAGCTCGGAGTGCTCTATCGCATCGAAGTCGCCGATGGCAAAGCGGTAGTGCGTCAACCCAAGGGCGAAGCAGTCCTGCACGCTGTTTCGGAGAATGAGTTTGTCGCCAAACCGGGCAGTGCGTTTTTCTCGCTGCTGACCTTGAAAACAGCCGCGAATGCCGCGCACCAAGTGACTGGATTCAGCATTTCCACCGAGCGCGTGCGAAATTTGAAGTTCGCGAAGGTCAGAGTGGAGCCTGCGAATTAGTCCGCTGTGGAGTTTGTCATGGAACTGCAAGCGATGATTTGGAACATGGATTACGACGACAGCCCTTGGACTGACGAAGAAATGGACTTGCTTGCGGCGGAGGATGCCGACATGTTGGGTTGGGACGGAATGGATGCCTATCAGGAGCCGCTATGAACCCAGTCTTTACCCAACGCGGCTTTCTTCCCGAAACCGACCCCTTAACCTCGTTCGGTCCCGACTCGCCGCTTGCTTTGCTGGATGAACTGGGCCGCGATCTACCCAGCCTGCTTGAGGATCCGAGTTTTCGCACGTACCTGAGCGAACTCGACATTCCGCGCTGGCCGGAGGATGAAGTGCGCAGCGAAACCCTGGCCCAGTTGCGGCTCTACTACGTTCGCCTGGGGTTTCTCGCGTCCGCCTACGTCAACCAGGTTTCGCAGGCGCGGGCCACGCTCTTGCCCAAGGGGCTCGCCGCTCCCTTGTACCACGCTTGCCGCCTCCTGGGCCGGCCGCCCATCCTCAGCTACGACGGCTATGCGCTTTACAACTGGAAACGCTTTCGCCCGGAGGGTCCGATCGCTCTGGGCAATCTCGACACCATTCAAAACTTCGTGCATCTTTATGACGAGCACTGGTTTGTCCTGGTGCACGTCGAAATCGAAGCCATTGCCGCCGAGATCTTGTCGGCAATCGCCAAGGTGCAAGAAGCGCTGCCGGTGCAAGACGAAGAGCGCATCAACTCCGCGCTCAAGGAAACTTCCCGTGCCGTGTGGCGACAAGTGGCCGTGCTCGCGCGCATTCCGGAGAAGATGGATCCGAGCCTCTACTACAAAAAGTTTCGCCCATATATTCGCTTTTTCGAGCACGTCGTCTACGAAGGCGTGCCCGACGTGCCCATTCACCATCGCGGCGAAACCGGCGCGCAGAGCAGCATCATGCCGACGTTGGTGGCTTTCATGAAGATAGACCACAAGCCGTCGAAGCTGACCGACCACCTCGCCGACATGCGCAACTTCATGCCCGCCGAGCATCGCGCTTTGGTCGCCGAGGTGGAGGCCATGCCGTCGGTCCGGCCGCTCGCCGCCAAGGAAGCCTACAACGAAGTTTTGGAAGCGATGGCGACATTTCGCGAAGTGCATTTGCGCTGGGCCCAAGATTACATCCATCGCTGGGTGGACGATCCGCGCGGCACCGGCGGCACGCCTTACATGAAATGGCTGCGGCAGCTTATCGACGAGACGCGGGCGCACAAAATCAGCTAGATTGCCGAGCGCGACGCCAAATTGCAAACACCTACCGATTCAGTCCAAAATCCGTTGCCAAGTCGATTTTTCTTGTTGCGGATAGGGCCGCGCGCGGTATTATCCAGACAATCATTAACCGCTCATGATTTCCGCTGGGATTCCTCATGCCGTCGCTTCGTGCATTTACTTTCTTCGTCTCCGTGATGTTCGCGGCAGCCATCCTGAGCGCATCCGGATGCGGCGGCGGCTCTAGCGGCCCCAGCCTTACGCCCGTATCCGGCAAGGTTTCGGTGGGCGGCAAGCTCCTGACGCGCGGCAGCGTATCCTTCCGTCCCGACACGGCGCGCGGCAACAAGGACCTTTCGGAGCCCTTCGGCGAAATCGGCCCGGACGGCGCCTACAAGCTTCATACCGGCAAGAGACTCGGCGCTCCCTTGGGCAAATACGTGGTCCTCGTCGCCGCCACGGAAGACGTCGACCCCAATAAGCCGTCGGACACGCCCAAGTCCCTGGTCCCTTTGAAATACAGCGATCCAGACATGCCCATTTTGCAGTTGGATGTCGTGGAGAATCCCAAGCCCGGACACTATGACCTGGACTTACCCAAGTGACTTCGCCGCAGCTGCACCTTGCGGCAGCGGCTGTTTTCATTCATACCTCAAAGGAGACGAACATGGCGGCGCGAATGGACGGTGGTGGCAGAAGAGGGTTTACGCTGATTGAACTCTTGGTGGTGATTGCGATTATCGCCATCCTGATCGGCTTGCTGCTGCCCGCCGTGCAAAAGGTGCGGGAAGCGGCGGCCCGGGCGCAATGTCAGAATAACCTCAAACAACTCGCGTTGGGCGTGCACAATTTCGGCGACGTGTTCAAGACGCTGCCGCACAACGGTTCGCGCAACTTCACGACGCAAGGTCAAAGTTGCTGCGGACCGGGCGCGCCGCGCTGGAGCTGGATAGCGCGCATCCTGCCGTATATCGAACAAGAAAACCTCTATAAGCAAGCCAATGTCAGTGAAACGACCAACCTCAACGCCAACGCCACGGTGCTGGCGGCGCTGGCGCAGTCGATTCCGACCCTGATGTGCCCCAGCGACGAATCGATCACGCCGCGTACCAACGCCGCCAATCTCGAAGGGCTGCGCATCGGCATCACCAATTACAAGGGCGTAAGCGGCGGCAACTGGGGCAACGGCGAAACGCGCTGGCGCTGGGGCTCGCCCAACGGCCCATTCGCTTCCCCGCTCGGCACCGCCGACCACTCCGGCATCCTCAACGCCAACGGCATGTTCTTCCGCGCGGATTACCTGCGCAAGCTGGCCCTGCAACAAATCCGCGACGGCACCAGCAACACCTTCATGATCGGGGAAGTCATCCCGTCGCTCGATAATCACACGTCCTGGCCTTACAGCAACAATGCCTGCGGCACCTGCGGCATCGGCCCCAACTCGAAGCGGGTCAACAGCACCCCCTACGCTCCAAGCGATTGGCCCAACGTGTATTCGTTCCGCAGCCGGCACACCAATGGCCTGCAGTTCGCATTGGCGGACGGCTCCGTGCGCTTTGTGAGCGAGAGCATTGCGATCGACCGTTATCGCGCCCTGTGCTCCGTCGGCGGCGGCGAAATCGCCTCCTCCGACAATTGAGTTCGCGCATGAACACAAGCCCGACGCCATAGCGCGTCGGGCTTGTGAAGTCACTTCTTGTCCCGAAAAAGCATTTGGGAGAACAAGTAAAGATCGTTGCGCCAAACCGCGAACGTGTGCGCCCCGGGCTCAAGGTGCCAAATGTGGGCCACCTTCTTGGCCTCGAGCATATCGTGGAACGATTGGTTGGCTTTCAACAACGTGTCCTCCTCGCCGCAGGAAACCCACAATAGCCGAATCTTCTTGTTGGCGTCCTCTGGATCGGCGACGAGACTGGATTTGCCGAAAATCGCGGAGGAGAAGCCGCCGATCCAGGCAAACTTGTCCAGATGCTTGAGTCCGACGCGCAAGGATTGCCCGCCGCCCATCGACAATCCCGCCAGCGCCCGGTGCTCGCGGTCGGCGTTGACCGGAAAGCGCGACTCGATGGTTGGAATCACGTCGTTCAAAAGCTCATTTTCGAAGCCGCTGGTGAAGTCTTTGCCTTTGCCCGCGGCAGCGACTGTCCCATTCGGCATCACCACGAGCATCGGCACGAGCTTCTTGTCGGCATAGAGATTGTCAAGGATAACGTGCGCCGCCCCTTGCTTGGAAGTCCAGCTCGTTTCGTTGCCTCCTTTGCCGTGAAGCAAATAGAAGACGGGATACTTGGCGTCCTTCGAATATCCCGGCGGAGTATAGACGACCAGTTTGCGTTTTTCGCCGACGGTCTTGGAGTCGTACTCGACCGTTTCGAGTTTGCCGTGTTCGATCTTCTTGCGCAAAACGTCGAAGCCCTTGGGCGCTTGCGGGAGTTTTGCCGGCTCTTGCGCCCACGTCCACGCGGACAGCGCCAAGAGAATTCCGGCAACGGTTGTGCGGCGAATGCAGGGAATCATTGCGACCTCAAAGAAATGGAGAATGGGAATGGAGGGATTAACCCCGCGTGATGCGACAGGTCTCGCAGGTCGCGCCGGTTGACAAAAATCCCCGGTCGCGGCGTTCCGACAATCGACGACGCCGAGTGACCGGGGACCATGAGCCTGCGGTTAAATGCGGCGATATGGGCGTCGCAACAGGCCGATGATGAGGATCAGCACGGTTGCTCCGACGATAGACCAGACGACCGGAAAGGTCACTTCGCCGATCTGCAGGACGACCGGTTCGCCCAGGTTCATGGCCCGCGCGATGGTTACGCCTAAGAGTGCGCCGATGAAGCCGACCACAATGGACGCGATCAGGCCTCCGACGGAATAACCGCTGAGCGCTTGACCAATGATGCCGACAAGCGCTGCGACCAATACCAAAAGCAAGATTTCTACGATGGTCATGTTGTATCTCCAAGCAATGGGGAATGAGAGTTCCGGAATCTAGGGAAGCGGCGAACGGCCCTGGAGCAAGCGCACCAGGATGACCACAAGAATCAACGCCAGCAAAAGATGGATAAGACTGCCGGCGACCGGAAAAACCAGCCAGCCGAGCAGCCAGACAAGGATGAGAACAAGGATGATTGTTTCGAGACTATAACGCGGCATCACTTTCTCCTTCGCAGAGGATTGCGCGGGTTGTGCCGTACCAGTCAATTGCAAACACTATGCCAAGCGTGGCGCGGGCTTTCCTGTCCGCACGCAGACTGGAATTATGGCGAGCCGAGCGACGTAAGCCGCCGGGCGGGCTCGCCGAATGAGCAACGCGTTTCCCATTTGCTGGGTGGGGCATGCGCATGCAACTATTGAGGAACCGGCGCTGGCAGGGTATGATTCTTTGACGGCCAAGCGGAGAACGCATGGACAACAGCTTCAAACAACTTACTGACTTCTTGATCGAAACGGGCATCGAGCAAGTGCCGCACACGGGCAAGACCTATCTTGCGCACCTCATCGGCGTCTATCGGTTCATGGAGCGCGCGGGCTGCACGGCGGAGCTTTGCCGAGCGGGCATGTTCCATTCCATCTACGGCACAGAGCAATTCCAAGGCTTCAAGCTACCGCTGGAAAGCCGGTCGGCTTTGGCGCAGAGAATCGGTGCGCGTGCCGAACGTTTGGCGTATCTCAATTGCGCCATGGACCGCGCCTCGCTCGATCGCGCTTTGGAAGACGACGGAGAATCCTATCCCATTCGCGATCGGCTAACCGGTGAGGAAGTGACCCTCACGCGCGCCGACTTCGAAGACTTGTGCCGCGTACATCTTTTCGATTGGCTGGAGCAGGCGCCACGCTCGCGACTGGGCTGGGAATACCGCCGCAGCGCTTATCGACGCATGGCCCAGCGGCTGGGGCCGGCGGCGGCAGCGGCGTATGAGCAGGTATTCGCTCAAGAACCCAGCCAGCCTTGAAAAGCCCCGTCACGAAAAGTTTTCCACTTTCTTGCCGATTCCTTCTCGATAAACGCATATCTCCTTTAGACGCCCGCTCTACTCCCGATCGTCGCCGCAACGGATTCCCCAGTACACTCGCTTCACATGGCGAGCCGAGCCGCGTAAGCGGCCGGGTGGGTCGCCGGGCGACGCATCCGACGCCTAACGGCGTTCGGCTCGCCATGCTCCTGGAAGGAGATCAGTCGATGTCCGTCGTCCTCAATGCGTCGCGCGTCCATTTGCAAAACAAAGGGCTGACTCTGGCGTTGGAATTGCTTGCCGCTCGATTTGGCGTTTCACTGCGCGTGCTTCGGGCTGTCGGAGCCGACGTCGTGGTTCTACCGGCTGGATTGTCCGCGGACGCGTGGTTCGCGCGGGCTCAGATTGAGGCGGAATCGACTGGGTTCAAAGACGGTTGGCCATGCGAGTGGATTGGTCCCCAGGACGCCGGTTTTACGATCGTCATCCGCCTGACGATTCAAAACGATTTGGTGATCTCTTTTGTCCCACCGTTGGGGCAACAGCCTGAAGGCGGCCAACCCATCGCGATCGTGCTTCGGGATAGCGCGAACAACCAACAGGCCGGAAACGTCGTCTTCCTTTCGCCAAACATTGGTTGATGATCGCGGCATTGAGCCGACGGCATCGTTCAGCAGTTCTGATATTTCCAGTCGTTGCGTTACCCACCGGCACGCGGCCGGCTTTGCGCTTGCCCGTGAAAAACTGCCTCTCGAAGTAAATCCGCGCCGACGAGCTGCCTGTCTGCGTGATCGGGGAACTGCCAGCCGGCTTGATATTTGATCTAGCCACGGGCATCTCCCGGGAGCCACGTGCCGTACGTCACCCAGGTGAGGAAGTAACCGACGGGGTCTCCGTGCACGGGATTCTCCAGCTGGTGCTGTCGCCGTCGGCCCTCGCTTACGCGTCGGGTTGGTGCGCGCTCTGGCGTAGCAAGTGGTGCACTAACCCGACGCGTAAGCGAGGGCGGACGCGCATCCCTCGCTTGCGCGTCGGGCTCGAGTTAGGTCCCAACCGGCGCCTGTAGCTGCTCCAGGATTTCCGGCTAAGCTTCGCGCGTGCCTCGGCATTTGGGGTACTTCGAGCAGGCCAGGAAGAAATTGCCGCCGCGGCCGGAGCGTAGCTTCATGGCCCCGCCGCACTCCGGGCAAGTCTCGGTGATGTCCACCTTGGGCAGCTCTTTCTTCTTCGGGGGCGGCGGCAGTTGGTCCTTGAACTTCTCCTTCAAGTCTGCCGGCATCAGCTTAGTATTACGGCACCTAGGATAGGCGCTGCAGCCCAAAAACGGCCCGCGCGGACCGAGTTTCACCACCATCCGGCTTTCGCAAATCTCGCATTCCAGACCAGTCTGAATCGGTTTCATAGGTTACCCTGGACGGCGACGTCCTTCGCGTTGCGACATTTAGGATAACCTGTGCACGCCAGAAACTGCCCCCGCGGCCCCTCGCGGAGCACCATCGGGTTGCCGCACTTGTCGCACACGTATTCCGTCGGCCGCGATGCCAGGACCGGTTTGCCCTCGGCGTCGAAGTTCATCGTCGTCTTGCACTCCGGGTAACGGCTGCAGCCAAGGAACGGACCGCGCTTACCCGTACGGTCAAGCATCGGCGCGCCGCATGCGGGACACTTCATTGTCTTAATTCCTAAGATCCAACCGGCGCCTGCAATTGCTCCAGGATTTCCGGCGAGGCTTCGCGCGTGCCGCGGCATTTGGGGTACTTCGAGCAGCCGAGGAAGAAGTTGCCGCCGCGGCCGGAGCGGAGCTTCATGGCCGCGCCGCACTCCGGGCAGGTCTCGGTGATGTCCACCTTGGGCAGCTCTTTCTTCTTCGGGGGCGGCGGCAGCTTGTCTTTCAGCTTCTCCTTCAAATCCTCCGGCATCGGCTTGGCGGTTTTGCATTTGGGATAGGCGCTACAGCCTAAAAACGGCCCGCGCGGTCCGCGCTTGACCACCATCGGGCTGCCGCATTTTTCGCAATCGACGCCGGTCTCGATCGGCTGCATGGGGTTGCCTTGCGCGTCCACGTCCTTGGCGTTCTTGCATTTGGGATAGCCGGTGCACGCCAGGAACGGTCCGCGCGGCCCTTCGCGCAGCACCATCGGTTTGCCGCACTTCTCGCAGACGTGGTCCGTCTTCCGCGACGCCAGCACCGGCTTGCCCTCAGCGTCGAAATTCATCGTCGTCTTGCACTCGGGGTAACGGCTGCAGCCCAGGAACGGACCGCGCTTGCCCATGCGCTCGAGCATGGGCGCGCCGCATTCGGGGCACTTGTGCTCGGTCTCCTTGGGCGGCTCGCGCTTTTCGCCCCCCTTCTTCTTGATGTATTTGCAATCGGGATAGCGCGAGCAGCCGAAAAACTTGCCGATGCGGCTGTACTTCTCCTGGAGCGGCGCGCCGCAATCCGGACATTTCTCCGCGTCGGCGAGCATCTTGGTCTCGGCGACCTTCAAATCCTGCGAGAACGGCTCATAAAACTCCTGCAAGACGTCGTTGCGGGCCATCTTGCCCACTTCGATCTCGTCGAATTCCTTTTCCATGTGCCGCGTGAACTTCAAATCCATAATGTGCGGAAAATGCTCCACCAATAAATCGGTCACCTTCATGCCGATCTCGGTGGCATAGAAGCGGCGGTCCTTGAGCTCGACGTAACCGCGATCCTGGATCTTGCTGATGATGGTGGCGTAGGTGCTGGGCCGGCCGATGCCTTCCTTCTCCAGCGTTTTTACGAGCGACGCTTCGTTGTAGCGCGGCGGCGGCTCGGTGAAGTGTTGCGTCGGGTCCAGCTTTAATAGATCGAGCTTCTCCGCTTCCATCACTTCGGGCAACAGCGTGTCTTCCTTCTTGCCCGCCGGCGTGTACACCTTGCGGAAACCGTCGAACTTCATGGTCCGGCCGCTGGAGCGAAACGTGCCCTTGGCCGCCTTGACGTCAATCGTTGTGATCGCGAACACCGCCGGCGTCATCTGGCAGCCGACGAAGCGCTGATAGATCAACGTGTACAGCCGCAAGAGATCGTGCGGCAGGCCTAGTTTCGCCACGCGTTCCGGCGTGTAATCCACGTCCGTGGGGCGAATCGCCTCGTGGGCCCCTTGCGCATCGGCCGACTCGGAATAGCGGTTGGGCTTATCGGGCAGGTATTTGTCGCCGTGCTTCGTCTTGATGAGGTCGCGGCACGACTTGACGGCTTCCTCGGCGATGCGCGTGCTGTCGGTGCGCATGTAGGTGATGAGGGCCACGGCCCCTTCGCTGCCCAGGTCGACGCCTTCATAGAGGCGCTGAGCGAGCATCATGGTCTTTTTGGCGGAAAAATGCAGCCGCAGCGCAGCTTGTTGCTGGAGCGTGCTGGTGGTGAAGGGCGGCGGCGCTTTTTCTTGCCGGTCCTTGTGCTCGATCTTGGCGACGACGTAGTCTGCGCCATCCAGTGCGCGGACAATCGGCGTCACTTGTTCCTGACTATTGGCTGCGAATTTCTGGCCGTCCCATTCGACCAGTTCAGCGACGAAGGCGCCTTCGGGCAGCGCCGGCGGCTCGTCCTTGGGCGTTTCCTCGCCCGGGGGCTTCGAAGACTCCGCCCCGGCCACACCCGGTTGGGACTTCTTTTTCTTTTGCGCCTTGGTTTTGGCGGCCGGCGCTTGGCCCGCGACAAAGGCCGATTGCCTTAAGACCGCGGAGATTTTCCAATACTCCTCGGGCTTGAAATTCTGGATTTCCCGTTCCCGTTCGACGATCAGCCGGACGGCGACGGACTGAACGCGGCCGGCGCTTAAGTGCTGGGCGAGTTGTTGGCTTAAGAGCGGGCTGAGCTTGTAGCCGACGACGCGGTCCAGAAAGCGGCGCGCCTCCTGGGCGGCGACCAGTTCCATGTTGATGGCGCCGGCGCTGTCGAAGGCCTTCTTGACCGCGTTTTTGGTGATTTCGTTGAAGGTGACGCGGCGCGTTTTCTCGTCTTTGAGCTTCAGCGATTCCTTGAGGTGCCAGGCGATGGCTTCACCTTCGCGGTCGGGGTCAGGCGCGAGGTAGACGGTTTTGGCCCCGTCGGCGTGTTTTTTGAGCTGGGTGAGCACGTCCTTGCGGTCTTTCAATGGGCGATAGGTCGGCACCCAGCCTTCCTCGATGTCGATGCCGAAGCGGCTTTTGGGCAGATCGCGCACGTGCCCTTTGCTGGCCACGACCTCGTAGTCGGCGCCCAGGTATTTGTTGATCGTCCGCGCCTTGGCGGGCGACTCGACGATCACCAGGTTTTTCTTCTTCCGTGTTGAAGCCACGATAAACTCCACGATTCATCGTTTCGCGTTCGCGCGGGATATCCGAGCGCGAAACGTAAACGGCGAAACCAAAGGCTGTTCTCATCCGTACAGTGTATGGACGGGAAAGTCGCTCCTATTGTGTAAAACCGCAAATTCGCTACAATCGCTATTTTGGTTGAGCGACCCAAACACCT
>JAKEHV010000187.1 GCA_022614915.1 Gemmataceae bacterium | reverse complement strand
GGAGTCGATCATTCGATTCGCCAAGGACTGCGACAATTGGGCCATGACCTGGGGCGATGACGGAGACCTCTATACCGCCTACGGCGACGGCTTTGGCTTCGATCCCAGGACGCCCTACAAGCTCGGATTAGGGTTTGCCAAGATCGCAGGCAATCCTCCGAACTTCAAGGGAATCAATATTCGCGCGCCGGAAACGGAAGACAAGCGCTTCGGCGCCAAGGGCAAAAAAGCCAGCGGCATGCTCATGGTCGACGGCGTGCTCTATTGCCTTGTCCGCAATGTCGGTACCGCGCAGCTTGGCTGGTCCACCGATCGGGCACAAACATGGACGTTCGCCGATTGGAAATTCACGCGCAGCTTCGGCTGTCCCACGTTTCTCAACTACGGCAAGAACTACGCCGGCGCTCGCGACGACTATGTTTACATCTACTCGCACGACGCCGACAGCGCTTATGTTCCGGCAGATCGCATGATCTTGGCTCGTGTTCACAAGCAGCAAATCAAGAACCGTGAAGCCTACGAGTTCTTTGAAAAACTGGACCAAAATGGAATACCAGTTTGGACAAAGGAATTGAATCAGCGCGGAGCGGTTTTTGCGATTCCCGGTAAATGTTACCGTTCTGGGATCAGTTATATCGCCGGCCTGAAGCGCTACCTCTGGTGCCAGACTCTGCCCGAAGGCGATGCCCGTTTCAAAGGCGGCTTCGGCATCTACGATGCGCCCGAGCCGTGGGGCCCGTGGACGACCGTGTTTTACACCGGACAATGGGACGTGGGGCCCGGAGAAACCAGCAGCTTTCCGACCAAATGGATGAGCGCGGACGGCAAGACGCTGCATCTGGTATTCTCAGGCGACGATTGTTTTTCAGTCCGGAAAGCGCAACTGAACGTGGCCGCTTCCATTTCGTCGTCGCAAAGTTCCGGCAAGGGGGACGTTTTCCAAATGAACCAAGAGCAAGCATCGCTATTCGCCCGGCTCGCCCTTAAGGGAATCCACAAGGAGTATCCGAATAAGCCGGCCGACGTGTTGAACAGCGACAAGGACGTGCTGTCGCCGCGCGCCGTGCATCCCGCTTTCTACGGCTGTTTCGATTGGCATTCGTCGGTGCACGGACACTGGATGCTGGTCCGGTTATTGCGCTTGTATCTTGATCTGCCTGAAAGGCAAGAAATCCGCGCCGCCCTGGCCAAGAACTTGACGGCCAAAAACCTGCAAGTTGAGGCCGACTACTTCGCCCGGCCGAACACGCAATCCTTCGAGCGACCCTACGGCTGGGCCTGGCTCTTGAAGCTGGCCGAGGAACTGCACGGCTGGGACGACGCGGACGGCAAAGAGTGGTCAAAAAACGTGAAACCTCTCGCGGATACGATCGCGGCGCGCTATGTCAGTTACTTCCCCAAGCAGACCTATCCGATCCGCAGCGGCGTGCATTCGAGCACGGCATTCGGGTTGGCGTTCGCGCACGACTACGCGCGAACCATGAACGACAAGAAGCTGCTGAAACTCGTGGAAGAGCGCAGCCGGACGTACTTCGCCAAAGACGAGAACATTCCCGCGGCTTGGGAACCGGACGGCGCGGACTTCTTTTCGCCGAGCCTGATGGAAGCGGACCTCATGCGCCGGGTTTTGCCGGCGGACGAATACCCAAAGTGGTTCGAACGCTTCTTGCCGAATATCGCGAAAGGCGAGCCGAAACGTTTGCTGTTCCCTGCGACAGTCACCGACCGCAGCGACCCGCAGATCGTGCACCTCGACGGCCTGAACCTCAGCCGGGCCTGGTGCATGCGCGGCATCGCGCGAAATCTGCCGAAGGACGACGCCGCGCGCAAAGTCCTGGAGGAGTCCGCCGCTCGCCACGCCGAAACCGCCCTACGCCACGTGGCCAGCGGCGACTACGCGGGCGAGCACTGGTTGGCGTCGTTCGCAGTGTATTTGTTGACGGAGCGATGAGCGTTATTGAGAAACGACCTGGATTCGGATAATCTGGCGAGAGTTGCAGAGATTCATGGGAACCAATATGACCGCAGAGGATTTCGACCAAGCTTTGCAAGGCTTGCGAACGCAGACGCCATTTCGCGTGTTCACGGTCGAGCTACATGGCGGCAAGCGCTTCGAAGTGGATCACCCCGGCGCAATGGTCGTGCGCGACGGCGTTGCTGTCTTCCTTGCACCGGGTGGCGTGCCGATTTGGTTTGACCACGAAAGCGTAACGCAGATCGTTGGAGCGCCGGCAAGCACGTCGATGGATTAGTGACGATCGCTATCGCAAGCGGCCCTCAGATGAATTCAATTCGAGCCTCGCGGTTGAGAGCGCGGTGCTGTAGAATCAAACCAACGAAGAGTTGGACATTTCTACGGAGGCCAACATGAAGTGTAATGCGGCAATCGGCGCAGTTTTTTGTCTTGTCTTTACTTGGTCGGCAGTTTTGAGTCAGGCACAGACCTTCAAGAAAACCAATCAGACGGTGAAGGAAATCAACGAAGTGCTCGAGACACCGCTCAAAACAGCTAAGTTTCGGGATCGGAT
>JAKEHV010000186.1 GCA_022614915.1 Gemmataceae bacterium | reverse complement strand
GCCCCGCATCTTGATGTGCCCCCCCGACCACTACGGCATCGAGTACGAGATCAATCCGTGGATGAGCCGGTCGCGCGGCAGCGCGCCGCAGCGGGCGCATCACCAATGGCACGGCGTTTACGAAACCCTGGTGGAGCTGGGTGTGCAGGTGGAGCTCTTGACGCCGCGGCCGGGATTGCCCGACCTCGTGTTCACCGCCAACGCGGGACTGGTCTTCGGCCAGCGCTTCTTCAGCTCGCGCTTTCGCCATGCCGTCCGGGCCGGCGAGTCGCCGCACTTCGACGCTTGGTTCGCCGCTCATGGCTACACCGTCGAGCACCTGCCCGAGGACCATTACTTTGAAGGCGCCGGCGACGCGCTCTTCTGCGGGCCGATCCTATTCGCCGGCTACCGCATCCGCAGCGATGCACTAAGCCACCTGCGCCTCGGCCAGGCTATCCAGCGCATCGTCTTGCCCATGGAGCTTGTCGATCCGCGCTACTACCATCTCGATACGTGCTTTTGTCCCCTCGCGCCGGGCGAAGCGATCTACTTTCCCAAGGCCTTCGACGGCTATGGCCGCAAAGTGCTCCAATCGCATATCCCGCGCCTGATCGCAGTGGAGGAAGCTGAAGCCGTGCGCTTCGCCTGCAACGCGGTTGTCGTTGGCAAGAAAGTGATCCTGAATACCGGCTGCGATCGGTTGCTGCGCGACCTTCAAGTTCGGGGCTATGAGTGCACTGCGCTGGAATTGGACGAATTCCTCAAAGCCGGCGGCAGCGCCAAATGCCTGACATTGCGGCTGGACGGGGAGGATGCGGCCCAGTGGGACTAAAGGCGGCTACATAGGCTCCTCAGAGTTCGACTTTGCCCACCGCACTCTAGGACTTACCTCACCTTGCCGTCGCCAAACCCGACACGGTCTTGCTCCTCCAGTTCCTCGATCGACCTTGGCCAATCGTCCTTGAGCAACCGCGACAACGAGCGGTCGGCGAGCACTTTGCCGCCGGTCTGACAGCGCGGGCAGTAGTTGGTTTCGTTGTCGGCGTAGACGATGCGCTGCACGGCGGTTTGACAGACAGGGCAGGGTTTGCCGAAGCGACCATGCACCGCCATGCCCGCGCGGAAGGCAGTGACTTTCTCCGGAAAGCTGTCGCCGGCTTCCTTGCGCAAGCGCTCGGTCCAATCGAGCAGCGTGGCCTTGGTTGCTTCGAAGAGACGGCCAGTTTCCGCCGCGGAGAGTTTTTGCGTAAGGACGAGGGGCGAGATCTTGGCGCGGTGCAGGATTTCGTCGGAGTAGGCGTTGCCGATGCCGCTGAAGAGACGCGGATCGGTGAGGCTGCGCTTGAGGGTGTGATTCTCGCAGACTAAGGCGGCGCGAAACTGGGCTTCGTCCGCCTCGAGCACTTCCAGGCCGCCGCGGCAATGCTCGGCCAGGCCGTCCTCGCCGCGAACCACGTACAGAGATGCGCGGCGCTTGCTGCCGGCTTCGGTCAGGGTGAGCGTGCCGCTTTCGAAGTCGAAGGCGGACAGGCCGATTTTTCCAGGCGGCTTGGCCCCGCGCGGCTTCCAGTGCAGCCGGCCCGCGATCATGAGATGCAGCACGAGAAACAAGTCGCCTTCGAACCCGAACACGATGCGTTTGCCCAAGCGCCGGAGGCCAACGACGGTTTTGCCTTCCACAGCGCGCAAGGGCGGCTCGACGCTGCGCAACAGGAACGGATTCAAAAGCCGGACTTTTTCCAGGCGTTTGCCCTGGATGCGTTTTTGCAAACACTCGAGGTAAACGACGATGTCGGGAAGTTCGGGCATCAGAAGAACTCCGCCCATTCTGGCGGCAACAGCAATAGGGTGGCAATCAGCTTGAAGCAGTTTCCTTCGAACGGCTCGCTCACGCTGAGAAGCAGCAAGATCTTCCTTTGCGCGCGGCGCAGGACGATTCTGCCTTCTTGCCCAACGACAATCGGCTCCCACACCGGATCGGTCAAACCTAGATCGTAGCTGACATTTGAAGCCAGCGTGAACCGGCCGCGCGCGAGGTATTTTCCTTTGAGGTTCGCTTTACGGTAAAGCTCGACGGTTTCCGGTGTCACCAGCGTCAGCGATTTGTCCGCGGTTTGTTCTTGAAACGATTCCCACGGCACGCGGTCGGTGCGGCCGCGCAACAGATCCGGCCCGGTTTCGACGTGCGCTTGCAAAAGGCGGACGAGCGACTCGTCCACCGGACGATTCACGCGTAGCCAACGTGTCTTGTCGATCACCCAGTTTTCCGGTTGATGCGACGACGGCTCGGGACCGACGAAGCCGATGGAGACGACTTCCAAAGGCGATGGCTCGGTACCGTTCTCGTAGCGATAATCCGCGGGGAAGAGCGTGCCGTCGTCCGCGGCGCTGACCGCCCTGAGCCAGCGGCCGTCGTCGAGCGCCAGGCCCGCAACGCAACGGCCGCCGCGCTTGCGCGAATTGGCCAGACAGAGAATCTCGCGCCGTGGCATGATTGCTACTCCAACTCTTCCTCCGCCTCGTCTTTGTTTTTCCGCAAGATCGGCCGCAGTGACCGCCAGGCCACCTCGGCAGGCGCCTCGAACAGCGACGGCTGGTAGACCTCAACGTTTTTGCCGCCCGTCTTCTGGATTTCCTCGTCGGCTTGCAACCGGCCGTCGCTGCGAATGTGCAACAGCGGAATGCCGCGCCCCGCGAGATAGCGGCCGATGAGCAAATGGCGATGGCACACGCCCGGGTTTTCTTCGCTGCACATAAGCGCGACGCGCTCGTCCTGCCGCAGAGCATCAAGCCGCTCGATGGCTCTTACGAAAAGCGGCGACTCTGCGACTTGCTGATAGAGCACGTATCCTTCCGCATCGTAGCAATCGGGGTCATCGGGCCGGCCGCCCAACTCGCGTCCCAAAAATTGATACTGCAAACCTGCCTCCGCAATGGCAGCCGCTAGCGCTTCGCGATTGAATTGCGGCACGTACTTGGAATAAGGTGAAGAGCGCACGTCGGCGACGACCTGGATGCCCGCCGCGCGCAATAGAGCCAAAAACACCTCAAGCGGATGATTCGAGTGGCCGACGGAGTAGAGCGCCTGGCGCTCGTCAAGATTACGGGTCATGGGGAAATCTTATTCGACCGATCCGTCAACCAGCCAATGAAAAAAGTGGCTCTTATTCCTCCGCGATGCAGTAAAGCCAGCGCTCCCCGCGCACAAACAGTTCCCGGCCGACCAGAGCCGCCGAAGCGCTAAAGACGTCGTCCAGCCGGTTCTCGGCCAGCATCTTTCCCGCCTGTTCGCCATGGCTCATCACCTGGGTGACGCCGTCGCGACTAGTGATGTATATTCTTCCCGCGGCGCCGACCGGAGAGGAATAAACGCTGTCGATAGCGTCCATGCGATAAGGCCCGCCCTGGTTGTCACCGGTCTTCGTGTCCAGGCGTGAGACGATGCCCTGGTAGTGGTGCAGGATGTAAAGGGAATTGTCATACAAGAGCGGCGATGGCACGTAGGGCGTGCCGCGGCGACGGTACCACAGGACATTTTTCGTGCCGGTTATGTCGCCTTTCGCGCCGTCCAAGCGAATGGCCAACAGTCCCTGCGTTTCGTAACTGCTGCCGGAGAAGACGATCCCGTTCGCCGCCACCGGCGACGCGACCACGTTGGACGACAATCCGCCGCACTCCCATATGACCGCGCCCGTTGCCAAATCGTAGCCGCGCAGGCGATTGGTGCCGGGGACGATGACTTGTGCCTTGCCGCCGTGCTCGACCACGATGGGCGTGCTCCATGAGGTGTCCTCCGTGCGGGCCACTCGCCAAAGCTGTTTGCCGGTGCGCTTGTCGAGGGCCAAAAGAAACGATTGCTCTTCGTGGTCCCAGTTGACGAGGAGGGTTTCGCCGTGAAGCGCCGGCGAGCTGCCTTCGCCGTGCCCGTGCTTGGAGTGCATCTCGCCGAGGTCTTTCTTCCAGATCGGCTTGCCGTTGGTGTCCAGGCAATAGAGGCCGCGCGAGCCGAAAAACGCGTACACGCGCTCGCCGTCCGTGACGGGGGACGCGGACGCCAGGCTGGCGCTGACATGGCCCGCTTCGTGCGGCAGCCCTTTGCTCAGCGTTTCTTGCCAGAGAATCTTGCCGGTCTTGCGATTGACGGCGAGGGCCACATATTCGTGTTGCTTGGTCAGGGCCAGATTGTCATGGGCCCCCGGCCGATTGGGAATCCGCGGTTTCACGACGTCGCCGTATGGGATTGCGGTGAGGAGGAAAATGCGCTCGCCCCAGACGACCGGCGAGGCATGCCCCTTGCCCGGCAGCGCCGTCTTCCAGCGGATGTTCTTGGTCTCGCTCCATTCGACGGGCGGATTGGCGTTGGGGGCGACGCCGGTGCCGAGCGGGCCGCGCCATTGGGGCCAGTTGCGAAGCGCCTCGGCTTCGCCGGGACCGGCATATACTGCCGGACTTAGAAGACATGCCAGTGCCACGCCCGCAAGGAGTGCTGACATGAATCTCAAGCCGACATTGGGCATCGGTAACTTCATTAGACAATCTCCAGTGGCGGCTTCGTCGTCAAGTCCATCACCGCTCACCAGATTTACGGTTTCCAAGGCCAGCAAGTTCATTTCTTCTTCCGTCCATGGACTGTATTCCATTTCATCGGTTGGATTCATGGATTTCCTCGTCGTGCAGGCATCTGTCAAGGTTCGCTTTTCTTGCGCTCGAGTGCCTTATCCATGAAATCGATGACCGAACCGCACACCATGCTGCGGTCCAGGCCGCGGAAGTAGTGGTCGGTTTCGAGCCAGACCACTTTTGAGCCCGCGCCGGCGTATTTGTGCAGCGACTCGGCCCAGGGCTTCGCGATCAACTGATCTTTGGTGACGTTGATGAACAAAAGCGGTCGCGGCGCGATGCGCGCGACGTGACATACGGGATCGCTCGATTGTGAGCCTTCGCGAGCAGCCTTTGCGGCCGCTTCGTCGGACCACAGTCCGAGGAAGTTGCCGCCGCCGACCATCGAGCCCATCGCCTTGATGCGATGATCATAGGCAACAAAAGTGATGCCGGTGATCGCGCCCCAGCTAATGCCGACGTAGCCCAAACGCTCTTTGTCCACCTCCGGGCGGGAGGCCAAAAAGTCCACCGCTCGGCTGTAATCGCCGCAGTAGTGCATCATTTGTTCCGGGCCGGCCAGGCCCAAGACACCGGCCGATTTTTTATCCTTGTTCCGGCGCTCACCCTGATTGGGGGAATCGATCGTCAAGACAACATAGCCGCGGGCGACGAAGAGCTTGCCGGTTTCTACGATGTAGTTGGTCTTCTTGTTGCCGCCCGTACCGTATTGCAAGAGGATGGCGGGAAACGGCGCCTCCTTGGCGTCCGGCTTGCGTTTGGGCACGTAGAGATAAGCGGGCACTCGGTCGTCTTTGATGCCGTTGAACTCCACGCGAAATTGCGAGTGATCGTTCGCCTGGTTGACGACTTCCTCTTTTGGCTCCAGCGGCTTGGCGTGCGCGGTGTCGTAGGGAGCTCCTAGCTTTGGCGCCGTCGGCTTGGCATCGGGTTTTTCCTGTCCAAATGCTTGGTGCGAACTTGGCCAGAACGCGATTGCGACCAAGACGAATTGCCAAGTTGTTCGTACTGGCATCTGCTGCCTCGCTACACGTGATTTCGGTATGACTTCGAATCAGAGCGCGTCGGTTAGGATGCTGGTTGTGGAGAAGCTGCTTGGGCTCTCACAGCGTCAAGAATCTGTTCGTCGGCGGCGTAATTGAAGACTAACTCGCCACAATTGGAGCATTTCGGAACTACGAGATTCGGGATATCCACGGTAATGAGCCGGCCCTCGAAGAGCCGCTCCGTTTGATAGGAGATCGTCGCCAGTCGCACTTCTTTCTTGCGACACTTGGGGCAAAACCAGGGAAACGGTCTGCCAGCGAGTTGTTCGATTCCATTATCCACAATCGCTACTGTACCACAATCCAATGATGATTTCCTCCGCTACTTCTTCAGCCAGCCGCGGCTGCGCATCCAGTCGGCGGCGCGGTCGGGCCAGGCGGTGACGGGGTTGTCGGTGCGGCGCAATCCGTAACCGTGCCCGCCGCTGGGATAGACGTGCAGTTCCGCCGGCACGCCGGCACGCTTCAAGGCGAGCGTGTAGAGCAAGGCGTTCTCGACGCGGACCGCGTCGTCCTGCGTCATGACGAGAAAAGTGGGCGGCGTCTCTTTAGTGAGCGACAGTTCCGGCGCGATCTTGTCGTCTTGTTCTTTGATTGTGAGATAGCCGGGATAGATCAATAGCGCGAAGTCCGGCCGGCAACTCGTCTTGTCGGCGTCGTCGGAAACCGGATACGTGCGCTTGGCGTTATTCGTGCAAAGAGCCGCCGCGAGATGGCCGCCCGCCGAGAAACCCAGAACGCCAATGCGCGCGGGATCAACGCCGAACTCTTTAGCGCGCTGCCGCACGATGCCGAGAGCGCGTTGTGCGTCTTGCAAAGGCGCTGCGTGCTTCTCCAAACCGGCGCGGCGCGGCACGCGATACTTGAGCAGAATGCCGGTCACGCCGATCGAATTCAGCCATTCGCAAACTTCCGTGCCTTCCAGGTCCCACGCGAGAATGTTGTAGCCGCCGCCGGGGCAGACGAGCACCGCTGCGCCCGTGTCCTTATCGGCCGGCGGGCGATAGATGCTGATCGTCGGCTTTGACACGTTGCCCAGCCGGATGACCGGCTTGCCTGCGACCAGGTTGTCCTTCGGCTTGGTCATATCGCGCTCGTCACCGATGTCGCCCTTTTCGCCGGGCGCGCCGGCGGGCCAGAGCTCGATGACCTTGGGTGGCCTCGTCTCTTGCCCTTGGGAGCCGCCGCGAGTGCACGATGCCGACAGGACCAGAGTGAGAATACAAGCAAATGCGGGGAGGAAGAAACGCGATGATGGAAGCAGCACGGATTCGACTCCTTGAGTTGGCAATCCAAGAAATATTGGATTGTCGCACGTGCGTGGGCTGACTTCAATGGGGCAAAAAACTGGCGATTGCCGGCGGCGGGTCCATATACTGTTTCTTTACGGGAATCACAGGTCATTGCGGTTCGCAGTAACCCGTTGCTTTTCACTTGGACCTCTCATCTATTGAAAGGAGTTGTCAATGCGAACGATGTTTGGGCTCTGTGCGTGCGCGCTGGTCTTCGCAGTGTCCCCTTATGGGGTGGGCCAAGACAAGAAAGAAGGGAAACTCGATCCGGAAAAACTGGTCGGTAAATGGAAGTACGTCTCCGGCGAAAAGGACGGCGCCAAAGTGGACATCGCGAACTTCAAGGACGACGTCATCACCATCACCAAGGACACCATCACGCTCAAGGGCAAGGAGACCTTCGTGATGAAGATGGAGCTGGACGCGAAGAAGACGCCGGCCACGGTCAAGCTGACGATGACCGAAAGCCCATTCGGCCCCGGCGCGGTCTCGAACGGCATCATTGAACTCAAGGGCGACGAACTCAAGATCTGCTATGCCCACTCGGACGCGGATGCGCCCAAGGAGTTCAAGACCAAGGAAGGCGGCAAGCAGCACTATTTCGTCTTGAAGCGGGCGAAATAGTGATTGAGTGAATTGGTCCTACGAAATGGGCGCGTCGTCTTTCCAGACGCCGCGCCCGTTCGCACTTCTTGATGGCCCACACTAGCCAACTCCGACGCTTGTCGCGGCGTTCATAGCCCGGTTACAATCGAAGGTCGGCCCACGGAGTGTCCCCATGCCGCGCATCGGGTACGAATGGGGTTCCCCTCTACTTTGTCTTCTCTTGAGCGGCGTCGCTTGTGGACAACCCACTACGCGACCGGATTCGGCCGTCGACAAAAACTGGCAGCTTCTTGCTGACGACGATGCCGAGCGCGCCTACCGAGCGTTTTGGGCGCTGGCGCGGCAGCCGGACGAAGCGGTGGCCTTTCTAGGACAGCGATTGAAGCCGGCGCAGGCCGCGGACCCGAAAGAGTTGCAACAGTGGATTGCCGATCTGGGGAGCGACCGGTTCGAAGTGCGCGAAAAAGCGGCGCGCGAGCTGGACAAGCTCGGGGGTCTGGCCAAAGCAGCGCTCGAGCAAACAGCCGCAGGCAATCCACCTTTGGAAGCGCGGCGACGCATCGAGCACATCTTGAAGAAAATGATGGGTCCAATCACCCATCCCGCCGGTCGCCGCGAAGTCCGCGCCGTCGAGCTTCTCGAGGGAGTCGCGACAGACGAAGCACGCGCCGTCTTGCGAAAGCTCGCAGCGGGAGCGCCGGCGGCGCGTTTGACCCAGGAGGCCATCGATGCGTTGGCGCGCTTGGAGGCCCGCGACAAAGCCGGCGTGCCGACTTCCTTGTTTGCGATGCTGAACACGAAGCCATCCACGACGGATGCCTTCGGCGATCCGCTGCCGGCGGGTGTGGCGGCTCGGCTGGGCACGTCGCGCTTCCGGCTTAGCGGCAGCCACGGCGTCCATTTGGCATTCAGCGCGGACGGCAAGACGTTGGCGAGCAGCGACTCCGAAAGCCCGCTCACGTTTTGGGATGCCGCTACCGGCAAGCCCCAGCGCAAGTGGGACGATGCCCGCGAAGCATTTGCTCTCTCCGCAGACGGGAAACTCTTGGCATATCGCGTGGACGGTAACGTCTGTCTCTTTGACCTTGCTGCCAACAAGGAGCTTTTCCGCGCTTCGCTGCCGCTCGCCATCACACGGCTGGCATTCACACGCGGCGACAACGAGCTGTGGGCGTCGGCAGAAGAAGTCGGCTTTCTTCGCTTTGAAGTTCCGAGCGGCAAGCGGCTTGAACACCGAAAGGCGGGCGCCGCGGGAGAAAAATCAATCTACACCTGGTCAGCGGATGGCGTCTGGCTCTTGCTTGGGATCCGCGCTGCCGACGTCGAGGCCCTCGCTTACGCGTCGGGTTGGTGCAACGCCCGCGGGCAATGGGGATTGACAAAAAGGGCCAGTCATTGTAACCCGGAACGGTAAGGCCGTCGCGGCGCTGGTGGCTGTCACCGACGAGGACGAATTGGAAAGACTGATCTTGGCGCATTCACCTAAATTCCAGGCGCTGCTCGAGAAGTCGCGCCGACAGATTGAGGAATCGGGCGGCATTCCGCACGAACGCTTCTGGCATGAAGTAGAAACCGATAGCCGCAAGAATGGGAGCAAAGGCAGGCGAGGGCAGCGCCGGACCAAGAGGCTGTAGCTGTTGACAACTCCGCCGACCGGCTCCGTGCAGTCATGACAACCCGCATGCTCAGTTGCTCGTTTTGTCGCAAGAGACCGCCGCACGTCGGCCCGTTGGTCGAGGCCCCGGACAATGTTGCCATTTGTCCTGATTGTGTAACACTATGCCAGTCCATCATTGACCAGGAACGACGGCGCCGCAACCTTGCCGAGTTTTGATCGCGTGCATGGGGCTGAATGATCCTGCGACAGTGCAGCCAATCTGATAAAATCCCTCTTTTGACGCCCGCCAAGAGGTGATTGTCCATGCCTTTTGCCAAGGTCGAAACGCAAGTCGATTTCCCGGCTCTGGAACAAGCGATCCTCTCATTCTGGGACCAGACGCAAGCCTTCGAAAAGCTCCGCGCCCAGAACCGCGGCAAGCCCAAGTGGTCCTTTCTCGACGGGCCGATCACCGCGAACAACCCGATGGGCGTGCACCACGCCTGGGGCCGCACCTACAAGGACGCCTACCAGCGCTACTTCGCCATGACCGGCCACGAGCTGCGCTACCAGAACGGCTTCGACTGCCAGGGCCTCTGGGTCGAGGTGGAAGTCGAGAAAGAGCTGAAGCTCAAATCGAAGCGCGACATCGAGAATCTGGTCCCGGGCAAGCCTTTTGAAAGCATCGACAAGTTCGTCAACCTGTGCAAGGAGCGCGTCAACAAGTTCGCACGCATCCAGTCGGAGCAATCCATTCGCCTGGGCATGTGGATGGACTGGGACCGCGGCGACGCCGATTGGGCCAAGCCGCCGGACCAGCGCAAATCGTATTTCACCATGTCGGAGGAGAACAACTACACGATCTGGGCGTTCCTCAAAAAGTGCCACGAGCGCGGCCTGGTCTACCGCGGTTACGACGCCATGCCCTGGTGCGCCCGCTGCGGCGTCGGCCTGTCGCAAATGGAAATGCACGAAGGCTACCAGATGGTGGCGCACCGCTCGG
>JAKEHV010000185.1 GCA_022614915.1 Gemmataceae bacterium | reverse complement strand
GCCGGTGCGTCCGCCGACGCAGCAGGCGCGACCGCCGCGCCGGCCACGCCCGCGCCTGTCAGCCCCAACCACTCGCGGCGTGTCATTGCCGTTGCCATCGGAGGCCCTCGCAAGAACGACCATGAAAGGGAGTATTAATTCGGTTGGCACGGCCGTCACCGCGTTTACGGCTCGCGGATTTGCAGCCCGGGTACCGGATGATAGTGCTTGCTGTTGAAAGTACACAATGATCCCGAAAGTCCAAGTGTGCAAGCCGCGGTATCGAGCAGTTCCATGCGTTAGCCGTGATTGCGACGTTCTGCTTGCCGGCGCAGTTGCCGCGCGTGTTCGGAGGGATCAGCAATGTCCGAGCGCGTGCCGATCAAGCCTTGCTGTTGCCAGTAGGCAATCAGCTCCGAGCCGTTACGCAACCGTGGCGACGGGACATGGCGCGCCGAAAGGAATTGGACGATGTAGTCCGCCAATTCGAGTTTTTGATGGCCGGCTTCCGCGGCCAATTGCTTGGCCAACTCCGGCGGCAGTTCAAGCACGATACTCATGGCAAGCCTCGTGATAAGCGCACTAGTCGATCAGCACGACGAGAATAGACACGGGCGTGTCCTCGCCATGGCCCGCGCCCGGACAACCTCCCACGGCGTCACCGCATTGGCGCGGGCAACGCTGTCCGCCAAGCGCCGTTGCAATTCTTGACGCTGAGCCTCCGTAGGCGAAGATTGTTCGATCTCTCGTGCGACGTTGTCCCAGATCGCCTCGGCCAAGGCCAGGCGGTCGTCCGCGTTAAGACGGTCGATTCCAAGCTCTTCGAGGGTTGGCGGCATCGGACTGGCTCCGCATTGTGGGCTAGGCTTCCCTTCGCGAATTCACCATCTCAAGCTACTCTGAATTAATTCACTTCTCAAGGTGGTAACGATGCGATTGCAGCTTTCTCCCGCGCCGAATCGGCCTGGATTTGATCCAAGACGGCAAGCGCTTGTTCCGCGGTGTCGATCGCGTCCTGAGCCGTCGCGGGAGCGGAGAACATTACCGTAGCGGAAAGATCATAACTCGCGTTGTTCCGAAGGCGGACGAGCTTATCCAAGACAAAGGCAATGTTTTTGAGATCGGTCGATGAGGAGTAGGCGAATTTGAGTCGCGCCCACGCATGCACGTTTTGTCCTTTGGTGGGAGTCTGTCCCCAGGACAACAAGGCATCGCGGCATTCCAGAAACAGGGCGTAATACGCATCCACTACGGCAGAGCGCCAATAGTACTCGGACTGACCCGCGAGCAGCGCGTGGGCCACGTCCAAAAAGCGTCTACCCGCCATTATGGTTATGGGAAATGAGTATCAGATTGATATGGCGCCACACGTCCGGTGAAAAGCGTGCGATGTTCCAGTCCCTGTATTGTTCCCAACAATCCTCGTTGGAAGGGTCAACCGCATTACGTAAGCCGAGAATCAGTATGCCGTCTTCGCCGGTATCGTAGGCAGGGGCAAATTCGACCGTGACGCTCATCAGGCCTGGAACGTTTCGTTTGACATGATCCACCATTTCGCTCAACGCCGGCTGCAAGCCCAGCCGGACTGCGAGGGCAGAGGCTTCCGGATCGATCGTGGTCGGAATATCGGCGCTAATCATAAGGACTCGCATTCGTCAAGTCATCGACGCGTGTTATTCTACATCGTCCGAGCGTTGTGTTGCAACGTTGACCAGCGAGGCGAGTAGTTCCTTTCATGCCCCTCATCGAACTCCGCGACGTCCGCAAAGTCTACGATTTGGGTGAGGTCAAGGTCGAAGCCCTAACCGGCACTACGCTCAACATCGACCGCGGCGAATACCTCGCGCTCATGGGTCCGTCCGGATCGGGCAAATCCACGCTGATGAACACGCTCGGCTGTTTGGACCGGCCCACGAGCGGCAGCTATCGCTTGGACGGCGTCGAAGTCGCGACCATGTCCAGCGATGAGCGGGCGCGCATCCGCAACCAGAAAATCGGGTTCGTCTTCCAAAACTTCAACCTCTTGGCGCGCACTTCAGCCCTGGAAAACGTGGAGATGCCGCTCCTCTACGGGGCCAAGATCTCCGCACGCGAGCGCCATCGCCGGGCGCTGCACGTCCTCGAAAAAGTCGGCCTGGGAAATCGGCTCGATCACCATCCCAGCCAGCTTTCGGGCGGTCAGCAGCAGCGCGTGGCCATCGCCCGCGCGCTCGTCAATGAGCCGTCCATCCTCTTGTGCGATGAGCCGACCGGCAATCTGGATTCCAAAACCAGCAAAGAGATCATCCAGCTCTTCCGCGACCTCAATGAGCAGTCGCACATCACGGTGATCCTGGTCACGCACGATCAAGATGTGGCCCGGCACTCCCAGCGCATTGTCGCCCTGCATGACGGTGCGGTCGTTGCCGACACGCCCGATCTTGCCCACGCTCTCAAAGTTCTGCATTCTTGCCAGGCCGCCGACGGCGAACTCACGGGTTAATCGCAACTACTCACCGCAGAGGGCGCGGAGAGTGCAGAGAGAGAGGTAGAAGGTTGGACTTCCTCTGCGCTCTCCGCGCTCTCTGCGGTGAATAATTCGGGTTAGGCAAGGAGGCGGGCCGATAAGCAAGATATGCCGCATTCTTGGCTGCGCTTGCTGATCGGCTGCGTGCTCGTTGGCTTCTTGGGCTGCGCGCCCATCATCCTGCCCGAGCAACGCTCCTTGGACGTGCGCGACTTGTCCGCGCTCCCCAAGGCGCGTATCCCGGACATGCCGCCGCCGGTCACCGTTTCCAATCTACAGCCGGATGCCCAAGAGCGCCGCCTGTCTCTCGACGATGCGATTCGGATCACACTGGAAAACTCCGATGTGGTGCGCGTGCTGGCCGGCGTCAGCGCCGTCGCGAGCGGCAAGACGATTTACGACCCGGCGATTTCCAACACCTTCATCGATCAGGAGCAGGCGCGTTTCGATCCGGCACTGGAAGCGACCAACACGTTCACGCGCACCGAGCAGCCGCTTGGCGTGCTGACGCCGTTCGATCCGGTGGGCTCACTCATTAGAGGTAACCGCACGGATTTCTACAACCTCGGCACGGCGCTGACGCGGACCAACGCGGCCGGCGGCACGGCACGGCTGGGCTTCACGGACGACCTGGGCCGCTTTCGGCCCGGCGTCTTCCCGCTGAACCCGCAGAATCAACATGCGCTGACGCTCAGTTACACGCAGCCGTTGCTGCAGGGCGCGGGTCCGCGCGCGAATCTAGCGCCCGTGGTCATCGCGCGGCTCAACACGGAACGCTCCTATTTTCAATTGAAAGACGCGGTGCAGGATTCGGTGCGCGGCGTCATCGAAGCGTATTGGGCGTTGGTATTCGCCCGGACGGACGTGTGGGCGCGTCAGCAGCAGGTACGGCAGGGCGAAGAGGCATTCAAGCTCGCCGACGCCCGCAAACGCGCCGGTTTTGCCGACGAAGCCGAGGTGGCGCAGGCGCGTTCGGCGCTGGCGAACTTCAAGGCCAGCCTGATTGGCGCCGAGGCCAGCGTCATCCAGCGCGAATCCGCCTTGCGCAACATCATGGGCCTGTCGCCCAGCGACCGGACGCGGCTCGTGCCCATGACGCCGCCTTCGACCAGCCGATTGGAAGTCGATTGGAATGGAATTCTGCGTCTGGCGGAGGAGCGCCGGCCCGACCTTATCGAGCTAAAGCTGATCGTCGAGGCCGACGAGCAGTTTCTCATCCAGGCGCGTAACCAGGCGTTGCCGAAGGTGGACACGACGATGCTCTACCATTGGAACGGTCTGGAAGGCACGACGCCAGGCGGGACGCGGCTGGCGACGCGCGGCAGCCAGTTCACCGATTGGACGCTCGGCGTGAACTTTTCGGTGCCACTCGGACTGCGCAAGGAGCGCGCGGCCCTACGTCAGCAGGAATTGACACTGGCGCGCGACTGGGCCAATCTGGATCAAGGCCTGCAACAGGCGAGTTTCGGTCTGGCTGACAGTGTGCGCAATCTGGCGCTTTACCACGATCAATACAGATCCTTCAAAGAAGCGCGCGAAGACGCCCGCGTCAATCTCATTGCCCAGGCGGCGAAATTCAAGGCCGGCGTCCGCAAAGACGTGATCTTCCTCAATGTGCTGCAAGCCATCACCGATTGGGGCAATGCCGTGAGCGCCGAAGCACAATCCCTGGCCCAATACAATTCCGAACTGGCCAATCTCGAAACGCAAACCGGCACCATCCTCGAGACGCACGACATTTACTTCTTCGAGGAGCCCTTCGCCGCCATCGGTCCTTTTGGCCGGCTGGGTCATCCGCGCCTTTATCCGGCGACCTTACCGCCCGGCCCCAACGCGCCACGCTATCCAACACAGGCGACGCCGGCCGAGAACTTCTTCGAGCTGACTCCGCCGTTCAAGCTGGATGAGGAGAAGGGTGTGCCCAACAAAAATGTGCCGCAGGTGCGCTTGCTGTCGCCGCTGGTGATTGAAACGAAATAGACATCATTGGAATCAGCAAGCATTCAAATCTCGCTCAATGCTGGGTGGCATGCTTTCGCCGATCCTGGGCAAGAACAGCGAATCCGGACCAGCACGGCGAAAGCATGTGAAGCGCCAAGTTGCGTGGCAATGAGTCAAGTGCTGGGTGGCATGCTTTCGCCGATCCTGTGCAAGGACAGCAAACTCCGGACCAGCACGGCGAAAGCATGTGAAGCGCCAAGTTGCGTGGCGCTTCACATGCCTTGGCGGTGCTGGTCCCGGGTTCGGCGTCCTTGCACAGGAGCCGCCAAGGCATGCCACCCAGTTCAATTTCTTCGGCGCGTTAGTTGCCGCCCAGTTTTACCGATTGCACCCATGTCAAGCTCTTGCCGACCTCGTACGTGTGCAGCCGTTCCAGGCGGCCGCTGGCAATATCGACACGATACACTGCCAGCTTGCCCGATCCCTCGCCGGCGCCAAATATATAGCGGCCGTCCGGCTCGATATCGAACGAACGCGGCGTCTTTTCGGTCGGCGTTTGGCCCAGCGCGATGAGCTTGCCCGTCTTCTCCTCGACCGCAAAGCCGGCCAGGCTGTCATGTCCGCGGTTCGACACCCAGACGTACTTTCCCGACGGATGCACTTTGACTTCCGCGGTCGTGTTTTTTCCTTTGAAATCGGCCGGCAGCGTGGACAGTGTCTGGACCGGCTTTAGCCCCGTCTTGGGCTCAAATTGATAAGCCGTGATGCTGCTGCCTTCCTCGTCGGAACTGAAGGCCATGGCGAGATTCGGATGAAACGCCAGATGTCGCGGGCCCGCTTTCTCCTTGCCGCCCGGCGCCTTGCCCGCTTCTTTGAGCTTGCCCGTCGCGGCGTCGAGCCGGAATTGAAAGATCGCATTGGGCGCCACGTGCGGCACGAAGACCCAGCGGTTGTCCGGATCGGTCACAAAGGCGTGCGCGGTCTTCGCGGTCGCCACCGTTTGCACCGACGGCGTTTCGATCTTGCCGTCGTCGCCGACGCGGTGCACGACGACCTTGCCGGCAGCGTAGGACGCCGAGATCAGCCAGCGCCCCGTCCGATCCGTGCCCACGAAGGCGGCGTTTTCGCCCGCCGGCAACGCGGCCGTGCCGACGTCCCGGAGGTTGCCGGTCGCCGGATCGATGCGAAAGCTCGACAGCGTGCTCGTGCTCCGGCATGACACAAACAAGAATTGCCGCTTGGGATCGATAGCAATCGCTCCCGGCGTCCCCTCGACGGCCACGGCGTTCACGGCGGTGAGTTTGCCGTCGGCCGGGTCTAGACGAAAGATCTGGATTTTCTGCTCGGGCGCTTTCGACACGTAGACGAAGGTCTCGGCGTTCGCGCTCATGGCCGCTCCCAACATTGCGATCAGGCCAATTAGCTGACGCATGGCAGACTCCTTTATCTAGATTGCTCCAGAGTTTGCCTGTCCTTTTTCTCCAAAGGCAAAAGATCGCTGTCATTCCACGAAGCCTCTTCTTCGATTGGCTCAATATGCACCTGCACCTCGATTCCGGGCAAGGCGTTGCGCACGGCCTCCTCGACGCGCCCGGTCAGATCGTGGGCTTTTTGCACGCTCCAGCGCCCGGGCACCAACAGGTGGAAGTCGGCGAAGCGGCGCGCGCCCGCTTGCCGCGTCCGGAGCGCGTGATACGTCACGCCGGCAACCAGCGTTTTCTCTATCGCGGCCCGCATCAGTGCTTGTTCCTCCGCCGGCAAGGCATGGTCCATGAGACCATCGAAGGAGCGGCGCAAAAGCCCCCACGCCATCCAAAGTATGTTCGCCGCGACAAGAAGTGCAATGACCGGGTCAAGCACTTCCCAGCCTGTGACCGTCACCAGGGCCAACCCGGCAACGACCGCCACCGAGGTCCACACGTCGGTCATGAGGTGCTGACCGTCCGCCTCGAGCACGATCGACCGGTGCTTGCGTCCGACGCGCAGGAGCACGCAGGCAACGGCGAAATTCACCCCGGATGCGGCCAATGCTATTGCAGTGCCCAGGCCCAGAGCCTCGAGCCGCTCCGGGTGGATGAGCCGCCGGACCGCATAATAGCCGATGCTGAACGCCGCCACCACGATCAACGTCCCTTCCAAGCCGCTCGAAAAATACTCGATCTTCTCGTGGCCGTACGTGTGGCTTTCATCGACGGGCCGGGACGCGAACCACAGCGAGAAAAACGCGGTAAGGGCGGCCATGAGGTTGACCACCGATTCCATGGCGTCCGACAAGAGGCCGACGGAGCCGGTGAGCCAGTAGGCGCCGCTTTTCATGGCGAGCGTGACGACGGCTGCCAGGATCGACAGGAGAATCGGAAACCGAAGATGGGAATACCTCATTGCCGTTCAGTATACTTGAAAAAGCCTCCCGCGAGCGGTTCACGAGACAGGGAAAAAGTGTCTACAAAAGAGGAACGAGCCTTGGAGCAGTTCCGCGACTACTTGCGGTTGCTCGCGCAACTGCAAATGCCGGCTCGCTCGGTCTGGCGGACGAGGTGGTCCAGATCGAGGCCGTTCTTCTCGTAGGGTGTCAGGTAGCGCTCGAGGTAAAGCTTGCGCAAATCGGACGGGGGCAGGCCGAAGTACAGACACTGATTGACGCGGCCGGGCCGGTCCTTGATCGCTTGTTCGACGCGCTCGATGGCGTTGGTCGTCAGGATGAACAAGACTTCTTCGTCTCCTCCGTGAAACCGTCGAGCTGGTCCATGAGTTCGCCGAGCACGGTGGCATAGACGTTGATCTCGCGCTGCGTAAAGACGAGGTCGATGTCTTCGAGGATGACCAGCGCGGGGTGAAGTTGGCGGGCGAATTTGCCGATCTCGCTCAACTGCGTGACGGCATGGCCCGACACCTGCATGGTCGTGATGTTGTTGAGCGTGGTCTGCACGTAACGGCAGGTGTGCGTCTTGCCGGTGCCGGGCGGACCATAAAGGAGCAGCGTGCGTTTCTTGGGCAAGCCTAGCTCTTGCAATCTCTGGCGATGGGTGAAAAAGTCGAACAGCGTCCGCCGCAGGATGGCGTGGATGCGCTCGTCGAGCACGATCTCTTTCTCGGTGACGCGCGGCCTTTGCTTGAACTTCACCGCCAGATCGCCTGGCTGCGCGGGGTAGCCGTAGTCGGCCATGGGCGTGGTGTTGGGGCGTATTTCGAGAAACTGCCCGCGATAGATCGAATGCTCGGCCGCCAGCCGGTTGATCTGCTCCATAACGCGCGCGGCCTGTTCCGCATCCGCCGCCGCCACTTCCATGAGGTCGCCGTATTGCCTTTGGCACAGGCGAACGACCAGGCGCGCGGTTTCTTGGCCGCCGTGAACAAACTCGATGAGGCAGAAGATTTCGTTGGGGAAGAAGTCAAATGTTTCGTAGCCGATGCAGAGGCGTCGGCGCTCGGGCCTCTTGGCATTGTGATAGACCCCGGGCGTAATGAGCGTGCCCAAGGGCTGCTGCATGGGGAAATGCGCTTCGATCCATTCGTGATCTATTTGGCTTTCGGCAAAGGCCTTGAGGGCTCGATAGAAATCGACGAAGCGGAAGCGCGGGTGCAATTCATCGTAGACCTTGAAGGCGCGCGGCGAGCCCAGGAAAGCGCGCAGCCGCGCCACGGTGCTGAACGGAATGAGCAGTTGATAGGTGAGCACGCCGGCCGCGACTAGGGAGGTGACGAAGAGCGGCGCCGACGGCCCCGCCACGGGCCAGGCGATGCCTAAGAGCACGCAGACGATCAAGGTGCCAAACAGGAAAAACTGGCGAAGCGGGGTCCAGGGGCGCATACACCCATTATGGCAGACGAACGGGCGAGGGGAAATGAGCCAAGGCCGGACGATGCTGAGTTGTCGTGTGCGTGAACAATCCAACCGAGCATTCTGAGTGATCATCATTCCGCTTGGAGAAAGAGTGCAGGGGAAACTTTGAAATGGTCTGCCAGAATGCGGATGTGGCGCTTGCTCAATTGGCGATGCCCATTGAGAATCAGGGACGCCAAGGCGCGATTGCCCAACATCCGGCCCACGTCTGCTTGCGTTGTGCCACTTTCTTCCATCGCGTATTTCAGCATGGAGAGCGGGTCGCGCTGCGCCGAGTCAAAGGCTTCGTGTTCCCGATCGTATGCTTCCACCAGCATCGTCAGCGTGTCGAGATAGTCCTGCTCCGCGGGATCGAGGGAGCCTTCCGGGCGCACGGCGAGGGTATCGAGGACTGTAAGCGCCTCTTCGTAATCTCGCTCCGAACGCAGAGGACGCAGCGGAAAAACATGGATCAGCGCCAGATATGCCGGGCCGGGCCGGTACTTCGCTTTGCGATTTGCGGTTTGTCGGGTTCTAGTTGCAGTCTGCCTCATAGGCTATCCTTCCAGAATTCCTTGCTGTACTCGGCGTGACGAAATAGCCGCAAGACATAAACTCGCTGCCGATTGTAATAGTGTTGCCAAGCCAGTTCGACTGCAAATCATCCCGGACGTCGAAAGAAAATGTAGTAGGCCGCGACTGCCGCCACCAGCACCGCCGCCAACCCCGCCAAGAGCGTGTAGCCCCATTGGGCCCGGCCGTGACAACGGCGGTCTTCGGCCAGCGCCTCGTTGGTCCAGGAAACGAGGTTCTGGTTTTCCAAGAGCCGCTTGAAGACACCAGGGACGAAGGCTTGCTCGCGCGCCGCATCGGCGCCGGTGGCGGCGAGGTAGCAGCCCGCGTACAAGAGCGGCGTGGGGCCTTCTTTGGCCAGTCCGTGCGTGACGATCCGGCTCAGGTGCTTTCTGCGGGCGCGCATCTCGTCCAAGAAGAGATACAAGCCGATGTTGGTGGTGGTGGTTTGCTTTTCCGCGTCGGTAAAGCCCTTTTCGTCCGCCATGAATGAGCGGTACACCCAATCGCGCAGATAGCTATTGCACAAGTGATGGATGGAGTTGTCGATTTTGGCCTCGAGGCGCTCGCCGGCCAAATCGGGCGACGCCAGCGGGAAGCGTTGCCCCAGCCGTCCGAGCCGGTCCTTGGCCGACACGCGCCGAATGAAGTCGGCGAAACCCGGCAACGCTTCGAGGTCGCAGGCCAGCACCAGGACGGGGCACTGCATGCGCAGGACGCGGCGCAGGGTGGCCAGGTCGCGCGCGGTCGCGTCGGCTGTCTGCTGGGCGTCGTGCTCGGTGTCAGTGCCGCCGATGGGAGCGAGAATCAGGATGCCGTTGATGGCGCAGAACGGCTCGCGGTCGCGGACCATGAGCCGGCACAAGTGCGCGAGCCGTGCCTGCCACAGCTCGACTTCGGCCGGCATGCGCGTGATGTCCGGCATGGGCATGCCCAAGGCGCGGCGGGCGGCGCGGCGCTCGACGACGTTCATCTGCCGGCCCGCGATCAGCGCCAATTGCTTGATGACTTTTTTCTCTTTCTTGGAGGGCCGGATGGTCTTGTCGGCCTCGGGGCTTTCGCCGCCGCCGCCGCCGCCTTCTGTGCCGCCCAATTGCTCGATGCCTTCCAGAGCGACAATGCTCGCATGCTTGCCCAAAAGCGAGGCGCCGGCACAGGTGACGAAGATGGCGTCGCGGCTGGCGTAGACGTGCAACGGCGCCATGGGACCCGGTGGCGATTGCTTGACGACCAACTGCAATTGCGCGGCGTTGAAAAAATGATCTTCGGGCGCTTCGGGCCGGCCCAGCACCAGGAACATCGGCATATCGGTCACGCGAATACCGCCTTGGGCCAACGCGCGCATGCCCTCCTCCCAGGCCGCGTCGATGTCCGGAAAACTCGAAGGCGGCGGCGCAGCCATCAGAAGCTTCCAGGTCCACCAACCGGTCCAGGTCAGGAAATAGACCAGAATAAACAGCATGGGCAGCCAATAATCCTGAGCCCAGCCGACATAGACGCCGGACCTGAAGAAAAGCTTGTTGAGGAAATACAAGCCCACCAGAATCAACAGCATCAAGAAGATGTGCAGCGCCCAGCGCAGGCCCGAGCCGATCTTGATCGTGCTCACGTCTTTGCCGAACGGCAAGAGGATGGCCAGGAAGCTGATGAACCCGTACCAGATTCTGGTGAGATAATCCAACATGGCGTTTCTCAGAAGTTCCGAATGATGAGCACCAGGATGAACATCAGGGCGGGGATCAAGAGCAGCAAGGTGACGCCGGCGACGACCTGCATGTTTTGCAGCCGCCGCGCTCCTTTGAGCACGGGCACATAGGTGCGCGGCTGGCCTTCGACCGGCAACTGGAATTCCGAGTCCTGCGTCTGTTCGACCTGCGTCTTGACCCGTTCGCACCAGGCGGCCAGTTCTTCCGGCTTGCGTGCTTTGTCGCCGCGAAAGCCCAGCATGACGCACAGATAAAAGACTTCCAAGGCGTCGGTCGAGGGCCGGGCGCTGGCCCAATCCGCCTGCTCCCAAAACTTCCAGGCCCGCTCGCGTTGACTGTACAGCTTCACCTCCAAGGTCTGTTCATTCCACAGGTCCTTCCAAGGTGAATCGAGAATGAAAATCTCGTCGAGCCAACAAACCAGCGCGTAGCGAATGCCCAGAAACTTATCGCCTTTGAGCGACAGGGAACGAATGCTCTCTTCCGAGCCGCGATCGCCGACGAAATCGGCCAAGCGCTGGGCCTGGCCGGCAACCTGCAAAAGACCGAGCAGCTCTTTTTGCGCCGTGGCGAATTCCGGATGATCCTCGTCGCTCAGTTTCTCTTTCAAACGGATTCCATGAGTCAGCACGGGATAGACGAGATTGGCGATTTCCTCACGCATTATGGTCTCCCGGACTTGGCGCCCGAAACCAGAACCAAATCCGAAACTCGAAATCCGAAACTCGAAACAAATCCGAAATCCTAAAACTGAAATCCAAAATCAACACAGATCAACACTGGAGCCGGCTTTTTCTTCGGCGTTTTCTTCTTTGATATTTGGATTTGTTTCGGATTTCGACATTCGAGCTTCGGATTTCCTTAGTTTTCGCGCGGCACTAAATACAGGACGAACTGCATGGTGGTATTCTGGCTGCCCGTTTTGATCGTCAGGATTTTTTGCCCCTGGATGGTACCAGCGATGCGCTGTTGGTTCAATCGAATCGCCAACGTGAGAGACTTTTGCACGTCTTGCCATTCCGTTTGCTGCGACTCGCGGCTCACCTGGAAATAGACGAGGTCGGGCAGCGACGGCAAGGCGCGCGGCGGCGTCGGGCTGGGCGTGAACTTGAGGCCGGCCGAGCCCCGGTCAAAAATCTCATCGACGCGCTGCGAGCTGCCGATCTTCATGTCGAGCTGGCCGGCTTTCGTCAACAGGCGAATGCAATCCTCGCCTTTCAAAGGACTGTGGACGCCGACGTACATCTCCCACAAAGGCTCCAGCCATTTCGGCTCGAGCGCCACCTGGACGCGCAAGCCTTCGCCGATAAATGGCCGTTCTTCGTAAATCGGCTCCGTGATGTCGATGCTGTCCAGATACAGCTTGACGCGGTAAAAGCAGCCGCCCAAGTCGTCGTGATCGTAGGGCGGCAAGGAGGGGGCACGCGGATTGTTTTTGTCGAAAATCGCCAACTTGCCGGCCAGCCGGCACAATTCCAGATACGACCACAATGGATGCACGCCGTCGGCGAAGGCGATCACTTTCAAATAAAGGTAGGCTTCGTTGAGGGCGTGCAATTGGGCGAGCACCAGCGCGTCGCCGGCATTGCGCGTATCGAAGGAGATGCCGCGCGTGACCACTTGGGCCGCCAATTTGGCGATCTTGCGGCCAAAGCGGTCATAAATCACTTGCAGCACGCCGTCGCGCAGCGGCTTCCAAGCGTCGGCTGCCAAGAGCGGCGGGATGTAATCGCCGTCGAGCTCGGGCTTCGCGTCGGGCCCAGCGGCTTTCTTCACGCGCGCCAGGGGCAAAAGCGCATAGCCGGCCTGATTTTGCGTCGAGGCGCGCAGTTGGATATTCAGCGAGCGCACGCCGATGGGTTGGCTGTCCTCGCCTGTGTTTTCGTCTTCCAGGTCGCGCAGATCGACGAGGAAACGAGCATCGCCTGTTTCGTCTGCTCCCTGCGCCCCTTCCGCAAGAGGCGCCGGGGACGAGGATGCGCTGCGCTCCAGAGTATTCGGTTTGCCCAAGCGCGGCTTCGGCATGGCCAAGAACACGGTGACATTGTTCGATTTCGTCAGCGCGTCTTTCAGGTCCAAGACCGGCAAGTTGCCGTCGTCGGGCACAGCCACAAGGGCGCCGTCGCCCAGCCGGGCCCTCAGCTCCTTGACGACAAAGCGACCGTTGCCCAGAGCGTCCATATCGATATCGATGGAACGCAGCCCCCAATTGTAATGGACGTTCCATTTCGAGTTGAGAAAGAGTTGATCGGCGACGAACCGCTCGGTCTGTTGCATCTGGTGCGGCCAGAGGAACATGCCTTCATGCCAGTGAACGGACGGAACGGTCATGAAATGATGGCTCCTTATCGGCAAGCAAACCGCACTATGAAAAGATAGCCACCGGAGGGCAGGCTTTCCAGCCTGTCCGCGTAGGATAGGATTCCGTTCCTGTCCGTTCGGAAAGGGATTGCGTCTTGGGCGCTGTGGTCAGGAACGGAATCCTGACGTATGTAGGATAGGATTCCGTTCCTGTCCGTTCGTCAAGGTTCGCCTCACAGACCCTAACCGAAATTTCATTGTACTTTTGCGACTGGGATAGCTATCGTGCCAGTGGGGTTTTCGAAGCGAAGGTTCGCGGCCATGTCTGAATCGACTAGCGATCTTTCCTATCTCGAGCTGTTTCGCAAGGGGGACGAAGCGGCGGCGCAGAAACTGTTCGACCGCTACGTCGATCAAGTAATGAAACTGGCGCGGCGGCATCTGAGCAGGCCGATGGCCAGCCGCGTTGATGCCGACGACATCGCGCAATCCGTGTTCCGCACGTTTTTCACGCGCGCCAAGAAGGGCCAATTCCGCGTCGAGGAGCCGGAAGATTTGTGCAAGCTTCTGGCCCGGATCACCGTGCACAAGACGTTTCGGCAAATCGCCTTCCACCGCCGCGGCAAACGCAATGCCGCCGCGGAGACCGGCGAACCGCAAGAGATGCTGCTCAATCGCCTCGCCGGCGGCCCGACTCCGGAAGAAGCCGTCGAGTTTGTCGATCATTTGGAGAATTTTCTGCGCTCGTTGCAGCCTACGGATCGCAAGATCCTCGAGCTGCGCATGGAAGGCTACAACAACCTGGAAATTGCGAAGAAACTCGACATCTCCGACCGCAAGATCCGCCGGCTCATGGAGCGCATCCGCGGCCAGGCGGAGCAGATGGGCATGAAGGCGGAGTGAGCGCGGAGCGCGGAGAGTGGAGAGTGGAGAGTGGAGAGTGGAGAGTAGAGCGCGGAGAGTAGAGAGTGGAGAATCCGGAACTAACGCGTCTTTTGGCAGTGGAGCGCGCTCCACTCTCCGCGCTCCACTCTCCGCGCTCCACTCTCCGCGCTTCACTCCTTTTAATCCACTTCGAGGACCACTCGGAACCCGATGTGGGCCAAAACGAGCCGGCTGCCGCTTTGCCGTTTGTGCGCAAAGAACTCCAGCGTAATAATCTGGAATTCGCTTGCCAGCATTTCGAAAGTGAGCGGTGCTTCCGCGGCGTAGTCCCGGCCGCGCAGCACCAGCCGCGCATCCTCGGCAATCTTTGTCGAGTCGCCGACGAAATCCGGCAAGTTTCCTCGGAAGGAACGGGTCCATTCTAAGCCATTGCCGGCCATGTCATGGCAACCAGGCTGGCTGCGGTCTTTGGTCGCCGCGCCGACTTTCATCGGACCCAGCGCCCTGCGATGGATCGCAATGTCCCCTTTTTGCCAATCTTTGGCGAAGGGGCCTTCGCCGCGATTTTCCTCGTAGCGCCCGGCAGCAAAGTCCCATTGCTCCACCGTGGGCAACAAGCCTCCCAACCCTCCCAACCAACGAGCGAATTGGTGCGCGGTGCGGATGTCCGCGCGCAGGACCGGCAAATCGGCGTCGTCGACGCCGACATCGCCTGGATGCAGGAACATGTATTCCAGTTCCTTTTGAACCTGGTAGTTAAAAAAGGCCAGTGGATCGCCCGTCATCAAGACGAGTTCATTCCAATAGAAATCCGCGTCGCTATCCAGTCGCGCGCCCCATTGCCACGGCGACATGCGCGCGCTTTCGGGTTGGCTCTGTGCGAACTTCGCGAACAACCCGTTCCACACCTTGTCCACCATGATGTAGTACGAGCGTTTCGCAGCGTCCTTCGACGGAATGAACACGAACTTCACCGGCTTGTCGCCCACCATGCATTCGATGCGCTTGTAGTATCTCTTGCCCCCGACGGCCACAACTTCGTCGTCCACGGGACGGAATGGACCCGCGGCCGAGTCCCGCGGCAACGTCAAAAACGGCGCGACCGTAAGGTCGAACTCTCCCGTCACTGCCGCGCTGCCGGCCGCGATCGCTTCGACCGTGATTTTCCGCGGGCCCAGCGCGATCTTGTCGTCCGCCGTCACCTTGACGCGCGCACTCGACTCGCCCGGAGCGATTGTCCCTTCTTCAAAGCTGAGTCCCGGTTCTTTGGACGAAAGCTTCAATTGCACCGGTTCGGCGAAATTGTCGCGCTGGATGCTGATATCCAGCGTCGTCGCGGCCCCGGCGTGCACCGTGACCGCCTCGGTCGGCAGTCGCAGCGAAAACGCACTCGGCTGGAACCCCTTCCACACAAAATAGGACACGCAAGCGAGCAAACCCAAAATCGCAAGAACGCCGACGACGCGTACAATTCGGGAGCGCTGCGCTTCGGCCGGCTGCATAAGAGGGCCGATGTCCGGATAGGTGTCGGGCTTCGTCCACGATTGCCCGCGCCGCCCGCCGGGCATGATGGTGTTCTGCTGTGTGTCCGCGATGGAAGGAGACTGGCCCAAAGTCGTGGCGGAAAACTCGAGGGGCAATTCGTGCGCCACCGCGCGTTCCAGGTCCTGCACAAATTGCAGACAACTTGAGAAACGGTCTTCGGGATTTTTCGCCAGCGCCTTTTTCAGAACATTCTGCTCCGCCTCGCCTAAGGGATCGAGATTGGGCGACTCTTCCAAGTGTGCCCTCATGAGCGAAGGCAAGCCGCCGTCCTTAAACAAGCGTCGGCCGGTGCGCAGCTCAAAGTACGCGATGGCCAGGCTGTATTGATCGCCGTTGGGATGCGATTTGTCGTTCCAGGTTTCGGGCGGCATGTAAAGCGGCGTGCCCGCGAAAGTAGCGCTCTTGAGCGCGATCGAGCCGGTCGCCTTGGCCAAGCCGAAGTCGGCGACGCGGACGTTGCCTTCGACTAAGAGAATGTTCTCCGGCTTGATGTCGCGATGTTGCACCTTTTTGCTGTGCAAGTAATCGATGGCCTCGGCCGACTGGCGGAAATACTTCAACAATTCGGGCAGCGGAATCGCCGTCTTGCCTTCTTTGCGGTACTTGTTCAAACAGTCGCGCAGGCTGCCGTCGGCCAAATCCATCACGATCGACAATCGGTCATTCTCAGCTTGGAAGGAATGCGTGGACAACAAGAAGTGATGGCGCATGCTTTTGATAAGTTGCAACGCTTCCAGTTCGCGCTGCGCTTCGGCCTGATCGACGGGCCGAATGATGATTTTCATCGCCTTTGGGATCCCGCCGGGCGCCATCGCCTTCCAAACTTCGGCAAACCCGCCCATGCCGATGCGTTCGATCAAATCATGACCCGCTACTTGCAAAGCAGGCTTTTTGGAAATTGAGGCCGCGGCGGAACTGCCGCCCCCGCCCGCGAGCGGAAGATCGTCCGCCCTTTTGCGCGCTGGGGCGCCTGGCGCCGGCGCAACCGTGCCGGGGTTGGTGTCCGCGAGTCGATCCGACGCGTTGGTCCGCACGGAGCGCTGCTCCGCCAGTTTCTGCACTTCATCGAACTGGTTGGGAAAGCGCGTTTTGTACTGCTCGAGCGGGGCCTTGTCGCCGAAGATTTGCCGGACGCGATATTCCTCATAGACGAGAATCGCGGAGGCCGTCTGAGTGGTGCCAAGCTCCGCGGGAAACTTCTCCAGGTAATAATCCAGCACGGTGGCCTGGCCGCGCCGCCAACGGCATTCCAGATCGGTCTTGATAAGCTCTTGGAGAATGGTGGTGCGCGTGGCGACGCCGGCGGGAGGAAGGTACTGGGCTAAGTCCACCGACTCGCCCTTTTTCCAGGCCTCTTCCAGAGAGTCCGCCGCCTGCTGCAGATTGTTCCAATCCGCGGAGTTCAGTTCACCTAAGTCTCCCGGTCCCGGCATGGCGCTACCTCGGAGTTCCCTTGCTCGCGCGTCGGGCTAGCGTGCTGATAGGCTCAGTGTATCCGATGCCCGGCTGGCCGTACAACTGGACCGCCGCGCCATGGCGATGTGTATTTGCATTTGGTAAATTGAGTGTGCCCTCGATCCTCGGACCTCCTTATGTTTCCCGCCACGCGACTGCGCCGCTTGCGCCAGCATCCCGTCCTGCGCGATTTGGTCCGTGAAACCGCGCTATCAATCGATGACTTGATTCTGCCCCTCTTCGTTCGCCCCGGCAAAGGCGTCAAAAAAGAAATCGCCTCCATGCCGGGCAACTTCCAGCTCAGCGTCGATCGCCTGGTCGACGAAGTCGGCGCTTGCGTGAACCTCGGCCTCAAGGCGTTCATCCTCTTCGGCATCCCGGAGCGCAAAGACGCGACCGGTTCGAGCGCTTGGGAGGAGGACGGCATCGTCCAGCAAGCGCTGCGGACGTTGCGCAAGGCGCATCCCGAAATCCTGCTCATCACCGACGAATGCTTTTGCGAATACACCGACCATGGCCACTGCGGCGTCTTGCAGGAAAGCCGCGGCCGGACCGATGTGGACAACGACAAAACGCTGCCGCTTTTGGCCCGGCAGTGCGTCAGCCACGTGCGCGCGGGGGCCGACGTGGTCGCGCCGAGCGGCATGATGGACGGCATGGTCGGCGCGATCCGCAAGGGTCTTGACGAGGCTGGCTTCGCGACGACGCCGATTCTCAGTTATGCCGCCAAGTACGCTTCCAGCTTCTACGGCCCGTTTCGCGACGCCGCCGAATCGCCGCCCCAGTTCGGCGACCGCTCCGGCTATCAGATGGACCCCGCCAACGGCGACGAAGCTCTGCGCGAAGTCGCCCTCGACTTGGAGGAAGGCGCGGACATCGTCATGGTCAAGCCGGCGCTCGCGTACTTGGACATTATTCGCCGCGTCAAGGAGCGCTTCGGCGTGCCGGTGGCGGCCTATAACGTCAGCGGCGAATTCGCCATGGTCAAGGCCGCCGCGCAAAAAGGCTGGCTCGACGAAAAACGCGTGACCTTGGAGATCCTGACGAGCATCAAACGCGCCGGCGCGGACATGATCCTCACCTACTTTGCCCCCGACGTCGCCCAATGGCTCAAATAAGAAATCCGAAACTCGAAATCCGAAACAAATACAAAGCTCAAAGAAAAAAACACAGAGTATCGAGTATCCGTTTTGTTTGGTGCTTTCTTTTTTCGGATTCGAGCTTGTTTCGAATTTCGAATTTCGAGTTTCGGATTTCGGATTTGGCGAAAGGTAACCTCACCAAGAGTAGACTCATGCTGGTTGGCAAGGAGATCGGTCCTTACGTCATCGATAAGGAGCTCGGCGCCGGCGCGATGGGCACGGTCTATCGAGGCAAGCACAAACAGTCCGGGCAAAAAGTTGCGATTAAGATCGTCATTCCCGCCCTCATCGCCAACGACGTCGCTATGAAGCGCTTTGGCCGCGAGATCGAAGTTCTCGAGAAGCTCAAGCATCCCAACATTGTCAAATACATAGGAAAGGGCAAACTGGGCAAGTCTCCTTTTTTTGTCATGGAGTACATAGAAGGAGAATCGCTCGACCATGTCATGGAGCGGCGCGGCCGAATCACCTGGGAGGAAATCATCCCCCTGGGCCAGCAACTCTGCGCCGCATTGCAACATGCCCACGAGAAAGGCATCATCCACCGCGATCTCAAACCGTCCAACCTCATGGTGCTCAAAGACGGCGCCGTCAAGCTCACGGACTTCGGCATCGCCCGGGACACCGATCAGACAGCTCTAACCCGCGCCCATGCCACCGTCGGCACCGCCGCCTATATGTCACCGGAACAATGCCAGGGTGAAAAAAACATCACGGTGAAATCCGACCTCTACTCGATGGGCATCATGTTCTACGAGCTGGTCACCGGCAAAAAGCCGTTTGTCGGCGACTCGGCCATGGAAGTTTTCTTAAAGCACATGAACGATCCCTTTGAGCGGCCGGCGCGGCAAGTGCTCGATATACCCGTTTGGTTCGACACGCTCATTTGCCAGCTCATGGAAAAGGAGCCGGATAAGCGGCCGCTCAATGCGGAAACGGTCAGTCAATCGCTGGGTATGATCCAGGAAAAGGTGTTGGCGCAGCAAAGCGCCGGCATCGACGCCGCCAAGCGCCGTCGCGCCGACAAGACTGCACGCGACGTCGCTCTGGACGAAGACGACAAGGAAGCCGCCCGCTCGCTCTTGGGCAAAAAGAAAAAGGAGAAAGCGGTACCCTTCTATCAGCAGGGCTGGTTCACCGTGCTCGCGCTTGTTCTGGTTTTGCTGGGATTGGGCTACGGCTTTTACGCCCTGTTTCTGAAGACGCCCAGCGCGGAATCGTATCACGAGCGCGCTCTCGCCTTGCTCAAGTCGACGTCGGTCGGCGACCGCAAAGAAGGCCGGCAAGCCATCGACGAATTCTTGCGGCATTACAAGGATCACGCGTTGGCAAGCGCGATGCGCGACATGGCGGACCAGTACGACCTGGAAACGTGCGAGAGCAGCATGCTCAATCGGCGTCGCGGCGGGTTTTCGGCGGAGAACGAAGCGGAAAAACTGGCCTTCGAGGCGCTGGACAACGAAGACCAGGGAAAGCTAAGCGACGCCGGCCAGATATGGCAGCAACTGGAAAAATACGTCGACAAGCCGGGCGAGGGCAATCGCGGCTGGGGATTGCTCGGCCGCAAGTATCGCACGGAACTGAAGTCCGTGGACACGCTGTATCAGCAAATCGTGCAGAAAGTCGAAGGGGAGTCAAAGTCCGGGAAAAAGCTGTTCGGCGAATCCAAGGCGGAGCGTCTGGCTTTGGAGGCAGTCCGCAATCCCCAAGCGCTTTCGATATGGAGTGATTTGAAACAGGACACGAAAAACGAGCCGGAGAATCGCCGGTGGCATCTGTTGGCAGCCCAAAAGCTCCGCGAGTTGAGCGAAAAGAAGTGAGTCAACTCAAGGAGCCGCGCACGAAGTAAGCGGCGCCCGCGAACCCCCGATAGCCGGTGTAATCGGAAATACCGCATGAAACGCACTCAAAGCATAGCGGCCTTCGAACGCGCTTGCCGCGTCATCCCCGGCGGCGTCAACAGCCCCGCCCGCGCTTTCGGCGGCGTCGGCGGCCAGCCCGCCTTCTTCGCCCGCGGCGAAGGCCCATATCTCTTCGACCTCGATGGCAACCGCTACATCGACTTCGTCGGCTCCTGGGGGCCGCTCATCCTCGGCCACTGCCACCCGCGCGTCGTCCAGGCTGTGCAGGAAGCGCTTGGCCGCGGAGCTACTTTCGGCGCGCCCACGGAATTGGAGACGCAGCTTGCCGAGTTGGTTGTTTCGCTCGTTCCTTCGATCGAAATGGTGCGAATGGTCAGCTCCGGCACCGAAGCCTCGATGAGCGCCATCCGCCTGGCCCGCGGCTACACCGGCCGCGACGTGATCGGCAAGTTCGCCGGCTGCTACCATGGCCACGTCGATAGCCTGCTGGTTGCCGCCGGTTCGAGCGCCACGACGCTGGGCGTGCCCAACAGTCCCGGTGTGCCGCGCGGCTGCACCGCCGATACGCTTGTGTTGCGTTTCAACGACGTGGAAGGACTGCGGCAAGCGTTCCGGCAACACGGCGACAAGATCGCAGGCGTTATTCTCGAACCG
>JAKEHV010000027.1 GCA_022614915.1 Gemmataceae bacterium | reverse complement strand
TCTTCCGCATGCCAGTGTTCGAGCAGGGCACGGGTCACTGGCGTGATGTCCGGCCAGCCTAGCTCGCGCCATTGGTTCACCAGCTGGCGGATGCGGTTGACATGCCCGCTCTCCGTCTTCTTCTCCTCAATGGCGTCGAACAGTCCCGGCGCGCCTTTTTTCTTCGGTGTTGCGATGGGAAGGAAGTAACTGCTGCCCCGTCGGCCGGCGTCGATGATGTCGGTGATCTCGTTGTTCGCGTCGAAGCGGAAGTGCCGGGTCGGCTCGCGGTAGGGCGAGTTCAGAATTGGATTATCGATGACGGTTTGAGGCATGGTTAACCTTCGTGGCAGGGCTCCGCGCAGAAGTCGGCTCGCTGGGTAACCGGTTGAACTACCCAATTCTAATGCTCTTCACAGGACGTGCACAGGGGCGGCCGTGATAGCCGTTCGCAGCCCGCGGCATCGACAGTGCCCCGCAGCTTGTCAGCGGCCTGCCAGAGTTTGTCGGCGTAGTCGAGATCCGAGGAATTATCAGACGAGTTCGCCACGCGTGGGTATCTCCTTGAGACCAAAAGTTGTCTGCTTCAGGGTCGAGAGGAATGATACCCGTAGGTTTCGAGTCATGCCACGGTCTTTTGGCGTGACTTTGTCCTTGGCTTTCCACTCTATAGAGAAGTTCGTCGACCACTACCGAGCAAAGAACCGTGTCCGAAGCAGCATGCAGCCACACCTCCATGCGCGTGCCTTCGTTCACTTTGCTGTAGACGTGGATTTTGCCGCCGAAGCCTTCGACGATTTGTTTGACGACGGCGAGGCCCTGGCCGCTGCCGCGCTCTTTAGTCGAAAAGAAGGGCTCGAAAATGCGCGGCAGGGCGTCGTCGTCGATGCCGTGGCCGCTGTCTTGGAAGCGGGACGGGCCTGGAGACCCGTCCTACAACGAGAGGCGCACCCAGCGCGGGCTTTCGGGGCCGTTGGTGGGACCCCTTAGCTCAATGGTCAGAGCGCCGGTCTCTAAAACCGATGCGGTGCGGGTTCGAATCCCGCAGGGGGCACTTGTGACAATCAACCTTCACCTTGATCGCATTACAATGGCGACACGGTGTATTCGCCGTAGTCCGCGATTCGTACAAAGCCGAGCTTCTGGTAGCAAGCAACCGTGCTCTTGTTGTCGGCGTTGACATTGAGCCCGATGTGCTCGATGCCGTCGCGAACGAGCTCCTGGCACAAGCGAGCGGTGGCCGTTGTCGCCAAACCCTGGCCGCGCACATCTGGTCGCGTGGTGATGTTGCCTAGCGCCGCGACTTTGTATTTCCGCGAATACACATGAACGCCCGCCACGCTCAGAAGTTCGGCGCCGCGGCGGACGCCGAAGTAGAAACCGGTTTCCAGCATGCGCGGGACAAAAAAGTTGCCCGGATAGCTTGACGCGTACAACGCTTGCACGTCTTGCAAATCACTCACGCTCAGCGCTTCGGCCAGGGACGCATCGACCGCGGCAAGCGACTGGCGGCCGCTGAGCGCCATCTTGTGGTAGTTTCCGTGAGTGACCATGCGATAGTCGGCCGCGAGCACGTCGGCCGCGCTCTGGGTCAAGTGGGCGTAGAATCGTTTCGGCAAGTAGGGTAACAGCCCGCGCAGCAAATCGCGCATGAGTTCAACGGGCTGTTCCGCGTAGGCCAAGATAGTCGGCATCGAGCAGCCGGTGTAAAGGAGAACGAGCTGCCGCACGCGCCCGTGGTCGCGGAGGGCGTACCAGACGGTGTTGGGCCAGAAGAAATCATCCAAATCGCCGATGGCATAGATGTGCAGGTACGGGTTCTGCAGGCAAAAACTCTCCACTTCATCTTTCGCGTGCAGGCAGACGATTTCCGCCACGTTACACCTCCGGTGTTTGGTTTACGCCGACGACCACGACCCGTTTTCGCCGCGCACGACAAAGATACCGAAGGGCGCGAGATATTCGGCGAATTGGGCCAAGCTGATGAATCCGACACAAGGGAAGGCGCCAGCGGCCGGAATGCCATGGGCCAGCACGTTGCGGGCGAGCAAGAGGGCAGGCGCGGACGGGACGCGCGGTCCGTTTTGCGGCGCGACAAACGCCAGAGATTTTTCCGCGCCTGAGTCGCCGGTCACGGACACCGCGAAGCTGCCGTGCGTGGTTCCGAGCGATTTGAACAGGCGGCTGAACCACACCAGCAGCTGTGCAAGGGCCGACATGTTTGACGCGGGTCGCAATTTGCGCAACAGTCCCAAGACGCCAATCGCGTAGTTGAACAGGGTGAGCTCGACGCCCGCCTTGAAGACGACGTTCTCCGCTTGGAACATTGAGGGAAAAAGCGCGAGATCGGGCACATCGCAAAGTTGCACGCGCCGCCGGCCTACGGGTTTGGGGAAATCGAAGAACTCGCCCATTTCCCAACCGGTCTTTTGTCGCCAGCGGCCGCCTTGCCAGATGCGCACCGGCAAGCCGACGTAGGCCAAGATGGAGGCAATCGTCGAAACGCCGGCCTGATTTCGATTGCCGGCCGAGAGAGCTACTTTGATCGAACCGATACGCCGAAAGTGCCGGCACAATTCGGCGGCAGCTGCCGAAGTGACGGCCGGCGTTGTGCTGGCGCCGACACAAACGAATGCACCTTTGGCCCGCGCGCTGTCGTCAAGCTGCCTGATGCCGGCGACATACTCACGGCCGTCGCCCAAATCGATGTAGTGGCAGCCGTGTTCGATACACGCCCGTGGAATCGAGTAATCCTTTGCTTGAAAGGGGCCCGCCGCGTTGATGAGCAGATACTTCCCCGAAATTGTATCTCTTAGCGCATCCGTGTTGCGTGCGTCGCAGTGGATGAACTGTGCATGGATTGAATCGGCAAACACATTGCCTTTGCTCGCGTCGCGTCCGGCTATGTAGAGTTGTGCGCCGGACGGCGCGAGCTGATCGGCGATCAAGCTTCCGAATGTGCCGTAGCCGCCTAGGATGACGATTCGCGGATTGGTCATGCTTTCACGGACATTGAGAAAACCGGCGTTTCCTCCAGGTCATGAGAACAACAATCCGTTCGTCCGGCTTGTTGTTCCACGCCGCCTTCAGCCCTGCGCGCGTCAATTCTTCGACAATCTTTTGGCCCACGCCAACCGTTTCTTTATTGTTGTCACCGGCCGCGCCGAAAGAGAGAAATAGCTCACCGTGCGGCGCCTGCCCGGTATCCTGTTCGTGGTAAAAGACGTAGCCGCGAACCACCTTGCCGCTTAATATCGTCGCCTCCATCTGGCCCTTGATTTCGGTAAGGGCGCAAGTGTTGCAGCACGGTAAGTTTTGCCGCGCGATGATGCCGAGGCGGTTTAGTTCCTCGAAGACCCGATCCAACTGGTCACAGTCCGTCGGCCCGTCCCACTGACCTTCCATACGCCGATGCTTTTCGAGAAGTTCAGCCGTGATGCGCTTCGCGGCACGGCCGACTTCTTTTTTCGGGTATTCGGGCTCCTTGCGAAACGACAAATAGGACGGGATATGCGCCTCCTCGCCCACGAAGAGAGCGACGGCTTGTTCGATGATCGCGCGTTCGTCGTGGAATCCCTCGGCCACCTTTTGAATCAAGAACGCGCGAATGTCTTTATCGATCTGGGATTCTGAGGCATCGTTGTCTTGCATCAAGGCAACTCGTGTTGACAGCACTTTTGGGGCAGTTTCAGGAAGGATGTTTTTGCCGCAACTGACACAGCGGCCGTCTTTGCGACGATGACGAATGGTGAAACTACAATGCGGACAGAATTCTGGATTCATAGCCCAAATCCTTCTTACTCTCTGCCAAGATCTGGAGACATGGCGTTTCCTCAAATGTCCAAGTCCTCCACCGGCTCCTCGTCGCAGCCCGTGGGCGCGTTGAGTCCGGCTATTCGCAGCGGATGCAGTTTGCGCGCCGTCGCGAGTTTGCGGCTGGCCTCGCCCTCGCGCAAGCTGTTCCGCACCATCTTCCAAAATCGATCGTAAAGCAACTCATAGCAATCGTCGCCCGAAGACGCGCCATAGTTGCGTTCGGCCTCTGTCTCCAAGAAAAGACAATTGAGCGAAAGTTCAACATTTTTGTCCCCCTGCTCTTCAGCAGGGTCGGCGGCAGGCACGACATGAAGCGATCCCGTAAGAACATCGTAGTGCAGTACCATCCACGGCACGGTCTCCGCGGAGTACGCGGCGGAAACCGCGTCCACCGACGCCGCCAGGAACTCATCGACGATAGGTTCCAGTTCCGGCCAGGACTGCGCCAGCACGGACCATTGCACAATGCGGCAATTGCCTTCGATCCATTCGCGCGTATCGCCCCACGGGTGCTCCACGACTACGTCACGAGAGGACGGAGTCTCGAACAGCCGCCGAAGCCAGGATAGCATACCCATTTCGAATTCCCCTCCGGGCTGCTATTCACGGTAAGGTTTTTTCGCAGCGAAGGCGGCCAGCCGGGTACGGGCTTTGTCGCCGTGCCGTTCCGCGTAGTGCTTGGCCTCGAGTAATCGGTCGATCAGTAGCGAAGACGTACGCCCCAGGGCCCCAACTTACGCTTGACAAGTCAAGACCGTTCAGTGACGTCCAAGATGTCCAGCCGTTCCACTCGAACTTGAACTTCATGATGAAATCCTTGGTTATTTGACGACTCGATCATGACAAACATCCGAGCAGCAAAGCATTGCGGCTGCCCTGGCCGGCGCCAATTGGCGCAACTACCTGACTCAATGAACGCGAAGTGTGGATTCGGTAATCAAGATTTCGATTTGTTCAAAGTCTCGCCGAAGCTCCTTCTTAAACTTGTTGATAAAGCGGGCATTGTCTCGATGCTGGAAGTCGAGCACAGTCATTAGAATGACTTCGTCAATAAAAACACGTTTGTCCCCCTGCCAAATGCCCTTCAAAGGAAAATCTCGCTTCTGAGCGGTCAAACCGCCAAAACGCGCCAAGAGCGTCGTTTCCACCCAGGCGAATTTGTCCTTGGCGATTGCTCGGCCTGTATTATCAGCAAGGGGAAGGTAGAAATCAAAGCGTCGCGCCGATCTAGCCACGTTTGTCCTTTTCTTTCCAAGCGCCGTCCGAATCCGGGATCACTTCGAAAGGAAGCTTCCTGCGGCGCAGCATCTTCACCTGTTGATCGCTTACAACATAAACCGGCTCTTGGCTGAGCCGCGAGACCGGTCCTGACGCGACCAGGGCAAACCACACCTCCGCCCAACGATCTTCCGGTATCCGGATTGTTGCCATGTCAAGTCTCGCAAGGAATTACTCATCGCATTGTAATATGGCTGCCACTTCATCGCCACTTCAAGTCGTCGGCGTACAATGTCCGATGGTCGCGGCCGCACGTCGAGCCCGGACCCCGGGCTGGCTGCCGCGGTAATGGAATGACAGCTTGGAGGTTCCAATGTTCGCACATCGTATGCGTTTGGCAGCCGCCGGAACGACGCTCGCCGTGCTTGCCGGGTTGATCCTGGCGGCACCCGTCGCACAGGCCCAGGAGAAAGGCAAGCTCGACCTGGACAAGATCCCTGCGAAGGTCATGGACGCCCTGAAGGCGCGTTTCCCCAAGCCTGATATCCACAAATGGACCAAGGAGACCATGGACGGCAAAGACTTCTACGACATCGAATTCAAAGTGAAAGGCCAGAAGCACGAGGCGGACATTCGGGACGACGGCACATTCATCAACTTCGAGAAAGAGATCAAGGCCAAGGACCTTCCCAAAGCCGTTGCCAAGGCCGTGGAGGCGAAGTTCCCCAAGGCCACGCTCAAGGAGATCATGGAAATCACGGAAGTGAAGGGCAAGGCGGAGAAACTTGAGGGTTATGAAGTCGTCCTGCAAACGGCCGACAACAGGATGATCGAACTCACGTTGGCGCCAGACGGGAAGATCGTGGCGGAGGAAGTGCTGAAGGAGAAGGAGAAGGAAAAGAAAAAGGAAAAGAAGTGATCAGCGTTTTGTCTTCTTCTTCGGAGTTTTGTTCGCGGACTTCTTCGCGGTTGCACCCAGCCCCCGTCGCTTAACGAGGGAAGCGCGACCGGGCTGGGGCAACAACGCCACTAATTGCCTGGCCACCACCAGCCGATAGCTTTCGTCAATCCACCTCTCCAATATGCCCTGCGGCGGGGATTGGTCCGATCGCAACGTGACTTTGACCCAGCCGTGCGCCCCGACATGGTAGCGATCGGGCTCTTCGGTTGCGAGCTCGGCGGCTTCCGCGAGCGACGCCAAGAGTTTGACTCTAAGATCGGCGTCGCTCAAGAACAGAAAGGTCTTAGCGCGCGCTTGGAAGGCACTGCATTCAAGAGCGGTACCCTTGCACGCGATCGCTTCTACCGCTTCCGGATACTGCAACGCAAACTTTCTTAAGTCTCGCATAGTTCCATTCTTCACGCATTGCGCCAGCCCGATCCTACCCACGGTATGTCCGTCTGGTCGTCGAGACGCAGCCGCAAGCTGAGCTGCGCGGCATGATGTTGAATGTGCCGGATGTTGTAGACATAAAGCTCGGCTCGGGAAATCGTCTTCCGCTGGAAGCCGCACCAGGCGCCGAGCGACTCGGCCAATTCCGCGCCCAGCGCTGCTGGCGCCTTCGACCGGACGTGCTGCATGTATTTCTTGATGGACGCTTTATCGTAAAGCAGCACCGGCGCGCGGTCCTCGAGTTCCTCGTAATCGCGAAAAAACTGCTGGTTGTCGCCATGGAACGGCTGCCGGCGAAAAGCCTCCTCGTTTTGTCCGAGATAGTAATCCGCGTAAAACAAAGTGTGAAACACAACCTGACAAAACTTGAGGTTCGCGACCCGCCCGTGCCACGCGGAATCGGGACACTCTTCGATGCACACATGCAAAGTGCACAACGCTGCCTCGAATTGATTCGCGGTCAGTTTCTTGAAGGTATCGAGCATGGACTGTCCCCCGGATTGACTCGTGACGATTCGACTTAAGAAGAGGCCGCCATGGGCGCTTTGGCTTTGACCTCGTCTGCTTCGCCGTTGACGCCGGCCTCGCCGTTTAGGCTTGGAACCAACGCCGGCACGGAATGCACGACTTGTGATTCTTCGTCCCGGCGCGTCAGGCCGCGGAGCCAGACGCCGAGTCGGTCGAAATTGATGTAGAAGAGCGGCACGATGATGAGCGTGACCATTGTGGACAGGATGATGCCGCCGATAATGCTGCGGGCCAAGGGGGCGCGGGTTTCGGCGCCGGGACCGAATCCCATGGCGAGCGGAACGGCAGCCGCGACGGTGGCGAGCGTGGTCATCAAAATGGGCCTGAGGCGGATTGGGCAGGCCGTCATGACCGCGTCCTTCAAGCGCAAGCCCTCGGAGCGCAGTTGGTTCGTGTAATCAATGAGGATGATGGAGTTCTTCTTCACCAATCCTGCTAAGAGCACCATGCCGATCATGCTCATGAAGTTGAGCCGGTCGCCCGATAGCCAGAGCGTGGCCAATGCGCCGGTAACGCCGAAAGGGACGGCCAAGAGCACGGTGAACGGATGGACGAAGGAATTGAACTGTACGCCGAGGATCATGTAGGCGACGACGAACCCCAGCACAAGCGCCCACCACAAGCTGTCGATGGTTTCTTGCATGGCTTGGGCGTTGCCCATCGGCACAATGCGGTAGCTGGTCGGCAGCTCCATTTCCTCGCGGACTTCCTCGGCGATTTCCAGGCAGCCGGCCATGGCGTCGCCTTGGGGTACGTCGGCCGCGGTGTTGGCGGTGAGCTGCACTTTGCGCATGTGGTTGTAGCGGTTGATCACCGGCAGCATCGAGACAGTCACGCGCTTGGTCACGTCGCGCAAAGGAATCAGCTTGCCGCGGTCGCTCTTAACATAGAGGTCGTCGAGCTGATCGGGCGAAGAACGCTGCGTCTCCAATAGGCGCACGCGCACGTCATAACGGCGGTCGATGTCGGTGAAACGGCCGTTGCGCGCCCCGCCGAACGCCACGCTGATCGCGAAGGCGATGCGGCTGACGGGCACCGCCAATTCGCCGGCCTTTTCCGGATCGGGAATGACGTGCACCTCGGGCATGCCGGGGCGATAGTCCGAGTTCACGTCGGCAACCAGGCCGCTGTCGATCATTCGTTCGCGAATCGCCTCGGACCATTTCGTGACGGTATTCCAGTCGGGGCCTTGCACGGCGAAATCGACGGGATAGCCGCGGGTGGCGGTAAAGCCCTGGGTGGAGAGATCGAGCACGACGGCGCGGACGCCGGGCACTTTCGCGAATTCCCTGCGGATTTGATTGATAATGTCGGTCTGCGTGACGGAGCGCTCGTGGGACGGAATCAGACGCACGAAGTTGATGCCTTCGCTGACGAGAGAGCCGGGGCGTATGGAGACGGCGGTGAAATACGTGGCGACGACCCCATGCCCTTCCGCGGCATCGACGCCGCGGACGCCGAGCTTGCCGCCGCCCAGATCGATCATGTTTTTCAGAATGTCCTCGCCTTTTTTGAGCATCTCATCGACGTAGTCGATGCTGCTGCCGACAGGACAGATGACGTTGACGAGCAAACGGTTCTGGTCTTCGGCAGGGACGAGCTCGCGTCCCAAAGGTTTGATGGAAATCTCACGGCCGCCGGGCAGCGGCAACTCCAGTCCGAACAAGAAGATCAGCGCCGAGGCGGCCAGCAAAAGGCTGGCCGGAATGACCCACCACTGATGTCGCAGCGCGTGCTTTAGGGTCCATGAATAGAAGCGCGTGAGCTTGTCCATCGTCCAATTCATGGGGGCTATCAAAAGCGGCTCGAATACCCAGCGGTCCACCACCCAGTAGCTCCAGGAGCAAGCGGTGATAAGTGGTCCGAACAGACCGCCGTAGCGTTTGGGCAAGGGCCGCTTTAGTTTGCGCACGTTTAGAAAGAAAGCGCACAGCATCGGCGTGATGGTCAGAGCGATCACAAGCGAGAGCAAGACGGCAACGGTCGTCGTGATCGCGAATTGATAGAAGAAGCGGCCGATGCTGCCTTTCAAAAACGCCACCGGGATGAAAATGGCGACGATGGACAAGGTGGCGGCCAAGGCGGCGAAACTGATCTCGTTGGCTCCCCGCAGCGCGGCCGTGCGCTTGTCCTCGCCGTGCTCGCGACGGCGGTAGATGTTTTCCAATACCAGAATCGCGTCGTCCACGACCACGCCGACCGACAGCGACATCGCCAAGAGCGTCATGAAGTTGACGGTGAAGCCCAGCCAATTGATGGCAATGAACGTGCCGACCAGCGAAGTCGGAATGGAGATGCAGACATTGAGCGTAGTGCCGACCGAACCCAAGAAAAGAAACGTCACGACTGCGGTCAGCGCGATGCCTAGATACAGAGCGAGCTTCACTTCCTCAATATCGTCGATAATGAACAGCGAATAGTCCGTGGAAATGCTGATTTCCATGCCGGGCTGCAGCATCTTGCGCAGCTCGGGAATGCGTTTTTTTACTTCCGAGCACACTTCCACCACGTTGGCGCCCATGGCCCGCATCACGCCCACGCCCACCGTGGGCTGGCTGTTGAAGCGCGAAAAACTGCGCCGATCTTCCAAGCCGTCCTCGACGACGGCCACATCCTCGAGATAGGCGATCTGGTTGTCGCGCACGGCGATCTTGATTCTCTTGAATTCCGCCGCCGAGCGGCCTTCGCCCATGGTGCGGACGTTGATTTCGCGCCACGGTCCTTGCAAGTAGCCGGCGGGCTTTTCGACATGCTCGGCGCGCAAGGCCTGCATCACGTCGGCGGGATCGAGGTTGAAGCGTTGAAGTTGTTCGCGGTCCAGCCAAATACGCATGTTGCGGGCGCGCAAGCCGCCGTACATGACGCCGCCGACGCCGGGAATCGCTTGGATGTGGCGCTTCAGGTGATCGTCCACAAAGCGATTGAGGTCGGCGAGCGGCTTGGTTCCGTGCACCGACAGCCACATCACCGGGAATTTGTTGAAGTTCACCTTGCTGACAACGGGCGGGTCGATGTCAGTTGGCAGGCGCTGCATGGCCGCGGATACGGCGTTTTGCACGTCTTGCATGGCGGCGTCGATGTCGCGATGCAAATGGAAATACACGGTCGTCACGCCCACGCCGCTCAGGCTTTGCGACGTGATGTAATCGATCCCTTCGACGCCCGACACCGCGTCTTCAATAATGTCGGTCACGTCGGAGTCCATCGTCTCCGGCAACGCCGCCTGGCGATAGGTGGTGACGTTGACGACGGGGAAATCGAGCTCCGGAAACTGGCTGATGCCCATTTCCTGATAGCCCAGCCAGCCGAACACGATCATCGCCGCGGAGAGCATGACCGCGAAGACGGGATTCCGGATGCTGAGATTGGATAATGACATTTATTTCGGTCCCGATGCAAACTTCACCGGTGTGCCGTCCTCTAGCGCTTCGGCGCCGCGGCGGATGATCCATTCGCCGGGGGCCAGGCCGTGGCGGACTTCGACCCAGCCGTCGGCGCGGAAGCCGAGTTCGAGGATGCGGACGCGCGCGATCCATTCGGTTTGGCCGTCTTCGCGCGTTTGCTTGACGGGCACGAAGGCGATGAAGCCGCGTTCGCTGGCGCGGACGGCCTCTTCGGGGACTACGCTGGCGTTGGGGTTGCTGCGCAGAGGGAAACGGATTTTCGCCGTGAAGCCCGGCCACAGTTTGGCGGCGTTGCGTGTGTCGCTGCGCTTTGTGTTTTTTTCGGGCTTGACGGCCAGGGGAGAAAGGAGGTTCGGTTTTTCGCTGTGCGGATCGGGCTCCTTTTTGGTTTGGAGAAAGAGTGCCGGGACTGCCCCGACTTGCTGCTGGATGAGATGGGTGATCGAGTCCAGTTGGCTCGGAGTTAGCGCTCCCTCGTGGTAACCTAACACTTCCGCTTTCGACTCGAACATGTGCGTGTCCACGTTGGCCACTGTGCTCATGTAAAAAATGCGGCCAAAGTAGGTTTGCCCTGGGAACGCGAGCAGCTCGAATTCCGGATCGTAGCCGGAGAGGACGAAATCGCGGTTCACGAGCGCCAGGTTGCTGAGCACGGCCAATGGGGACGAAGCGGGCCCGACGCCGGCGAGGGTCATACCGGCGCGATAGCCGTCGAGCCGCGTATCTTGCCGGCTCAATAAGTCGCGCAGCACCGGCGCGGCGGTTTCGGGCACGTAGCCCACCAAGCGAATCCGCGACAGGTCGGCGATGGTGGCAATGGAGGTTTTCTCTTCGAGGTAGGTGCCTTTGGTGATGTAGCGTTTGTTGATGCGGCCGGCATAGGGGGCGCGGACGCGCGAGCGCTCGAAATTGTTGCGCGCTCGGGCGAAGGCGGCAACCGCGGACCGGTATTCCGCCTCGGCGACGCGCAGTTGGCCGCGCGTCTTGGCGCGCTCTTCTTCGGAGGTGCCGGCGCCGGCGCGGACCGCGCGGTCGGCAAGATCGCGGGCCAAGTCCATAGCCGCCTTGGACCGTTCCATATTGGCCTTCGCCAGATCGTCGTCAGCCTGAAAGCGCGTCTGATCGATGGTGGCCAGGAGCGTGCCGGGCTGGACCTCGTCGCCTTCGCGGAAAAAGACTTGATCGACGACGCCGCTGACGCCGGCGGCGATATCGGTCTGCCCCTCGGCCTCGAGCACGCCCACGGTTTCAACGCGATAAACCAGCGCGCGCTGCTGCACTGGCGCGAGTTCAACGTTGCGCTGCAGGACGACTTTCGAGGGCGACAGCGCGGAGCCGCCGCTCGGCGAAGAGGTCCCGTGCTTGCCGCAACCGACGACGCCTAAGCCGCCTAGGGCCAGCCACGCGCCGACTATGACAATTCCTACGCAACGCCGCCACATGCCTTGCCCTCCGGCGCTACAAGGTGTGGGGCGAACATTCTTATTTGCCCGCAGGCGGGAATGTTCGCCCCGCAAACGGAGACGACACCAAACTCGTCCTTCCATTATCGAACTCGCTGGTTCTATAATAGGCTAGACGGTTGCCGGCACGCGGTCAATCAATTTCGAAGGATCGGCGCGGTGCGCACCAAGACGCCATTTCTGGAAGATAGAATCCTGGAAGAAGCCGGGCGCTTGTTCGGCGCGCGCCGCTTCCACGAGGTGCGCATGGAGGACATCGCCGGGCAGGCGCGGGTTTCCAAAGGAACGCTGTATCGCTACTTCCGCGATAAGGAAGAGTTGTACCTGGCGCTCTTAACGCGGGCGGCGCGGCAAATGGTCGCCGAGCTCAAGCGCCGCGTCGAAAGCACTCAGGGGGCGCGGCAACAGCTCGTCGGCATCGTCGCCGCTTTTTTGGGTTACTTTGACGCCCGGCCGCACCTGGCTGATTTGATCCAGCGCGCCGAAGTCCATCACGAGGAAGGCGGGGCGTTCCCCTGGCAGGAGGTGCGCGACGCCGCCCGTAAGCTGGTGGTGGAAGTGTTTGCGCGCGGCAAACAGCAAGGGGAATTTTGCGTGCGTGCGCCGGGCCAAGCGGCTCTCATGCTGCTGGGCGGCTTGCGCGCCGTCGTCCGCTTTGGCGATCGGCCGCGGCCCCGGCAGTTGCCACGCGCTCTGGTCGCCGACTTTCTGGGCGGCGCCAGTCAATCCGTGCTCGCGGTTTCCCCGGAGGAGCGCAACGGCTGGCATGCGCGAGCGCGGACCGGCCATTCCGGATAAAGCGAACGGCACAGCATGGCGCACATTGCATATATCGCTTTAGGAAGCAATCTCGGCGACCGGCGCGAGAATCTCATTCAAGCGCTGGGATTTTTGCGCGCCCATCCGGAGATGGACGTCGAGTGCGTCTCTTCCTTTTACGAAACCGAACCGGTGGGCGGCCCGCCGGGACAAGACAAGTATTTGAACGCGGCGGCCCAGGTGCAAACGACGCTGACGCCCATGGACCTGTTGCGCGCGCTTCTGAAAGTGGAAGAGCAATTGGGAAGAGTTCGCTCCGAACCGCAAGCGCCGCGCACCTTGGATTTGGACTTCCTCCTCTACGATCAGGAAGTGCTCAACCTCCAGCGCGGCGGCATAAGCTTGATCGTGCCGCATCCGCGCATGGAGAATCGCCTTTTCGTCTTGGAGCCGTTGGCGGAGATCGCACCGCATGCGGTCCATCCAGTGCGCAAGCAAACGATCGCGGAACTGTTGCAGTCCGCCAGAAACGCTGCGAGCCAGCCAACTTCCCAAAAAAGCGACGCGTTCAGCCTGCACGGTCTGCGCGCGCTGGTGACCGGTTCGACCAGCGGCATCGGCCGTGCGATCGCGCTGGAATTGGCCGCGGGCGGGGCCGACGTGATCGTGCACGGCCGACGCTCCGCCGAAGCCGCACTCGAAGTAGCCGGGCTGTGTCGCAAGCATGACGTGCGATCCGGGCACGTGCAGACGGATTTGTCTTTGCAGGAAAACCTCGAACCGCTCGCGGAAAAGGCTTGGCAAATCTGGGACGGGCTCGACATCTGGATCAACAACGCCGGTGCCGACACGTTGACAGGGGCGGCAGCGCAGTGGAGCTTCGAAGAAAAACTGCGCGTGCTTTGGGAAGTGGATGTGCGCGCAACGATGATTCTGGCGCGGGCGGTCGGCCGGCGCATGCAAGAACGCGGCGGCGTGATCTTGAATGTGGGTTGGGACCAGGCCGAAACGGGCATGGAGGGCGACAGCGGCCAGCTGTTTGCCGCGAGCAAAGGCGCCGTCATGGCTTTTACAAAGAGTCTGGCGCTGTCTTTGTCGCCCCGCGTGCGCGTCAACTGCCTGGCGCCGGGTTGGATTCGCACCGCGTGGGCAGAACACGCATCGCAAGCATGGCAACAACGCGCGGTGGCGGAAACGCCGCTGGGCCGCTGGGGCACGCCGGAAGACGTGGCCCGCGCCGCGCGCTGGCTGGTGTCGCCCGCGGCGCGGTTTGTCACCGGTCAAATCATACGCGTCAATGGCGGCGCCGTGCGTTAGTGCATCGAATCGACTTCAACAAGTAGCTAGCAATCGAATCGGTGTTGCAGGCGGCGGCTATTGATGTCGAGAGATTCGAGAATGTCGAGGACTTGAGACATGCAAATATGAAAGTCGAGAGCCCAGAGGATGATATCGAGGTTTTCTTTGCCGGATTTGAGTCGGTCGAGGATGCGGTCGAGAAGGTGTTGCTGGTCCTCGAAGCGCTGTTTGAAGAGGCCAAAGTCGCCACAGTCTAGCTCCACCCAGAAACGCTTACCCTCCAGATGCTCGAGCCAGCGCGCCCGAAGGTAGCCGTCCCAGTGTTGCTTGACCCAATCCCGGACGGCTACTTCACCCATGTCGTAGCCGGCCCGCTCGCTCAAAATCCACTTGTGCTTATCGACTTCGACGCGGCTGTCCGCGTACACGCTACACTTCTCCACAGCGTTTTCTCCTCCTCGAGCCTCCGTTCCATCTGGCACGACCATCCTGGGTGCCGAAACGATTTGGCCGCGAAACCTGAGCGAAGTTTCGCGAAACCCTTACATTCTAATCGTAACTTTTTTATCGGCAGGTTGCAAGCGCGAACGGCGCCTTGGTGCTTTGAAGCTCGGCCTCGGCAGCTGTTAGCGGGCAGCAGGCCATGATAGAATACTCGCAGTCGCATGAGGCTAGATCAAACTCCAGGAGTACACATGTCCTTAACCGAGGTTTTGCCGGACGTGCAGAGCTTGTCCCGCCCTGACAAGATTCGGCTGCTTCAGATTCTGGCCCAAGAACTGGACCGCGACGAGGACGGCTTGATTGAACCGGCTCGGTCCTATCCCGTCTGGTCTCCGGATACCGCATTCACCGCGGCGGCCGCGCTTTTGCAAGCGCTGGAAGACGAGAAAGGCCGGCCATGAGCGTGTCGCCGCAGCAATTCCCGTATGTCGTGCGCGACTCTGCTCTTTCCCATGCGAGCCTGGCGCCGGCGCGGGTTCCCTCCACGTCTTCACGGAAGCGATTTTAGATCCCACACTTTGACTGTCTTGTCATTGCCGCCAGAGACGAGTGTGTGGCACCATCGGCGGTCAGGGACAGCGACCATACGTTCTTCGTGTGGCCTTGCAATTCGTGCCGCTGGGTGCCCGTCTCTACGTCTTCCAGAATGAGGTTGTAATCCCGGCCCGTGTACAGGATTGTCTGGCCGTCGGGCGGCAAGAGCACGGAAGCCCATGTCCCACTGCTCGCGATCGTCCTGCGCAACTTGCCAGACGACAAGTCCCAGACCTGGATCGGTATGAAGAGCGTCGCTGAGACGAGCGTCTTTCCGTCCGGCGAGACCGCGAGCGAAACAATTTTCTCCTTTGGCCCCACAGAGAGAGTTTGCAGGCACTTTGCGCTGGCGACCTCCCAAACCTTGATCGTACCCTCCGCGCCGCCGGAGGCAATCTTCTTGCCGCCGTCAAAAAAGTTCGACAGGGCAGTCACGTCTTTGTTGTCCGCCTCCCATGTGATGCGCTGCTCGCCCGTTGCTGGGTGCCAACCGACTATATCCTTACCACCAGCGACGATGAGCAGGTCGCCCCCAGGCGAGAACTTTAGGCCAGTCGGGAAGCCCAGATCGCGATCCTTGGGACTGAGCTGATGCAATTCTAAGCCAGTGGCCACATCGCGCAGTGAAACGCGCGGTGGGTCAATGAAGGACGTTGTGTAAGCCGCAGTTTTGCCGTCGGGTGCAATGGCTACGGGCAGGACCGAGCCCGATTCATTAGCAAACTCGTGGAGCTTCTGCTCTTTTTGAATGTCCCAAATCTGTACATTTTTGGTCTTTCCGTAGACTTGAGTGATGACCACCTTGCCGTCATTCGAAACTGCCACGGCCGTCGTCCCGCCCTCGATTCCGCTGTCGATGCTGGTGCGCGGATGTACCGTCTTTGGGCCAACACTCGTTGCCTGCACAGGCGTCGGATTGCGGCTGCAGCCCGCCAACGCGGGAACGACCAGCGCGATAATTAGGAGTAACCGATTCACCCTTCGCATGATAGTGCTTCCGGAGTTGAGTGTTCAGAGTGCGTCGACTACTTCTTCAGCGCCTCACTGATTTCTTTGCTCGCTTTCTGCATGGCTTTCGTTAGTGCATCGAGCTGTCCCGTTTCCGCGGCGTCGAACAGCGCGTCCATGCGCGACAACGGGCCTTTGAGTTTTTCCTGAAGCGCTTTCAATTCCTCGCCTTTGCGGGTAGCGAGCAGCTCGCGTGCGCCGTGCAGGCCGGTGCCCACGCCGGGAGCGCTGACGTTGCCGTAGAACGGTATACGTGCACCCGTGTGCGCGAGCGCGAAACGCAGCCGCAAATGACGCAGGGCAAAGCCCTCGGGACTGCCGCGGCCCAGCGGAACCGCCGTCGCCAGGATGGCGACGGTGATCTTATCGCCCGCTTTCGTTGGCAAAGGGGCGTTGCTCATCCAGACGGCGGCGTGCTGGTTGGAGGTCGCCAGCACGTTGCCCTGGTTCCACACGCGCGTGGCGCCGGTCGCCATGGCCGCTCCCGCAGGCTTGCCGTTGTTGTAAGTGTAAATCTCCCAGCTGCCGAGGACGTTGCTCTCCACGCCCAAGTTGTAGCCGCCCTTGGGGATGGCGAACTTGCCGAGCTTTTCGGGAACCGTGAAACTGACGCGATACCATCCTGCCGCCCCCGGTTTGTTTTGCCCCTGGACCTCGTAGGGATCGCGCAACACCTTCATGGCGGACTCATCGGCATCGAGCATGTAGAGCGGCGGTTCGAGGCCGGCACGGAACTTCACATCCTTGGCCAGATCGATCGAATCCAGCTCGACGAGACGTTGGATCAGTTTGGTCACCTCGTCCGCGGTCTGGGCTTCAGCATCAGGCGGTGAGGCCAAGAGTGTCAGGAGGACAATGAACAGGAAGCAGCGCATAGATTGAGCTCCTCAAAATCATTTGAGCGGAAACGGATTACTGTCACGTTGCCGATAATTGCCTACGCTTCGGTTTCCTTCATGCCCAGAAACCTCATCTTGCGGTACAGGTTAGGACGGTGCATGCCGAGGAGTTTTGCCGCTTCGCCCATGTGGCCGCCGGCACGCCGAATGGTCTGTTGTATGTGGTCGCGCTGGAATTCGTCGGTTGCTTCGGACAAAGGCAGATGACCGAACTTGCGCGCTTCGTCTTTGCTCGGGCGGAGCGTGAAGGCCAAATCGCTCGCTTCGACTTTGTCGCCGGTCGCGAGGTAGGCGATGCGTTCCATGAGGTTGCGCAGCTCGCGGACGTTGCCCGGCCAGTCATGTTGTTCGAGGCGCTTCTTGGCGTCGGCGCTCAGAGTGAGCGGTTTGCGGCCCGCGGTCTTGCAGAATTGCTCGAGGAAATGCTCGGCCAGCACGAGGATGTCATCGCGGCGCTCGCGCAATGGCGGCAGTTCGAGCGTGACGACCGTAAGGCGATAGAACAAGTCCTCGCGGAATTTGCCGGCCCGCACTGATTCACCGAGATTGCGGTTGGTGGCCGTCAGCACACGCGTGTCCACAGGGATCGCCTGCGTGCCGCCGACGCGATAGACGACTTTTTCCTCCAACACGCGGAGCAATTTGGCCTGGCCGCCCGCACTTAAGTCGCCGATTTCATCCAAGAAGAGCGTGCCGCCGCTGGCCGCCTCGAATTTGCCGGGCCGCGTGGCATGGGCGTCGGTGAACGCGCCTTTTTCGTGGCCGAACAATTCGCTTTCGAGCAACGTTTCCGCGATGGCCGCACAGTTCACCGGAATGAACGGGCTTTGTTGCCGCGCGCTGCTGTAATGGACGGCGCGGGCGACCACGTCTTTGCCCGCGCCGCTTTCGCCCAAGATCAGGATGGGCAAGTCGGTGCGGGCGACTCGCTCCAGCGTGCTGCGCAAGGCGACGATGGCGGTGCTGTCGCCGACGAGACGGGCGCCGAGCCGCGCTTGGCCTTCCAGCTCACTATGGCTTCGAACCAGGGCTTCGCGCTCGCGTACGTTGCCGAGCGCCGCGGCAGTGTGAGCGGCCAACGCCTCGAGCGCGGCAACGTCTTCCGGCGTGAACCGGCCTGCCTTGTTCATCACCTCGAAAGCCCCCAGCCTTTGTCCCGCCGCATCGTTGAGCGGCACGCACAGGAGGTTGCGCGTCTGGAATCCGGTCGATTGGTCCGTGGCGCCGCTCCACGAGGGATCCTTGCGCACGTCGTCCACGGTCAGCGGGACACCCTGACGAACGACCTGGCCGACGACGCCAGTAGAATCGGGGATGCGCAACTCGTTATTCGGCATGCCGAGCGCGGGCCGGCCCACCAGCTCGCCGCGGCTTTTGTCCCACAAGAAAATGCTGGCGCGCTCGCAATCCAGAAGCTGCGCCGCCTTGGCCGCGATTTGCTCCAATAGAGGAATGGTCTCGCGCTCTTGCGTCATCTGCCGGCCGATGTCCACAAGGGCTTCGAGGCGTTTTTCCTTGTCGCGGGCGGCGTCCCAGGCGCGGGCTTTTTCCAAAGCCAAGCCGAGATAGTGGCCGGCCGCGACCACATACTCCAAGTCGGCGTGCTCAAAGACGTCGCGCCGGGCCACGGCCAAAACGCGGTTCGGCCGCTCCGTGTAGCTGAGACAGGATAGCGCCATGGGCGGCTGATTGCCGGTGGGAGGAAGGGCGACGCCGGCCGCACGATCCAGGACATCGCTGAGCACTGGCCGCGGCGTCACCTCGGGGCGCAGACCGCGCCGCGCGTGTTGCCAGCGGCATTGCCATTCGGGCATGGCTTCGAACACCGCGGCCAGATCGGCGCGCAGGCAAGATGCGATTTCTTCCAGCAGCGTTTTCGCCGTCTCCTCCGTGCCCTGCTTATACAGCGCCAACTCGAGCAGGCGCTGGACCAGCCGCAGCGAAGAAGCGTCGGCATTGTCCGATTGCGGTTGCAGCAAGGGACAATCGGCCGGACTTAACCAAACGATGGACATATGAAATCCTAGCGCACCAGCCATTCCACAACCGCCACGGGGTCGCTGCGCGGCGTGACAAAACGCAAGTTGTCTTTTTTGCCTGCAACTTGATACGCAGCCGTCAAGAATGCCGTTGCACCTGTCCCTTCCGTGTTATGCAAGTACAGCTCGCGCGGGGCACACAGCCCCGCCAACGTCAACAGACCACCGTACTTGAGCGCGCCAGGCAGCATCATCTCATCGTTGTAGTCCGTCACTCTCTCGAAGCGGAACTGGTGCAGGTCCGCAGCCGTCCGCGTCACGGCATTACCGGCCAAGCCGCTGGCCAAAACGACCCACGGGCCCGCCTTGTCGAAGCCCGCCAAAAACACTTTCTGTTTCTCGCCTTTGGCAAAGGCAACCGCTGTCGCAATATCATGTACGCGCTCGGCCAGCAGAGGACGATTGTAGCCATAGGTAAAGCCGGCAAAATTCTTGTTGACCGGCGTTTCGCCCTCCTTGTTGTTCGGCCCGGTTCGGAATGGCTCAACTGCCAAAACACACGCCTCGCTGTCCAGTATCTTTTGCACGGCCGGCGTCAGCTTCTTGCCTTCGAACAAGCTCGCCCGTCCCTCGGGATGGACCCAAACGACGACCCGGTCAGCATACTTCTTCGGCGAAATTTCCAGCACTGGCACAGATTCCCCTTTGCCCTTGCGGGTCAGGCGGAATAGCAACACGGAGTACTTCTTGGCGACTTCCGCCGGGAAGTCGGTATACCCGTGCAGGGCATGCTCCACCCCGTCCTTGCTCGGCAACTCCGATCCCATCATTGTCCGCAAAGCCGTGCCAATTACGTCGCGATATTTCGCAAGACTGTTTGCATCACTGGGCCGCAGCTCGGCAAGCTGTTGTTCCTGTTTGCCTGTCAAGTAGCGCCGCAGTCCTACCGCATCCACAGCATCCTTTGGCAAGGGATGCTCGTCGTTGTACACCGACAGTTCCTTTGGCGGCACCGGCACAAACGGCTGCTCCTTCACCGGCGCCTTTTGGCCCAGCTTGAGGTGCATGTTGAAAAAGTTGTACATCAGCTCGCGACTTACCTGGTTGTAGTTATGGCCGAACTGCGGGAGACACTTGCCCATCACGTTTTCGTCGGCGCCCAGCAGCTTGTAGAGCGCTTGCAGTTCGGGCAGCCCTTTGGTCTCGATGTCGATGGTCCAGTCGTTGGCGGCGGCCATGCCCAGCGGCTTCGGCGCGAACAGGCCGGCCAGCTCGATGTTGCCGGTGCCGACGCGCAAGTACGAAGCGTTTTCGCAGATGCATCCCCCTTGCATCGCCGTGGACACCATGACTGCGGGAAAGGCAGCGGCGGGCCGATTGTCGACAGCGCAGAGAATGAAAGTCTGCGTGCCGCCGCCGGACGCGCCGGTCACGCCGATACGCTCCGGATCGACGTCGGGCAGGCTGATCAAGAAGTCCAACGCGCGAATGCTGTTCCAGGTCTGCAACCCCATGAAGTTTTGTAAACGCAGTTCGGCGTCCACGTCGGTGAAGCCCTGCCGGTGCGGAATCTGTTGGCTGTCCGCGTTGCCGACCATGTCATAGAAGAAGACGACGCAGCCCATCCGCGCCAGTTGGGCACAGCGGGCTTGCAACGGATACTTCGCGCCTTCGCGCGTCTGTTCGGCGCCTTGCTTCATTTGATTGTCCACTTCCTTGTCGCCGGCGGCAAAGAAACGGCCGTTGGCCCAATGCCCGTGCGGACTGAGGATGGCGGGGAGTTTGGCGCCTTTTCGAATCGCAGTCGGCCGATACAGATTGCCGCTCACGTAATGCCCGGGATAGCTCGCGAAAAAGACCTTCTCGATCGTGTAGCCGTCGCGCTCGATCTTGCCGTGAACGACCGGCTTGAGCGGCGTCTTTTCGGGCTCCGGCCACAAGCCGTTGGCGACCAGCACCTGTTCGCGGACTTGTTGGCGGCGCTTGGCCCAGTCCTCTTTCGAAGTGGGCGGCGTGAACGGGAAATAGTCGTTGAGCGTCTTGGGTTTGCCGAGGCGCTTGTCGATGGGCGTTTTGGCCGGTTCGCCGGCTGGGAGCGTGTAGGGAAGGCCGAATGCCAAAACTAGAAGAGAGCAAAACAACCGTTGCATGAAGAGTACCTCGCAGAAATTCGATTCTGGGCCAGCGTAAGGCAACCAGGTGGATTGGTCAAGGAGCGTCGCTAAATTGAACCGAAAGACCATGCGCAAACAGGACCACTACTGGAGCCAGGCCGCCCAAGGCTACGAGAAGGCGTTCATCGATCCCTATCGTGCGGACGTACGCAGTCCGCTCTGGCGCGCTCTCAAGAAACTCGCCGATCCTGGTATGACCGTCGCGGACTTGGGTTGCGGCATCGGGCCCTTGTTGCCGTTCTTGTCGCAAAACTTCAAGAGGGTGCACGCCGTCGATTTCGCGGCGGGCATGCTCGACCGCGCCCGCAAGACCGCAACCAAGAATAACAACGTTGTCTTCCACGAACTTGATCTGTGCGACTTACATCCCTTGCATGGCGAGATAAATGTCGCGATCGCCGTCAACAGTCTGGTGTTGCCGGAGATCCCCGACCTGGCCAAGGCCTTGCGCGAAATCCACGCGTGTCTTGTGCCCGGCGGCACGTTCGTCGGCATCGTGCCGGCCATGGACGCCGTGCATTACTACGTGATGCTGCTTTTGGACCGCGCCCTCGCCCGCGGAATGCCCGCCGCGGCGGCCAAGAAGAACGCCGCCCACCGCGCCGAGCTTCAGCTCTACGACTGCGCCTTCGGCCAGTTTTCGTATGAAGGTTTGGAGCAACACTTCTGGCAACCGTTCGAAATCCGCCAGCGCTTCGAGGCGGCGGGCTTGCGGCTGCGGAACCTGAAGAAAGTCCATTTGTCGTGGAAGCAATTCGCCTGCGGCAAGGAATTGGCGAAATACGCGTCGCCTTGGGATTGGTTTTTTCGGGCCGAAGTCGCGAATCGCGGTACTCTTCAAATCAGGAAAAAATGAAATGTGCTTTGGAATACCGTAAAGCTCATTTTAGTAATAGTTTACGACATGTCGTTGGGGGTCACTTTTCATATTGGCTGATAGGAGGAAATGTGAAAAGTAGGCCTTGCCTTTATGTGTACGTATGTATATACTAGGAATAGAGGGAGGAGATGGTCCGCCGCCAAACGTGATACTCTAGCCAATCAAGAATCACCAATCTGCAATCACATCTTCCCATTCACTTTTGCGAGGTTTTCCATGTCATTCCGATTCCTCAATGAATTGCAAGCGCATTCCGTTGTATCGCTATGGCCGGGCCGGTTGGCCCTTGACCACTTGCACATGGTCGACGGCGATCCCGGCATCGGCAAGTCGCTCATCCTCTTGGATGTTTGCGCGCGCGTCACCACCGGGCAGCCGTTTCCCGACGGCGCTCCCGGGGGCGCGCCCGCGCCTGTGCTCCTCGTCAGCGCGGAGGACGGCGCCGCGGACACCATTCGGGAACGGCTGCTTGTCGCCGGCGCCGATGCAGGCCGCGTCGTCGTCTGGCAACGCGAGCCCGGCGAACCGTGGCTCCATCTTCCCAGCGACGTTAGCAAGCTGGATGACATCCTTACGAAGACCAGCGCCCGACTCGTCATTCTCGATCCGTTGATGGCATTTCTGGATACGTCGGTCAACGTGATGAACGATCCCAGCGTCCGGCAAGCGCTCACGCCGCTTGCCGACCTGGCCAAGAAGCACCACTGCGCCATCATTCTCTTAAGGCACCTCAACAAGGGACGTGGCCGCGCACTCTACCGCGGCCTTGCTTCCATAGCCTTCAATGCTTTCTGCCGCATCACCTGGCTGGTCGGCCGCGATCCCAAAACGCCCGAGGCCTTTGTCCTGGCGCAGCCGAAGAACAACCTCGATCCGCCGCAACCGAGTCTGGCATACCGCATCCTGTCCGTGCCCAAGCAGGAGGAGGAAAACCGCGGAGTGGAGAAGGAAGATAACCGCACAGGCGCGGAGGAACGCAGAGAGAACACCGAAGTGAACAACAATCAGGAAGAAACAACCAATGGTCTTTCTTCCTGTCTTTCTTCTCCGCGTTCCTCTGCGCCTCCGCGGTTCAATAACTCGACTCCGCCGTTACAAAAAAACACCGTGGCGAAGGTGCGCTGGGAGGGCTTCAGCCATTGGACGCACGACGACCTGGTGGCGCACAAGCGCAAGCGGCCGCGCGAAGAGGCGCGCGAATTCCTGATCGCCTTTTTGCGCGGCGGCCCGCGCAAAGTCCGCGACATCGGCGCAGCCGCCCGCGCCCAAGCCATGTCCAACACCACGGTGTGGCGCGCCGCCAAGGACCTGGGCATCAGGTGCCATCAAATCGCTACTCCGCCCGCGCCGCGGTTGAATTACTGGCTGCTGCCGGGGCAGAAAGTACCGCTCGAACTGTTTGATGAAAGCGGCCGCAAGGTCGAAGCCTTCATGCGCATGCACGACGACAAGTATCCGCCGGCGGACCCGCTGGAGCTCAAGGAGCTGGATTGAGAAGATTCGCGCGAAAAAGTGCAGCCGCCGCAGAAAGGCAAGCATCCATTCTCACCTCGTCCACGCAGGGTGGGTTCATCCGAAGAAAGGAGCAGCAACATGAACGACAATCAAGTAGTGCTCCGCTTACTGACACAATCAGTCCACCATTTGTACAACGGCAACGACTTTCGTGGAAAGTAGTGTGCATACGTCTCGATGTTCCGGAGGACTCGCCCGATTTCTTCCTCCGTGGCCTTTGTACTCAGTGCCCAGTGCTTGACGATCTCCGGAGTCGTAACCAGTGAGACACCGTGCTCCTTTGCCAGTTTCTCAGTCGGGCGATCGTCCGAAGCCATGTGCCAGCCACGCTCTTTGGCAATCGCCAAGCAAACGGCTTCCCCATCGTCGAGCTTCGTCGCGAATTCTACAAACAGATCCGTTTCCAGCCCGAGTTGCAAATCACATTCAAGAAGGATGGCCTTTTCAAAAAGCGGCGCAAGATCAATCTCCGCTTGGACAAGCTTGGTCGCGTCATGTTTGTCCGGTTGACGAATGAAGCGAGCTTCGCTCTTAACTTTCGTGGGCACATGCAGATTCCATTTCAAAGCGGAGCCTCGCGACGGCGCACCGGGTTTCTTGAGTTTTCGTCGCGTTGGATCTGCCAAGGGCGCCGGAGCGAGAATCTTTGCGGACGCAACCAAATTGATCAAACAGCAAGCGTCGAGCACCACATCCTGCATGGAGATTTCCACTCCTTACGACGCATCCGAAAGCAAAGACTCCGCAAATAAATCTTCCAACCGCAGTGCTTTCACCCGGCCATCGGCGGCGACGTGCGCGCTGCTTTGGCATTGGGTCACTATCTCGCGCGCCTTGACCACGTCGTTCTGGCAACGCAGAAATCGAGCCAATTGCATTTGCGTGATGAGCCCTTTTTGGTACGCGTGAACAGCCAGGAATTTGTAACGCTCCGGGTAAGGCTCGCTCGTTTCGGGATGACGACTAAGTCCCAATTCCTGCGACGCTTTCATTGGCGAGAGCCCGGACTCTTTGAGGCTTTCGTAACTTCCTTTGGGGATGAGCCCAAGCTTTTCCAGACGCAACGACATCGCCTCTACGGAGACGAAAAAAAAATGACTCAAGCGGCACAAATCGGCCACGCGGAAGTTTCCAGTGGAAGTGACCGTTTCATGAAACTTTGCGCGCACGGATGAGGCGGGCATGAGAAAGCTCAACGCAAAGGATTCGGCGAAGCGCTCATTGGCGGGCTTGCGGCCGGCGCCGGCGAGGTAGTCGATGCCCGCAGTGTAACGATTGACGATGAGATGGCCGTATTCATGAACCATGGAGACCCGCCGCCGCTGGGCGGGATGAAGGCGATTGATGAGAATGCAGCAGCCCACGTCGGCGCTGAAGGCAAACATGCCGGCCACCGCGGAAGGCAGAGTCGCTCCGTAGAAAATGCGCAGTCCAACGTCCCATTCGAGAGTGCTCCGCAAGTAAATGACCGGTTGATCGCCCAGCCCCAAGCGCCGTCTCTCTTGGAGCGCAGCGCCTTCCGCAAGCGCGGTCACATCGACCGGGCCTTCCAACTTGATCTCGGACGGGAAACTCGTCCGCAACGGCGCCGATAGCAACCGTTCCAATTCGAGGTAATCTTCCGCGAACTGCTGCAGTTCATCCATGGCGGCCTGCAGCGAGCGCTCGTCCGTCCCTTTCCTTTTTTCGGCTACGGCGCGGAGATGCGGTTGCAGCGCGCCCACCGGTTCTCCAGGCCGCACCAACTCGTGCACGCTGCGCCCGAAATGCTTGGCCAACTGCACGATTTCTTCCGCAGTCAAGGGACGTTCGCCCTTTTCGATGGCGATGTAGGTAGGACGGCTGTAGCCAAGAAAGCCGGCGACCTCTTCCTGAGTCAAGCCTTTGGCCTTGCGCGCTTCGGCGATGCGCTGGCCCAGCACGCGCGGATCAATCTCTTCAGCTTTCACCATGGCGCTGCTCCTTGTGATTTCACAGTTGCCGAGCCTAGCCAGTCAACCCAAGGCCAACGGTTCTTGTAACCTGATTCCAGAAGTGCTTTCCATTCATTTCGGTAGCGACAAAAAAGCTCTACGTAAGACTCGATGCTTTCGCCCAGCGCGGGGATTTCGCAAGCACTAGGCATTCGTTTTCGGGCATGACTCTCTCCTTGTGGGTGGCTCGCCACCGTCATCGGTCCC
>JAKEHV010000026.1 GCA_022614915.1 Gemmataceae bacterium | reverse complement strand
GCGAAAAACGTAAAGGCGTGATTGATGCCGCGCGGATCGGGCCGCGGCACGACGAGGCCCGACGCCAAGAGCGACTTGATCTCGGAAGCAAAGAGCAGAAACTCTCCGTAAGCGGTACGTTGCCGGGTCCAATAGAGTGGACAAATGCCGAAGCGGTCGCGTGCCAGGAGCAAGCGGCGCTTGGGCTGGTCCCAGAGTGCGAAAGCGAACTGGCCGCGCAGCTTTGGCAAGAGCGCGTCGCCATGGTCCTCATACAAATGCGGCAGAATCTCAGTGTCGCAATGCGTGCGAAACCGGTGGCCGCGACTCTCCAAGTCGGCCCGGACCTCGGGATATTCGAAGAACTCGCCGTTATAGACAACGGAAATGGTCTCTTCTTCGTTATGGATGGGTTGCCGGCCGTCCAAAAGTCCGACGATGCTAAGACGGCGGCTTGCCAGGGCCAGTCCGGGACGATGTAAGTAGCCGTCCTCGTCTGGCCCGCGGTGATAGAGGGCGTCGGCCATGGCGCGGACCGTCTGCGGGTCGAACGACGCCAGTCCCGACAGGCTGACAATCCCTGCTATGCCGCACATAATGACAAGTCTCGGTGTCTTGTGGAAATTATCGAAATTCGCGAGTCGGAAGCCTATCGCAAATCATTGCACGGCGGCCTTTTTTGGCTGGCGCGACGGGGTTTCCCGTTTCGGATGGTGCAAATGGACCACGTAGTCCCCACGCTCCACGTGGGGGGAACATGGAACCCCACGCGGAGCGTGGGGACTACTCTTGGTATAGTTTGCGGACTTTGCGGGCCAAGAGCCAGTCGGTGAGCCTTGGGAAAAACCTGTTGAACCGGAGCATCCATTTGGCGTCGCGGCCAAGGACGGTTTCGGTTTTGTTCTTGCGCAGGCTTTTGACGATCGCAGCGGCCACTTGCTCCGGCGGCATTCCTTGGGAAAAATCGAGCTTGGCGCGCCCTTGCCTCTGCAATAAGTGCTGCGAAAACTCGCTGCTTGTCAATCCCGGCACGATGAGCAGCACGTCGATGTCGAACCGGGCCAGTTCGCCGCGCAGGGCCTCGGTCAGGCCGCATAAAGCGTACTTGCTTGCCGAATACTCCGACCAGGCGGGCATCGCGCGACGGCCGCACATTGACGCCACGTTCACCACCGCCGGCTTTTCGCCCTTCGTCAACATCGGAATCGCCAAGCGGATCAACTCGGCCGGCGCGAAGAAATTCACTTCGATGATTTGCCGAAGAACCGCCTCGTTGGAGTCGGCAAAATGCGCCCAACTGGCAATACCCGCATTATTGATGAGAACGTCAAGGCCGCCCAACCGGGTTTGCGCTTCTTCGAGCAACCGGCCGCGATCTTCTTCCAAGGTCACGTCGGCCTTTAGCGCGAATGTCTCAGCGCCGCACGCATTGAACTTTGAAGTCAACTCTTGCAACTTGTCTTTCGAGCGCGCGCCTAGCAGCAGTCGAGCGCCGCTTTGGGACAACTGCTCCGCAAGGGCCTTGCCAATGCCGCTCGACGCCCCGGTGAGCAGTATGCGCCGTCCGGCCAGATCGCGCGCCATGCAAGCTCTCCAAAACGTCACGTCGATCTCAATTGCACCCGGCCAAGCAGACATTCACCGTCGGCTCGTTGTTGATAATGATGATTGTGAATTCTTGCTCCTCGTCGGGGGTCCAACGGCACACGCACAGGTCCGAACCGCCGCCTTTCTCCTTCGACGGATCGACGTCCCGGGCCACCACATTGCCCTTGGCGTCTTTGACGACCAGGTCGATATCGCTGTCGCCGTCGCCGATGACGAAAAACTCGGCCAGCTCCTTGGCTTTGAAGACCATCTTGACGGTCACGATGCCCGGCTGGTTCTCCTTGGCGCCGGGCACGGCAATCGGCGGTTGGCACTTGCAGACGCCGGTCTTCTTGTGCGACCAGCGGACTTTGCCCTCTTTGGCGCCGCCTTCAACGGCGGCATGGACCGCCAATTGAAACGCCACGGCCAACGCGAATAGTCCAATGAGGTTTCTCATGATCTTCTCCACCGTTGTCGAACTCGTGCAATGGGTCCCCAGGCCGGCTAGCACGCGACCAAACGGAAGACGCTTGGCGAGCCGAGCCGCGTTAGCGGCCGGGCTCGTGCGGGCGACGCACCCGACCCCTTACGGGGTTCGGCTCGCCAAAGCGGGCCAACGTTGAGCTTACTCTGGCTCTTCCGACTCGTCCATGACAAAGGCATCGCGGCCGACGCCGCCCCGCAGCGGAATGCTGCGCTTGGGGAGCGGCTTCAATTCTGTTTCCTCGGCGGGTTCCTCTTCGTCGGCTGCTTTGGGTTCCACCTCCGGGATGGCGGCCCGCAGCGAAAGCGACACGCGCCGCTCATTGGGGTCAATGCTCAGGATTTTGACCGAGACACTTTCGCCCGGCTTGACGACGTCGGCGACACGCCAGACCTTGTTCCGACCCAGCTCGGAAATGTGGATCAAGCCCTCGATCCCCGGCTCCAGCTCAGCGAACGCGCCAAAGTCCATGAGCCGCGTGATCGTCGCGGGCACCGTTTGGCCGATGCTGAAGCGCTCTTCGATCTTCTCCCACGGATTGCCTTCGAGCTCCTTCAGACTGAGGCTGATGCGGCGCTTGTCGCGGTCGAGCTTCACCACCGCCACGCGGACCGTTTGGCCCGGCTGCACAATGGTCGCCGGATCGACGCCGCGTTTCCAGCTCATCTCGCTGACGTGCAAGAGTCCGTCGACCCCGCCCAGATCGACAAACGCGCCAATGTCGCGCACCGAGCGGACCACGCCCTCGCGAACTTGCCCTTCGGCTAATTCGACCCACAATTTGTCGCGCTGTTCTTCGCGCTGCTTTTCCAGATAGGCGCGGCGGCTGACCACCAGGTTGCGCTCCGCTTTGTTGACGTCGGTCACGATGCACAGGAGTTTCTGATTGACGAATTGCTCGGCGTTTTCCACACGGTACAGGTCGATCTGGCTGATCGGCATGAAGCCGCGGATGCCGTTGACGTCGACGCTGAGGCCGCCTTTGTTGGTCTCGACGACGCGCGCTTCGACGGTCATGCCGTCGGCGACGCTGGACCAATCGGCGATGACGGCCGCGCCGCGACGGGTGAGCAGCAAGAGGCCGTTGGCGGAGTCGTAGCCTTCGATGCTGAAATCCACTAGCGCGCCTACTTCGGGAGGGCCGTCGGGAAACTGCTGCAACGAGATCACGCCCTGGCTGCGGCCGCCGGGCACATCGACAAATACGTCGGGGCCATGCACAGCCAGCACTTTGCCCTGTTTCTTGGCCGGATCTTGGAGCGCGGCAGCCTGCTGCACATTTTGGGACGAGTCCGCGCCCAACAGGTCTTTTTCGGAAATGCCCGCCAGCGCCGCTTCCAACTCGCCGGCAATTTCGTCATCCAGGTCCTTCATCTTGAATTCGCCGCCGCCATAGCGTTGTTCTTGCTCCAAAGTCGGCACCGCCTCCCGCACGCGCCGGCGCGGCATGCCGCTTGGGTAGCCCTGCGGCGCGTCGCGCTTGGTGTCGCGCTCTTTGGCATGGCCGGCGACGGGCGGCGTTGGGCTAGCTGGCTGCGTCGAAGCCGGCGCGGGCTGTTCCGGCGGTTTTTCCTGCTCGCTCATGTCAGGCACTCATTTGGGATAAACCCATGATATATGACTTCGAGGGGCGAATTCAGCGAAACCGCAGAGGCGCAGAGAATCGCAGAGTATGGACAAGAATGGTTTGTTCCGTTTTTTTTCTCTGCGTTCCTCCGCGTCTCCGCGGTTGAAATCTCTCCAAAGTCAATGATTCCACACGTTCAACATCGTCAGCCCGATCGCCAGGCCCAGGTGCGTTCCCGCCAGCGACAGGCTCCAGGCCGCTACTTGCCAGCGCTTGCCGCGCGTGCGAATGCAGGCGACGGCAAATCCCAGCGCGAACACCGCCGGGACCAGGCTGCTCCAAAAAAGCACGACAGCAAACGTGCCCAAGTCTCTGCTCGGCGCGCCCGCGAACAGCGCCGTCAGCGGCCATAGCGTGAGCAAAAGCAGCGACCAGCCGGCGACCGCCAAGACCAGGCTCCAGTGCGCTTGGCGGACCTGGGCGTGCAGGATGCGCGGATTGGTTTCGCCTGCTTCCAGCGCTTTTTGCATGCAGGTCGCACACAATAGCTCTTCGTCCCAGCGGGTCCGGCAAGCGCCGCACATCATTTGTCCGCAGCGCACGCACTTGGCAATGGCGCTGTTATGCGGGTGCACGGCGCAGGCCCCCAAGTCGACCACGGGGCGGCGCGGCCGGTCGCGCTCATAGAGCGGCATGCGGCACGTCGGGCAGCGTGCGCCCACTTTTTCCGCGGAGCGGCGAAACACGTCTCGGCAGTGGCGGCACTCGATCATGTTGGTATGCGGTTAGACAACATCACGTCCATCGGACGGGGACATAAAGCAACAAGAGGACCAGGAACACCGAAGTTACCGAAGCGGCGATGATGCCGGTCAGCGCCAAGGAACGGCCGGCCAGCTTGTCATTGCGCTCGATGTCCCGCAAGGCGACGATGCCGAGCACAATGGCCGCCGCTTGGGGCGCGAGCAGTATCGGACTCTTCCAGGGCAGCCCGCCCAGGCCCGTCGGCAAGATCAAGAAGAACAACAGTCCCGCCACGAGCGCCACCAGCACGCTGGCGATCGCCCATGCCGAGCGCGGCAAGTCGCGCTGCATGTTTTTGACGCGGAAATTCTTGCACGGTCCGCACAACGCTTGACCTTGAAACTGCACCAGGCAGTCGGCGCAAAAGTTCTCGCCGCAGTCGGTGCAAGCCTCTTGCTTGGTCGTGTTTTCGTGGTTGAGGCAATGGTGCGGGTCGTGTCTTAAGATGCGCCGTTTGGCCCGCACGCGAACAGGCGGCGACCCCGACGAGTCGCGCTCACGCTGCGGCCCAGACGAGCCGCGCTCGCGCGGCGGGGCGGCCATCTCAAACGTCACCGGGTCGAGCTTCAAAGCCGGCGGCAGGTTGGGCGCCTCCGTCGGCGTCGGCGCCGGCGGCTCGGGCGCGGTGCTTTCCCACGGCACCACCAACCCCTGGCCGCAGTCGCAAAAGATGGTCGCGCCGATGCTGTTCTCCGGCCGGCCGTGCACTTTGCCGCATTGTTTACAGTGGAACCAGATCATGTTCAGGTGTCAGGAGTCAGAGGTCAGGCAACTCCCCTCGCCCTCAGGGAGAGGGGTTGGGGTGAGGGTTACTTTTCGATCTTAACGCTGTCGAGCGCTTTGCGCAGTTGCGGTTCGAGGCGTTGGAAGCGGGTTTTGCGGGTGCCGGCGGCAATCACACTCAACATGCTGCCGTCGCGGTGGATGCGCATGAGGAAAGTGCGCTCGCGGCCGCCCAGCGTGATATCCAGCAACAGCTCTTGGACCTCCGTGCCCGGAAGTTGCTTGAGCGAATTCTCCTGAATCTGCCCGGCAAGCGGCGGATCGTCGGGCTTTTGACGTCCCAGGATTTCTCGAATGAGCCGGGACTTGTAGAAGAACTGCATGCCTTCTTCGCGGCAGGTTTCCAAGGGCTCGACCCGCAACAGCGCTTTGGAAAGGCAAAGAATATAGGCGTCGTCCCAAACCTGGACGAGCGCGTGTTCCATGTTGTTGTCCTCGGTGCCGCGATGCAAAAACGGCAGCTTGCCCCAGGCGGCGGACGGGCGCTCGATGAGTATGCCTGTATCGCGTTCGACGCCGCCGCGGTGAAACGCAGCGGTCATCTCCGTGGGATAACTGACCTTGCCTGCCATTTCCAGCGAGCGCAACAGGCCATCGACCGCCGCCCATTCGGGAATATACAGCAACGTCGCTGTGAGGACCGCGCCCACTCCGCCTAGGCCCACGCCGGCCTTGGCGAACGACCGTCCTCCCAAAGGTTCCTTGGCGCGCGCGATGCGCCCCAGAGCGAGCATGCCACAGGCGACGGCGAGCAACGAGCCCAAGAGCGTGAAGAAGCCCACGAGCGCGAACGTCAAGCTCGCCAGCGCCAAGCCGCTCGTTTGGTCCGGCTCCTTGGCGATTGCGGCGACCAGAGGCCGATTGCAGTCAGGGCAGTTGATCGTCTGGCCCGCGAACTTGGGGTCAATCTCCAGACGCGCGCCACAGACGCAGGTCAACGAAATGGTCATGGGAGTTACAAGCCGCTTCCAGCTGCGAGATCAATGGCAACTTCCATTGTACTAGCCGCCTCGGCGCATGCAACAAAGGTCTAGCCGGCGACTGGGGACAGGATGCGAAGCGCCCGTTAAAACCACGAGCAAATGAATATACCTATAAGCAGCCGCTCACTTCTCAAATCGCAAAAAGTGAAATGTGGGTGGATAATCTGTAACTGTTTTGGAAATATACGCTTACATCCATGGACCCCCATTGCTTTTCAGATTGATTGTCAGTCGGCCGGGTGAAATGGGGGGCGGAGTCGAGCTACGACGACATCGCGGGCTGCGGGCGCGACTTGGTCGACGGTTTGCCGGGCGGCGGCGTCTGCTTCATGAAACTGCGCCAATTCTCCATCGGAATCATTGCCAGACCTATGATCACGAGTTGGCTGATCGCGAAGGTGATGAGCGCGATTTTGGTCCCTTGCTTGAACCCATAAGCGTGCAGACCGATGCCCAGAAGGTTGGTGCCGAACCACGACCAGGCGGTGACGATGTTGCCCGCCACCGCGAGCATGGCCAAGCCGCGCTGTTTGATCAAGCCGGCCCAGCGCGCGTGCAGGATGAGCGCTGCCCAGATGACGATCAAGAGCGCGCCATTCTCCTTGGGATCCCAGCCCCAGAAGCGGCCCCAAGACTGGTCCGCCCAGATGCCGCCCAGCATGGTGCCGGTGAAGCTAAGGAGCGTCGCGAAGCAAACGACGCCATAAAGGATCTTGGTCACAATCGCGCTAGGCTCGCCGCGCAGTAAGGGCGTGAACAGGCCCATAATGATATACGCGATGCCCAAAAACCCTGCGACAAACATGGCCGCGTAGCCGAACGTAATACAGGTTACGTGTGTGGCAAGCCAGAAATTAGTGTCAAGGACGGCTTCCAACATTACGAGCGTGTCGCCGTCCAGGGAGAGATAGTGACCGATGATGCCACTCGTCACTGAGCCAACCGCCATGCCGACGACAAGGGAAAAACTGTTGCGGAAGAAGAGCTCGATAATCAAGCAAACGCCCGCGGCACACCAGCCGATGAAGACTGCCGAGGAATAAAGGTTGATCACCGGAGGCCGGTCCAGGATATCCATGCGTCCATACAGGCCCCAAGAATCGATGAGGAAGCCAAGAAAACCGAGCAGCAAAGCAGCGGTATTCAACGGACGGGTCCAGCCAATCCACGACAAGCAGCCAAGAATGAGGGCGTACAGATACAAGTGCGTGGCATGATGGAACGGCTCAAACCTGTTGAAGAAGACTTCGAAGTTCGCATCAGCGGTCTTGTCGGGAAACTGTTCGGTTAGATAAGAGTGAAGTTCTCTAACCTCTTTGTTGAAGGTTCGAGCGTCGCGCTGGTCATAAGCGCTGAGAATCCGCAAATAACCGATCGCCACGGGATCGCGCTGTATTACGTCCAGGCCGGCATCGATGTAATCCGAAAGAGGATGCCAATCCCCTTTGCCGCTGGGAGGCGGGACTGAGAACGGGATTTGGTAGGTCGCCAGCCGCTGAAATGACTCCAATTGCTGCGCGAATTCCATCAACTTGACGTCTTTGAGCGTGCGCTGCTTGACATCCTTGTTGCTGGCGCGCTTGGCGAGGGCGATCACCGGCCCCAGTTGCTGCCGAAACTCCTGCAAGGAATAGCGTAAGCCGGAGCGCGGCTCTAGGCCCAACATGTTGAGCACTTCGTCGTTGTCGATCTTGAAAGTCTTGTACTCGGCTGCAGGTCCGTCGAACGAAGTGCCTTCGCGCCACGGGGGCAGGCTTACCAGGACATCGAGCAACCATTTCACCGCCGATTGACGATTGTCCTTGTTGTCTTTAAGTGTCTGTTTGTGCGTCAAGAAGACGAGGTAGGAGCGTGCCACGGTGTCCATCGGCTTGGTCCGACCGCGGTCCATGACCGGCAGTTGCCCAAACGTATGGAAATCAAATTCGTTCTTGCCCGGCGCGCCGGGAGGCGAAGCGATCCAAACGATAAACAACATGGCCAAGACCAGGATGAGCCAGGGGAATACCTTCTCGAAGCGTTTCATGCCAGCCTCCGATTCACGAAGTTGACGAGCATGATCCCGAAATGGACCAGCATCCCGAGCGTTACCATCGCTGTGGAGAAATAGGGCATCAGCCAGCCGGGATTCCGGACAACTTGGAGCACGGTTCCTTTGCCCATGGGGTAGAGGCTGGCCTGATAAAACGTTTCCCCCTCGTAGCGCAGCGGGTTGTTCATGTAGATCTTTACTAGGCGGTTTTCACCGGTCGTCGGGTCGACGAGCCGGACGTCGCTTTGGTAATTCTTGGGGATTTCGGTGCCGGGGTACTTATCGTGGGTAAACCGCGTGAGGTGGATCGTATACGGCTTGTACGCGCGCTTATTACGTAGGCTGATATCGTATTTCTTTCCGTCGACAGTCACAGTTTCCGGTGGCATGAGCAAGTACGAGAACCACGCCGAAACCAAATAGGTGCCGAGCGACTCGCCCGTGTCTTTCCTTTTCAAATTGACATAGGCCGACGCGATCTCCACCGCTTGAGTCGGATCCACCCCGGTCGTTTCGCTTTTCTCAACGGCCACTTGACGGAGGCCGATGCCAACGGTGGCGAGATTCGGCTGGCTGACCAGATCGGCGGGACCTAAATCGGAGTTGACGAGATAGCGGACAACCTCCACGTCGAATGGCAGTTGCGGATCGACGATTGGTTTTCCGTCGTGTTGACGAAGGCGTGAGCCTGAAATGAGAATCTCCTCCTGCTCCTTGTCATTGAGGCGTCGGACAAGGGCCAGCTCCATCGTGCGATCGCTCTCAATGAAATTGGAGCTGTGCCCTTCCGGAATGCTCATGCGCCCTTCGATTTGGAAGGCGGCGACAAATTCGCCGAGCATCATGAGGACGATGCCGCTGTGCAAAAGGATGATGCCGGATCGCTTCCAAGTGAGCTTGAAACGAACGGCGTGTGCGGCCAAGAGGTTGATCATGAGCAGCGAGCCGATGGTCCAGCCACCGGGGAAGGGAATGTAAACCGGCAGGTCGATCAACTCAAGCGTGAGCGGTTTAAGTGGAATCCAAACGAACCACCAACGAAAATAGCTGTTGACGACCGCCCAAATGCTTTCATCCCTTTGGGCCCAGGTGCCCCAAAAGACAAGTAAAAACGAAAGTACAAAGAGGACGACAGTGACACGCAACGAGGCACAGATCTGGAGAATGCGCCAAGCGAGGCCAGCGCGCGGCTTGTTCCCGGGGACCAGTGCGCCTTTCATGTCCGCCTCTTTCAAGGACGCCGGCGCTGGGCCGGGTTGTGTGGCCGTGGAACTCATGGATGCCGCACTCCCAAAACCAAAGCGGCGGAAAAGCGCCGCACTCCAAGGTCTATTCTAGCCGCCAAACTGGACTGATTTCACGAAGGTTTCGAAGTTCTTCTTGTGTTTTTCGACCGCGTCGGTGTGCCCTGCCATCTTGAAGAAGTACGTGCTGTCCGGCCGGGGCCAGACGACGCCGAGGATGCGCTGCTTGGGTCCGTCGATATCGACGTACTTGAAAGACTCTAGTCCCACGGCAAGCTCTTGCACATCCTTGGCCAGCTGCGTTTCATTGATCTCTGGAAGACCGGCATAGTCGCGCCGCCAGCGATTGACGTTATCCAGCAAGCTGCCGGACTTTTTGCCCAATTCCGAAACCGTGACCCGCGCTTTCTTGTCTCCTTCCTTTACTTGAAACGTCAACACGCTCAAGGTAATGTTGGCGATTTTTTCCCAACCCTTGGGTGCTTCATACTTGAAGGGCAACGCATCGGGCCCAGGCCGCGGCGGCGCACCCATGGGCGGGCCCTTGCCTTGCGCGACCGCGCCGGGGCCGATCATGTCTACGACGATCGCCGGCCCGGCGGGCAAATCTACTTTGCGCAGAAACGGTTCCAGGTCGCGCTTGTGGAAAGCCACCAGGCCGATCTGGGCACGCCAGCGATTGACGTTTTCCGTCACGTCTTCGGCCTCTAATCCGAGCGCCGTCACGCTCAAGTCCAGTTTCTTTTCTTTGGGGCCAATGTGAATGGTCTTGTAACGCATCTCCTTGCCTACTTCTTCGATCCATCCTTTGGGGAGCTTCCACTTCGGCTTCAGAGGATCGGTGAAGTCGATCGACTTCAGAAACTCGTCGAACGGCTCCTGCAATTCGGCCATGTCGTCTTCCGTGCCGACCAGCTTGAAGAACCAGATTTTTTCGCCTTTGGGCAGGATGGCGCCGAAAAAGCGCTGCATGACGCTGACGCGCGGCACCGTTTGCTTGACGATGGGTTCGTCCTCGCGGCAACCCGCCAAGCACAAGGGAACGAGCACACAGAGCCAACGACGGCGTGGAACCACGAAGAATCCTTTGGAATGTGGGCGGCAGTCAGGGTTGCCTCACCGAGGCAAGGCGGGAGGGCGAAAAACAAAAGTTAACACTAGCCCGACGCGCGAGCGAGGGATCATTAACAATGGCAACGCGCGAGCGAGGGAGTTAACAATTGTTATTGTGGCAAGGTTTGCGGGCTTTGCAAGACCAATGCGCCTTTTCCAAGCGGGCAATGGTGTTTACAATGGCGCAGAAGGAAAAAAACGATTTATCGGTTCGCGCACGCCTGAATGGTTGGGAGACTCGAGCGCGAAGCGATCAATCGAAATCTCTATATGAACTACATCGTCCGCCATGGCGTGATGCGCTTCCTGGGGGAATACGAACCGGCGCCCGCGGAGGCGCGCTACGCGCGCGAGCAGTCAGTGATCGTGCGCTCGGAGCGCGGACTGGAGGCGGCCGAGGTCTTGTGCGAGGCCACCACGCAAGCGGTGCAATATTTGTCCGAGCCGACGCACGGGCAAATCCTGCGCGCGATGAACGACGACGATCAGGGACAGTTGTCGGCCGTGCGCGAGAAAGAACATGTCGAGTTTCTGCGCTGTCAGGAATTCGTACGGCAGCGGCAATTGCAGATGGACCTGGTGGACGTTGAGCACTTATTCGGGGGCGAGCGCATCGTTTTCTATTTCCTGGCTGAAAAGCGCGTCGACTTTCGCGAGCTGGTGAAGGACCTGGCCCGCGAATATCGCACGCGCATCGAAATGCGGCAAATCGGCGTCCGCGACGAAGCCAAGCTTTTGGCCGACTACGGCGACTGCGGCAAACCGGTGTGCTGCAACACGCACATGGCCGTCATGCCGCCGGTGTCGATGCGGATGGCCAAGCTGCAAAAATCGACGCTGGACCCGTCGAAGATTTCCGGTCGATGCGGCCGGCTCAAGTGCTGCCTGCGCTACGAGAACGACGTGTATGAAGAGTTTCAGCAAACGCTGCCGCAGCCGGGAACGAGCATTGTGACTCAAAAAGGCCGCGGCAAAGTGCTTGCCCAAGAGATTCTGGCCCGCAAGGTGCTGGTGGAATTCGAGGACGGCCGCCGCATCGTCGTTTCAGCCAACGAAATCTTGACGCAGATAATGTAGTAGGCACACTCCGTGTGCCGTCTCAACCTGACGGCACACGGAGTGTGCCTGCTACAATAGACAGCGATGAGTTTTTTCAATCCTCAGCTGGCGGAAGTGGCGCAGCGCGATGGGCGTTACGCCTACGAGGCCTATGAGTTCGTGTTCTTGGCTTTGGGCCACACGCAGAAACTCCTGGGCAAGCCGCCGCTGCCGGACGTGCCGCCGGCGGAGTTGGCGGCGGATGAGCGCCATCACGTCAAAGGGCAGGAACTGTTGGAAGGCATCCGCTCGTTGGCGCTGCAGGAATTTGGTTTGATGGCCCGCGTCGTGTTCCAGCGCTGGGGCATTCGCTCGACGCTCGATTTCGGCCGGATCGTTTTCAATCTGGTTGGCGCGGAGCTTTTGAGCAAGACCGACGAGGATTCGCTGGCCGACTTCCAGGAAGGTTTTGATTTCGACGATGATCTCGCGGGGAGTTATCGCATCGAAATCGACGAGGCAGGGTAGCCATGGTTTTTCCGAAAGCGCGGTTGGCGGTGTCCGCCTGTCTTTTCTTGGGCTGGATCGGCTTTCTCCTTTTTCTCGTGCTCAAGACGCGCGCTCCCGTTATCCTCTCGCGGCCGCAGTTTCTCGTGTCGCCGCTGCACGTCATCGCCGAGGTGCGCGACAAGAACGGCCTGCCCGACCCGGAAGTGACCGTCGTCCAAGTGGCGTGGACAAGCGACACCGCGGACGAGAAACTTGCCGGCGTCAAGCTGTTTGTTGAGGACTTGCCGTATTCCGGGCCGGACCAGGGCTGGACCGGAGCGGGCCAATACCTTTTGCCGCTGACCAAACGAACCATCGCCAACGGATTTGGCTACAAAGTCACGCCGCTGCCTTGGCACCCGGGCTATGTGCCG
>JAKEHV010000184.1 GCA_022614915.1 Gemmataceae bacterium | reverse complement strand
GTAACCTTGCCGTTGGTGCTGAGTCTGGCGGGCTTCGGCGCAAAGCTCTTCCAGGATCTAGGCCTATTGCCCGAATGGATGGCGTCGCCACTGTTCGATAAAAGCGAAGTGCCGGCGTACTTGAATTGGCTGGCGCACCCGCCGTTGGCCTGGGTGCAGTTTTTGGGTAGGCCGACGATGGCGCTCTTGGTGCCGACCGCACTGGCATTTTGGTTTCTCGGCTTGCGGCGCGGCCTGCGCGGCGCGAAATTGGCCAAGACGGCGGAGGAAGCGATCCGCGACGTCGGCACGATCGCTTTTCTGTTCGGGGCGGCCGGCGGCTTCAAGGAGGTCATCCAAGCCACCGGCGCCGGCGACATCATCGCCCGCGCCATGATGGACCTGCCCGTCACTCCGGTGACGACCTGCTATCTCGTCGCCGTCCTCATGCGCGTGGCCCTCGGCTCGGCCACCGCGTCCATCCTCACCGCTTCCGCACTGTTGGCAGGATTCGTACGCGCATTGCCCGGCCAGGAAACCCTGCTTGTCCTCGCTGTGGCCAACGGCGTCACCTTCATGACCCAGCCCGCCGACAGCGGCTTCTGGATGGTGAAGGAATTCGGCAACCTGTCGGTGCGCGACGTGCTCTTGCGCTTCAATGCCTGCCGGATCACCATGTCGGTGGGTGGATTTGTGATATTGCTGATTGCTGAGGCTTATTTGACAGAGCACGGCACAGTTTAGTCAGTTGACTGCATCTGAGTCATAGTGCGCTGGAACGAATCTGTCTCTGTAAGTGACGGCAACGCGGGCGATTTTGTCGGGTGGGCCGGTGCACGCCGCCAGGTCGCCGACGCGTGCGGCATACGCGTCGCCGATGAGCAGGGTTTCGCAGCAGGGCGGCAGAATCGGTCCGCCGACGTGGGGCACGAGACCGTTGACCATCGGGCATTCATGCTTATCAACGGCGTAACCCATCGTCCGGAGGCAAACAAGTAGGCGTCGAATCGAAAAACCCGGCACAATCCCACCTCGGCAAATCTTGCCCACGCGGCAAAGTTTGCCTAATTAGCTTCCCCTTTTTGCCGGCCCGGATTACCATGAACGTTCGCTGTAACTGGCAAGTCCCGGCCGCAAGGCACGGGAGGTCCGCTTTCTTCGAGAGGTTGCGTATGTACGGGAACAAGTTTCGTTGGCTTTTGGGCGTGACGGCCCTTTTAGGAATGGGCCTGGTCGCGTCCGCGCAGCAACCGGGTCCGCTGCCGGGCGGTCCGCTCCCTGGGGGACCGGGCGGGCCGCCGCCATTGCCCAAGGGGCCGCCTATGACGCCCCAGGACGTGGACAAACTCCTCGCCGGCTTTGAAAAAGTCGTCTCGACCATGGACGGCCGCGCCATGTTCGGATTGTACGTCGATCGCAAATACGGCCAGGCGCTTATCGAAGTGCCCAAGGACGCGATGATGAAGAAGTACTTCATCGCGCTGACCGTGGCGGGCGGCGAGATTTTCGCCGGCCTGCAAGAGGGCGACATCTACGTGCACTGGAAACAGTACGGCGACCGGTTAGCGCTTATTGAGCCCGCGCTCGACGTGCGCTCCACCGGCGATGCGGAGTCGAAAAGCTCGGTGCAGCGGCTTTTCACCGGGCGCGTCATCGCCGACCTGCCGATCCTGGTGATCAATCCCAAGAACGCCGCCGCCTTCCTCGATCTGGATGAGCTGCTCTTGGGCAACTTGCCGAAGTTCTTCGGCGTGGGCTTTAGTCCGCTGGCCATGCGGCTGCGCGAGATCAAGTCCGCCAAAGCGTTTCCGCAGAACCTCGAAATCTCCTTTGAGATACCCACGGGCTTCGACGGCAAACTGAAAACCTTCCATTTCTCCATCAGCGAAATCCCGGACAACACCGGCTACCAGCCGCGCAATGCCGACGAACGCGTCGGTTACTTCACCACGGCTTTCAACGACCTCGGCAAATTCAAAGCCGGTGAAAAACGGACGCGCTTGATCAATCGCTGGCAACTGGAAAAGGCGGACCCGGCTCTCAACATGAGCCCGCCCAAGCAGCCGATCATCTTCTACGTCGAGCACACCACGCCGATTCGCTATCGCCGCTTCGTCCGCGACGGCGTGCTCTATTGGAATCAGGCCTTTGAAAAAGTCGGCCTGGTCAACGCCATCGAAGTCTACTTCCAGGACGCCCGCACCGGCGCGCACATGGAAAAAGACCCCGAAGACGTGCGCTACAACTTCATCCGCTGGCTGAACAACGACATCTCCACCGCCATTGGGCCCAGCCGCGTGCATCCTTTGACGGGCCAAATCCTGGACGCCGACATCATCCTCACCGACGGCTGGATTCGCCATTTCGAGAAGCAGTTCTCGGAAGTGCTGCCGCAACTGGCCATGGAAGGCTTCGGTCCGGAGACCATGGCGTGGCTGGAGCGCAATCCGCAATGGGATCCGCGTTTTCTCTTGGCCCCAGCGCACACGCGCAACACGCTGCTGGCCCAACGCCTCAAGCATGGCCCGCAGCCCTTGGGCGGACATCCGTTCGGCCAGTCGGCCGGCAAGCTCATGGGCGTCAACGAGTATGACGGCCTGATCGGCCGCATGAGCCAGGTCAACGGCATGTGCATGGTCGCCGCCGGCAAAGCCATGGACCTCACTCTCTTGCGCATGACCTACGACCTCATGCAATCTGAGCTGGAGGCGCAAACTCCGGAAGTCGGCAAGGACGATCCTAAGAAACCCAAGCCCAAGCCGAAGAGCGGCGACGACGAGCTCGACGGCATTCCGTCGAAGTTCATCGGCCCGCTTCTGGCGGACCTGGTCGCCCACGAAGTCGGCCACACCCTCGGCCTCAGGCACAACTTCAAAGCCTCGGCCCTTTACTCCTTGGCCGACATCAACAGCAGCAAGGTCAAGGGCAAGAAGCCGTTCGCGGGCTCGGTGATGGATTACTTGCCCATCAACATCGACATGAAGGACGGCGAGTTTCAGGGCGACTACGCCATGATCACCATCGGCCCCTACGACATGTGGGCCATCGAGTACGGCTACTCGTTCGAGAAAGACCTGAAGCCGATCCTCGCCAAGTGCGTCGAACCGGAGCATCAGTTCGCCACCGACCAGGACACGGTCGGCCCGGACCCGTTGGCCCGGCGTTACGACTTTGCGGCCAATCCGCTCGACTACGCCAAGAACCAGATGAAGCTAGCCAAGCACCATCGCGACCGGCTTGTCAACAAGTTTGTTAAGGATGGCGAAAGCTGGTCCAAGGCGCGGTTTGGCTATGAGCTGACTCTGATGCTGCAAACGCGCTCGCTGAGCATGATGTCGGGCTGGGTGGGCGGGGCGTTTGTGCGCCGCGATCACAAGGGCGACAAGGGCAACCGGGCGCCGATCGAAGCCGTGCCCGCCGCCCAGCAGCGCGAAGCCTTGAAGTGGATCATGGAAAACGCCTTCCGTGACGAATCGTTCGGCCTGACCACGGAGATGCTGCAGCGCATGAGTTCGGACTTCCTGATGAGCGACGAAAGTTTCTTCCGCTTCCAGGAAGCCGGCTTCCCGATTCACGACCGCGTCATGGGCATTCAGAAATCGGTTCTGACCATGCTCATGAACCCGACCACGCTCCGGCGCGTGTATGACAATGAGTTTCTCGTCGAGCGCGACAAGGACGCCGTGACCATACCCGAGATGTTGGATACGGTCGGGGCCGCGATTTGGACGGAGATCGATAAGCTGCCGCAAGGGAAGTTCACGCCGCGGCAGCCGTTGGTCACCAGTCTGCGCCGCAACTTGCAGCGCGAGATGGTCAACCGGCTCATCGATTTGGCGCACAACGGTTCGGGCAGCGGGGCCGCGTCCAAGCCCATCGCCAACCTGGCCACGCAGCATCTGCGGCAACTAAGCGCCAAGATCGACAAAGCGCTCAAGGCGGAGGATACTCAGGTCGACGCCTACACGAAGGCGCATTTGGTCGACGCGCAGAACAGGATTACCAAAGCGCTCGAGGCGCAGTATATCCTCAACGCCGGCGGCCTGGGCGGTTTCGACATTTTCTCGATGTTTTTCGGGAATGAGCCGCCTTCTCAAGCACTGCAACAACCGTGCAACCAACCCGGTTGCCGCCACTGCGGCTGGGATTCACG
>JAKEHV010000183.1 GCA_022614915.1 Gemmataceae bacterium | reverse complement strand
GAAGCCGCCAACACCTGGAAGGGAGGCCAGGCGACGAATGACTCCGATCGTATCCGCGTTGCCATGGGAACGACCAACCCCCTCTTCTTCTGTCCCAGCCGGCGCGCGCCGCAGAAGGTCCTGTTCACCTTCCCCGGGTTCTTTGGCGGCAACCCGATCGAGTGCGCGCTCGGCGATTACGGGGCCAGCAACTGGGAGATGACCGGCGTCGTGCGCCAGTATCTTCCCAACCGTGTCTCCAGCATCAAAGACGGCACGTCGAACACTCTCTTGGTCGGCGAAAAACGGCTCAACTTGCGTTTCCTGGGTCAGGTACAGAAGGACGACGATGAGGGCTACGCCGCCGGCTGGGATGCCGACACCATTCGGCAAACCGAGATTCAACCTGCTCCGGACTACTCGGCGCCCAGCGGTGACGGCGAAGGCCGCTTCGGCGCTTCCCACCACGGCTCGTTCAACGCCGTCTTCGCGGACGGTGCCGTGCGCACCATCTCCTACTCCGTCAACCACAAAGTGTTTAAGCGTGCCGGCGATAAGAGTGACGGGCAGCACTTCAGCCTGGACGATCTGTGAGGATGCACCATAGGCCGCGCGCAGCGTTGGTATAGTATTGCGTGAATTCCAGAGTTTTCCGGCATTTTCGGCATTGGTTCTGGCCGCGTGTCGATCCATTGTTACGTACTCGAGTCCGTCGTTCTCGTTTCGTTGAAGCATGACTTCTAGAGCGCGTTTGAGACGGGTGTTGGCCCGCCTGAGGTTCAAAGAATGCCTGTCAGCAATGTGTCATGAATACTTTTTCCACAACTGCTTGCCAATAAAGGGGTAACAAAAATGACTGACATGACCCCTACAATGAATGATGTGTCAGCAATTTTTCGACCCATGTTTTGATGTAAGTCTAGATTTCGCTTCAAGTTAATTTCCTGACACATCATGTTTTATGACGTGTCGGCAATTATTGCCTGGCGCGAATTTCTCCCTACAGCACCATAAAACGCGCTCTAGAGTTCAATGTGGCGCGTGTCACGGCATTCAAGAATCAAAAAAAAGTTGCCCGAAGAAGTGCGCAATAACGAGTTGCTCCTTGGACTGTGCCGCAAGATGATCGCACCCGACCCGGCCAAGCGCTTCAAGAGCGCCCAAGCCGCCGACCTGGACCGTCAGGGCGCGGCCAACTTTCACCGCCAGCTTGTCAAAGCCGACTTGGCCAGCGAATACGAAAACGATTTGCGCACCTGGCTGGAGGAATTGACTTAAGGCGCAATCGGTTAGTACATCCTTACATGGGCAAAGGAAATCGGGCCAAGGCACGGTGTTTTTCGATTGACAATCCGGAATTGCACGACCACGATAGAGGCGATAGGAACTCGTCTACTCGCGGAGGATCGCCATGCTCCCCTCTCTGATCCGCTCGCGGAATGGCCGTTTTGCGCGGCATTTCTTTTTGCAGCGTTCGGTTTGCATGTCGGCACCGAACCCGCCCTTGCACGATACAGCACGCCGAAAGTAGAATTCAGCGCGGCCAATACCAATGCCATCGAAAGCGGCGGACAGATCCTCATCGCCGTGAAGCTCAGCAGCCCGGCGACGCAAATCGTCACCGTCAAGTTTAAGACGAAGGATGGTCCGGCGCCGGACGGCGCCACCGCCCCGTCGGACTACATCCACACGGACGATCAGCTGACATTTCAAATCGGCAACGAGGTCAAGACTTTTCCCGTCCAGCTGGTGTCCGATACTAAGGTCGAGCTCAACGAGATTGTGCTCTTGGAATTGTACGAGCCAAATGGGGCTGAATTAGGGCCGCAGAGTTCGGCGACCTTGACGATCCTGGATGACGACCCGGCCAACGCCGTCGTGGAAATCGAAATCAACGACGCCGGCGCGGACGATGACTTCGTTTTCATGACGCCGAGCGACGCGGCGGAAACGATCTATGCGACCGCGACGGCACGAAATCTCACGACTGGTTCAGGCGACTTGGAAGTGGATCTAACCAATCTTGCCGGCGCGGGCGATTTCTTCTTCTCGACGGCAGCCGGATCGGAACAGAGTTCGAGCGTCAAGCTGACGTTGCCGGATGACGGAACGCCGGTGCCGTTCAAGCTCTCCGGGCAAACGGTCAGCACGAAGATGGGCGATGCCGTTATTGTGGCGATGCTGGGGGCACAAGAAGCTGGCAAAAAGGCGGGCGGGGTAGTCAAAGTGGAAATCTCGTTCAAGTACGGCGCGAGCGACACGGTAAAGGGAGTTACCGGAAAGGACGACGACAACGCTGTGCAGGACGTTTACAAGAATGAGCGCAAAGACGGCACCTACAACTTAGGTCCCGGAGAATTCCTAGCCGGTGGAGGGTCGTGGAATTGGGGTGTTCTGACGATTGGAAAAGTCATCCCCAAAGATCACAAACGGCCAGTAATATTGGAGCGGAATGCGCAGGGCCGGTCTTTTATCCCGCTCAAGGACGCAAAAGGCCAATGGTTACAGCTTAGTTGGTTTACCGGCGCCACCAAGGACTTTGATGGAGGACCGACATATCGCCCATCGAACGACAGCGGCAAGCTGGGCTCAAACATAGATCATGAGCCGCAGTCAGGAATCTCTGCCGGACACGTCTATGATTGGGATGCGCCTGGCATTGGCCCGGGCACGGGCGATCCGGTAGGTTCGATCTTCAGCGTACGAGCAAACTTTTATGCATTTGCGGTCGGGGAGTTGGGCGGAAAGACGGTAGTCGTTTCCGAAGCGTACAAATGGTATACGAGGCAATCTTACAAAAGAACCGCCACAGGTTTGATCGCTGATGGCACAGTTGTTGGCGATAATCAGACAAAAGACGGCGAGCACACTAAATTGTCGTACGGTTTGGGAAGTCCGTCCCTAACAAAAACTGTCCCCGCCGTCTTCGACAAGTCAGACAACCCATTGTTCGGCACGCTCGTTTTTGAGTTGTATGGCAAGAACCTGGTCGATAAGCCGGAGGGCAAGACGACAATGCAGTGCTTTTTGTCAATTTGGAAGTGGGAAGAGCGTATTGCCGCTGGCTTGAGAAACAATTCCCAGCATTTGACTTCCGACTGCCGGGATGGGACGAAGCCGAACATTTGCAAATCCACAAGTCCCGGGATGGATATGGCGGACGAAGACGAGACTCAAGTCCTCGACCCGTGTCTGGGCCGGAGATTTATTGCTCCCTTGGGCGTTTCTGGCTGGCGCCATTCACAAATGAATTGGTCGAGCAGGATTCAGAAATTCAGCTCGCAATGCAAAGGGTCGCTAAGGCGAGTGGAAAACTACCTGCCGGCGAAAATGACGAAAGCAAGAGATATGTGCATATGTACTTTTCTCGGCCGGGCGGACCGACCGTATTGCCGCATACTTTTCGCGTGGTGGCCGTCGCAAAGAAGTAGGGCAAGGACTGAGCCAGCGTGGGTATCGCATCAGGGATGGAGTCATGAACGCACTCAGCCGTTTGATTGGAGTCCTTGTGTTTTTCGGTCTCTGCGATTGCGCAAACCAAACACACGCACAAGAAAAGGGTGGTGGGTCAAAACGAGCGGAGCTAACGCCCGCCGAATCCGCCAAGCGCTTCCGGCTTCGCTACGATCGGAAACTTCACACGAAGCTCAGCGTCGTGGCAATGCATCCACCTATAGGCCAGATTCTCGAAGAGTTGCGCACAGCGACCAATCTTAAGATCATCCTGGCAGATAGTCTGAGCGATCACGATCCGGATTTGGGCGACATGCAAATGCCCGCTGCTCCGGCGTTTTCGTTCATGGAGTTGTTGGAGAAAACACAGCTCGAAAACGGCCGTTGGGTCAAATTCGACGGCGGCTACCGCCTCGAAGGCGTCTCCAAAGCACGACGCACCAGCACATCCGCGCGCTACGGCTGGACCATCGGGACGGCGACCTGCCTCGCCGCGATCGGCGCGGGTCTATTTCTTTGGCACCGACGGCAGCGAATCAAGTGCGCGCCCAAACCGCAGGGAACGGCTTAGGATGATGACGTTCGCCCCTGACGTCAGCAAAAGGGCCAACCAATGAAATTAGTTCGACTCGTTACCCTTGCCGCAGTTGTGGGCGTCGTCGGGGAAGATTGTCTCTGTCCCGCCCAAGACTCGGCCAAGCCGGCGCCGAAGTCGAATGGGGTCGTATTCGACTTGCGGAAAGACATCAAGCTTCACTTTGTTCCGATCAAGGGTGATGACGGCCCGATCGTATCCGAGAGTCCAATTGCGAACATTCAGTATCAAGTCGCTATTCGATACAACGCTGTTCCAGCCCCAGCTCTTCCTTCTGATTTGGAAAAGACCAAATGCGCAGAGGTCGCCTGGAAGAACGGGACGTATCCGCGCGGCCAAGCAAACAACGTGGTCTTGTTCGTGAATATGCACGAAGCGCGAGCCTATTGCCGATGGTTAGAAAACATGTTCCCAGCGTATGATTTCCGGCTACCCAACTCGTCGGAAGCAAAGGACATGGAACTGCAATGGTCGAACCAGGGCTACAATGGCAGAAAAAGTGATTCCTATCCGCGGCCAGCGAGCGGGCCTAACGCTCACTTCCGGCGCGAGCGGTTTTGGCTGGCGCCCTTTACTCTTGAATTGGTGGAAGAGGACGAAATTCACGCTGCCATGCGAAAGTTTGCGGAAAAGTCAGGCTTCCCTGCGGAGCCACTAGATCCCGATCGCAGATTCACGAGATTGCTGTGGGGTAGCCCCTTCGGACCCACCGTATTGCCCAACACGCTTCGAGTAGTCGCCGTCAAGAAAGGCCAACGCTGACGTCGCTGGACAATGGAAGTGACCAACCATGGCAGTGGAAGGCGTGAGCCTTTTCTTTGGCAGCGAACCAAGTGTTCGCCTAAGCCGCAAGGATCGGCGTAACATGTTTACCTCCTCATCCGGGCAGAGCGCGACTTGCAAAGGCGTCCCCCTCACCCCCGGCCCCTCTCCCCCGCCGGTGGACATTGCGCGCTCAACCACTCCTCGAAGGGCGGGGGAGAGGGGAGCAGTGCGTCGCAGTCATCGAGCAGGCTTCACCGTCATCGAGCTCCTTGTCGTCCTCGCCATCATCAGTATCGTCTTGGGCCTGATCCTGGCCGGCGTCGCCAAGGTGCGCGAGGTGGCGAGCCGGACGGCGTGCGTCAACAATTTGCGCCAGATCGGACTGGCCATGCACCTGCACCAGACGCGCCAGGGCGTGTTTCCTTCCAACGGCGGCTGGGACGGCAAACAGACTATCCAAGCCAAAGACGGCAAACTGGTCGTTGTTTCCGTCAAGGAGCATTATCTCAACCTGACGTTCCAATACGGCGTGGGCGAGCCGACCAAAACGCCGCGCGATCAGCCCGGCTCGTGGGCGTACGCGATTTTGCCCTATCTCGATGCGCGGGCGAACTACGAAAAGCGCGCCTGGCACCGGCCTGTTGCGGAATACGTCTGCCCGAGCCGGCGCACCAAAGACCCGCAGCCGGCGGTCAACGACAAGCACGGCAACTACGAAGGCGGCGGCTGGCTGTGGGCGCGCACCGATTACGCCGCCAACGCCCGCGTCATTCCCAACCGGCCCAAGTGCCTCCGCCCCGAACACATTAAAGACGGCAAGGCGCAGACGATCATGATCGGCGAAAAAGCCATGCACCCGGCAGACTACCAAACCGGCACGTGGTATTGGGACGAGCCGTTCTTCGTGGGCGGCAGCGGCGGCACCCAGCGCGGCTTCGGCACCAGGCCCGGCGAAGGGACCAGCATCGTCCGCGACCACGCCAGCATGGGCTTCACTTTCCGCTACAACTGGGGCAGCGCCCATACAAGCGGCGCTAACTTTCTGTTCGCCGACGGCAGCGTGCGCCGCTTTCTGCATGGCACGGAACCAGCATTGGTCGAGCCCATGCTGACGCCGGCGGGGCGCGACGTCGTGACCGAGAGAGGCGTGGAATGATCACAGGGACAACGTCCCGTTGGTGATTGTGAAACATGTCGCGCCGAGCAATTCTCTTTGTCGTCATTCTGCTTGTACACGTCGGCTTGCTATTCGGCGGGATTCTTCAGAACTTCGTGACGATGGATGAGAGCGCGCTCGTGCCGTCGGGGCTGGCGCATTGGCGGACCGGCTCGTTCGCGCCGTATCGCGTGAATCCGCCGTTGCCCAGGCTAATCTCGGCGCTGCCGCTGCTCGTCATCGGGCCGGAGTGGGAGCCGGAGTCGCCGCGCGATTATCCGGGCAGCCGGCCGGAGTGGGCGCTGGGACAGAGTTTTACGCGAGAAGCGGGCGAGCAGTACTTCGATTGCTTTCTTTGGGCGCGGTGGGCCGGGGTGCTGTGGTCGGTCGCGGGGGCGTGTTTGCTCTATCGCTGGGGTAAAGAACTCTATAGCGAATGGTCCGGCTTCTGGGCGATGGCGCTTTGGTGCCTCGATCCGAACATCTTGGCGCACGCGGGATTGGCGACGACCGACATCCCGGCGACGGTGATGGGGCTGGCGGCTTGCTACGGGTTTTGGCGGTATCTGCGAGCGCCGACGTGGAGTGGAGCGTTTCTCGTCGGGATTCTGCTCGGTTTAGCCCAGTTGACGAAGCACGTGTGGTTGGTGTTGTACGTGGTTTGGCCGGTGGTGGGGGTGATGTATTGGTGGGGAAGGGATGCAGTCACGACGACCCCTCACCCCCTTCCCCTCTCCCCCCAGGCGCGAGGGGAGATTGTCCCGCGGCCCTCGCTAGCGCGTCGGGCTAGTGTTCACGGGCTGTGCATACTGGTGGCGAGTGTACTGGTCATCAATGTCGGATACGGCTTTGAGGATACAGGCAAGAGGTTGGGCGATTTTCAGTTCGTGAGCAAGCTGTTCGCAGGCGAGAACAGGGTCGGCAATCGCTTCCAAGGCACTTTTCTGGAGAATGTCGTCTTGCAGCTGCCGGCGAATTATCTCGTGGGCATCGACGTGCAGCGGCGCGATTTCGAAAGCAGTTGGCCCTTCTATCTCGGAGGCGAATGGCGCAACGAAGGCTGGTGGTATTTCTACTTGTACGCGCTTGGCGTGAAGCTGCCGCTGGGAACGCTAGCGTTGATCGCGGCGGGAGTCGCGCTGCTGATAGTGCGCGCCGGCGCCCCCTCACCCCCAGCCCCTCTCCCCCACAGGGGCGAGGGGAGGCGCAGCGACGGTGCGACGCGCTTTCGTGACGAGCTCTGTTTCCTGTTGCCCGGACTTGTGATTTTGACGCTTATCAGCTCGCAAACTGGGTTGCAGTATCTGCGCTATGCCCTGCCGGCATTCCCAATGCTCTTTCTGTGTGCGAGCCGGTGCGGCGCAGTCGCGCAACGCTCGCGCGTATTTGCTGGTGTCGTATTGCTCCTCGCTGGGTGCGTCGCCTGGAGCAGCGTTTCGGTGCGGCCGCACTACCTTTCGTACTTCAACGAATGGGCGGGCGGACCCAAGCGCGGCGCCGAGCACCTCGTAGACAGCAACATGGATTGGGGCCAGGATTTGTTGTTCTTGAAAGATTGGCTGGACCAGCCTCAAGCGGCGCGAGGCAAGGAGCGCATCGGGCTCGCGTATTTCAACCTGGTCGATCCGCAAATCGTGGGGATTGAGTTTCGTCCGCCGCCGCTGCTGCCTCCGGATTGGCGTGAGCAACTCGATGCTGCGGAGATTGGCCCGCGGCCAGGTCTTTACGCAGTGAGCGTCCATTTCCTGCGCGGCGCGTCATTCGCGGTTCCCGATGGTACAGGAAATTCGATGACGATCCCGCCGGGATCGTTGAGCTACTTCCAACAATTCCAGCCGATTGCAAGGGCGGGACATACACTGTGGATTTATCGTCTTGGACGCGAGGAGGTTAATCGGGTGCGTAGGGAACTGAATATGCCGGAATTGATTGATTAGCTGCGTAAGAGGACACACCTCTCGATAATCGCCCGCGGCGTGCATGTACAATAAAAGGCATGTCCACTTTGCCGATGGTCCAAGCGCCGGCCTCTGCGGTAGCGGGACTACTGTGCGTCACGTCCGATGAGCTGACCGCTTGGCTCGCCGCGCACGGCGCGAAACCGCTCCGGGCCCGGCAACTGCGGCGCTGGTTGCTCCAAGCCGGCGCCCAGACTTTCGACGCCATGACCGATTTGCCCCAGGCGCTGCGGCGCGCGCTCGCGGCGTCATTCGTACCGCTGGAAACTCAGGTCGCGCGCCACTTGACGGCGGACGACGGCACGCACAAACTTCTCTTGCGGCTGCGCGACGGCAAGCTCATCGAATGCGTGCTCATCCAGGAGGCCAACCGCCGCACCGCGTGCATCAGCACCCAAGTCGGCTGCGCCATGGGCTGCGTCTTTTGCGCCAGCGGTCTGGACGGCATCGAGCGCAATCTCACAAGCGGCGAGATTCTGGAGCAACTCGTGCACGCCCGTCATTTACCCCTTTGGGAACGCGGCGACCGCACGGACCAGCGCCTCACCAACATCGTCGTCATGGGCATGGGCGAGCCGCTCGCCAATCTCGACAACCTGCTTGAGGCCCTGGAAGTCGCCGGCGCAATAGACGGTTTGGGCATCGGCGCCCGCCATATCACAATCTCCACCGTCGGGCTGCCCGCCAAGATCCGCAGGCTCGCCGACCTCAAGAAGCAGTATCACCTGGCCGTGTCGCTGCACGCGCCGGACGACACACTGCGGAACCAAATCGTGCCGACCAACGACAAAACAGGGCTGGCGGCGATTCTGGAAGCGGCCGAATACTTCTTTGAGAAAACGGGCCGGCAAGTGACCTTCGAGTACGTGCTCTTGGGCGGAGTCAACGACGCAGCCGACCACGCCCGCGCCTTGGCCGGGCTGTTGCAAGGTCGCAAGGCCCATGTGAACTTGATCCCGTTCAACGACGTTGCCGGCCTGGCCTATCGCCGGCCGTCACCGCAAGCCCTCGCCGACTTCCAGGCGACCCTGCGCCGCCACGGCGTCAGCGTCAAAGTCCGCAAACGCAAAGGCGCCCAAATCGACGCTGCCTGCGGGCAATTGCGGCGCGCGGTCGTGGCTTCTTAACCCTCGCTTGCGCGTCGGGCTGGTGTTAACTCTTTGTCATTGGTTCTTAAGAGACTATTCTGGTATCTTCCGGAAAGAGGGTAACCGCAGAGGCGCAGAGAATCGCAGAGAAAAGGCATCGGAAATAGAAGAGGGAAGAAGAGCACTCCTTCGCGTTACCTTACTCTTCTCTCTGCGCATCTCTGCACCTCCGCGGTTACTCTTTCGGAAAGAAACACCGGGTGGGTTTCCCGTGGCACTCGCAGGTGAAAGCACTACGCAACTGGCCTTGCGCGATCCGGACATAAGGATCATGCTGCGCGTCCGCGACGACGACGCCGAAGCCTTCGCCGAGCTTGTGGAGCTGTACCACCCGCGTCTGGTCACGGTGATGCACCACGTCGTCGGCAATGCCGATGAGGCCGAAGACCTGGCTCAAGAAGTGTTCCTGCGGGTCTTTCGCGGCCGCAAGAAGTACCACCCCAAGGCGAAGTTCTCGACTTGGCTTTACACGATTGCCAATAACCTTGCTCTAAACGCCTTGCGCAACCGGCAGCGCAAACCAGTCGTGCCGCTCAATCTGCGCGACTCCGGCCCTTTGGGTCCGCGGCCGGTCGAGCAGTTGGCCAAAGACACGGGCGCTGCGCCCGGCGAGCGCATCGAGCAGCAGGAATTGGCCGCCGTGATTCAGGAAGCGCTCGCAGGATTAAACGAGCGCCAACGCGTCGCGGTGGTGTTAAATAAGTTTGAAGACATGAACTACGCGGAAATCGCCGAAGTGATGGAAATGTCGGTAAAGGCGGTGAAGTCGCTTTTGAGCCGGGCGCGCGAAAACCTGCGGCTGGCGCTTAAGGATTACATCTACATGGAAGGCGCGCCGAGCGACAACGGCGCGCCCGAAGGGAATTGAACCACTGTGAAGAGCCGTTTGATCCGCTAAGGAGTCGGACATGGCCAATCTCAGCGACGAAGAACGCGAAAACCTGGTCGCGTATCTGGACAACGAGCTGGACGAAGCGGCCACGCAAGAGCTGGAAGCCCGCATCAATCTCGATCCGGACCTGCGCAAGGAAGTCGAGACTCTGAAGCAAACGTGGGGACTTTTGGATTTCCTGCCCAAGCCGCAACCTTCGCCGAGCTTCACGCATCGTACGATGGAGCGGCTGTCGCTGGAAAAGTTGGGCAGGGTTGTCGATACCGGGAAAATGCCGGCCGCCGCGTCGGTGTGGCCACGCCGGCTGGCGTGGGCCGCCGCCGTGCTCCTGACCGCGGGCCTGGGCTACGCCGCGGCCCACTATTTCTTTGCGCCTCCCGATTCGCTCGGCCAGGACGAGGCTTTGGTTCGCCATTTGCGCGTTTTGGAGAATTGGCGGCAATACGAGCACGTCGACGACCTCGATTTCCTGCGCGCACTGGACGCGCCGGAGTTATTTGGCGAGGACACCGGCGCGTCCGATTGAAAGGCTCAAAGGGAGCATTGCGCATGCGCTCACTCCACGCGATGTGTGCTGTTGTCGTGACCGTAGCGGTCGCCGGCGGCATGCTGCGCGCCCAACAAACTCCGCAGGAATTGGAGCAAAACCGCAAGAAGCTCATGCAATGGCGCGGTCAGCCGGAGAAGATCCAGAAGCTGCGCAAGGAGGCGCAAGTGTTCTTCGCGTTGCCGGAGGAGAAGCGCGACAGGTTTCAGAAGCTCGACCAGGAATTGCACGCGCAAAGTCCAGCGGCGCAAGCCCGCATGGCCGACGTGCTTGAGCGCTATGCCGATTGGCTGGAAAGACAGGACGAAAAAACGCGCAAACGGATCAAGGAGGCGCCCGACAAAACGTCGCGCCTGGCGCTGATCAAGGAGTTGCGCGACGAAGAATGGATAAAACAGCAGCCCAAAGCCGTGCGCGAGCAGTACGCCCAGCTGAACGCGAAGGAAAAAGCGGAGCTGTTGCAGAAGCTGCGTCTGGAGGACCGGCAACGCCGTCTGGATTGGCAGATTGCGTCGCGTTTTTGGAAGGAACTGGAATCGCGCCAGCCGCTGCCGGCTCGGCTCAACGATTTCCCAGGCGACGTGCAGAATTTCGTCAACGATTACTTGCGGCCCAGACTTTCCAAAGCGGACAAGGAACGTTTGGACAAGGCGCAGGGGCAATGGCCGTTGTTTCCTGTCACCTTGGTCGAGCTGGCCGACAAAAACCCGCCCGCGTTGCCTGGACTGGACGGGCCGCGCGAATTTGGTCACTTGCCGCAGGAAGTGCAAAAGAAACTCAAACCCAAGGTGCTTACGCCGCCAAAATTGAAAAAAGCAGAGGGAAACTGGCCCGGCTTCGGCACCGCGGTCAGCCAATTGGCCTCCGAACGCAATGTCGTGTTGCCGCACGAGCTTTGGCCGTACAACTTCAAATGCCTCCATCCGCAAACGCAAGACTTCGTGAAGAAGAGGCTAGAGCCCCTGCTAACTCCAAACCAAACGCTCCAGCTCGTGCGCGCCGAGGAAACCGCCAAATGGCCCGATTATCCAAACACGATCTTGGAACTCGCGCGCCTGCACAATCTCACGGTCCCCTGGCATACCTTGCCGGGTTCGCGCGAGCGCTGGGACAACTATCGCAACCTCAAAACGAATCCTCAGCAGTAGCCCGCAGCCGCGTTCCCAAGAACGCGGGCATCTGAGGGCGACCCGCATTCTTGCGAATGCGGCTACGGTGTCTTAGACCAGCGCCAGACGCCGCCCTATTTGCCACTCGCCTTCCTTGCGGAATACTTCGTTGTACAGCGTGTCGCGCTCGACCGGAATACGCCCCGCCTCTTCGATGAGACGGCGCAATTCCGCAACCGTGGTTTCTTGCGGCGAATCGCTGCCCGCATCGTGGTAAATCTTCTCGTGCACCACCGTGCCGTCGATGTCGTCGGCGCCATAGGAAAGGGCGAGCTGCGCTGTCTTGACGCCGAGCATAATCCAATACGCCTTGATGTGCGGGAAGTTGTCGAGCATCAGCCGGCTCACCGCCATTGTCCGCAAATCCATCAAAACACTCGCTTTTTTGATCTTGTGGTCGGCGCCCAGCTTGGTGTTGTCGGGGTGGAAAGCGAGCGGAATGAACGTCTGAAAGCCGCCGGTCTCGTCTTGCAGTTCGCGCAGCCGGCACAAGTGATCGATGCGGTGGTGGGGCTTTTCGATGTGGCCATACAGCATCGTGGCGTTGGAGCGCAGGCCCAGCTCGTGCGCCTCGCGATGGATGCGCAGCCAGGCGTCGGCGTCGGCTTTGTGCTCGCAGATGATGTCGCGCACCTCGGGGTGAAAAATCTCCGCACCGCCGCCCGGCAGGCTCCCCAAGCCGGCGCCTTTGAATTCGGCCAAGATGTCGCGCGTCGGCCGGCCCGTCAGCCGTCCGAACCAATCCCACTCGACCGCGGTGTACGCCTTAAGGTGCAGGCGCGGACTGGCTTCGTGAATGATGCGGACGACGTGCAAATACCAGTCGTAAGGGAACTGATGGTGCAAGCCGCCGACGATGTGCATTTCGGTGGCGCCGCGGGCCTCGGCCTGAGCCGCCCGCTCGACGATTTCCGCGTCGGACATCACGTAACCCTTGGGCGACTTAAGGTCCGCCCGGAAGGCGCAAAACACGCAGCGGTAAACGCAAACGTTGGTCGGGTTGATGTGCGTGTTGACGTTGTAATAGGCGTTGTTGCCGTTCTTGCGCTCGCGGACGAGGTTGGCCAATTCGCCGAGCGTAAACAGGTCGGCTTCCTGCTCTAGGAAGAGGCCGTCGTCGAAGGACAGGCGCTCGCTGGCTTCGACTTTGGCGCGGATGTTCGACAATCGATTGTGGCCGACAGCAGACATGGGATCTTTCTAGCCGAAAATCACGGGTTTACCACTTAATGCGGACGTTAATCAATGAACCGTGCAGCGACTTTGAGATTAACAAACTATGACACGTATCATTCGAATCTCTTCAATTCGATAACCAGGGGCTGCCCCTCAATCTTGACCTCGGCCCGATACGCGCCTTGCCCCAGCGGCTTGTCCGACCACTCGGCCCCCAGCGTTTCCGCGGCGATGTAATCGCGGTACGCTTGGATCGCCTCCGCCAGCTTGCCCTCGGCGCCCAGGTACAGCACGATGCGGTCTTCCATCTGAAGGCCGGCCTCTTTGCGGCAATTCTGCACGTGGCGGACGACTTCGCGGGCCAGGCCCTCCAATGCCAGCTCGGGTGTGATGCGGGCGTCCAAGAGAAGTTGCGTGCCCCTATCGGCCAAGCCTGCGAATCCCTGGTCCACTACTGGGGACACGATGAGGTCCGCGGGTTCGAGCATCAATGGACCATCGGTGGTGACGATTTCCACGGCCTGTCCGGCTTGCACTTTTTCCGCGAGGGCCGTAGCGACCATGCTTGCCAGCGCGGTCTGCACGGCTTTGGTCCGGCTGCCTAACTTCGAGCCGGCGTTTTTCATGTTCAACTTGACTTCGAACTTTAGAAGCGGCCCCTGCGTGCTGTCATGCAGCGTGACTTTCTTTATGTTCAACTCCTCACAGATTTGATCCGCGAACTGCTCGACCGCCTGTCGGTCAGCATCGCTGCCGGGCTGCACCTTTAATTCTGCCAGTGGTTGTCGAACTCTGATCTTACTGCTATTACGGACCGCGCGGCCAAGCGATACGATTTGTAAGACCGAATCCATAACCGTCGACAACGGACCATCAACTAATGTATCTTCGAAAACTGGGAACTTGGTTAGATGCACACTTTCGAGGTCTTGCTCTGTTCTAAGATTCCGAAACATCGTCTCAGCCAGAAACGGAATGACCGGGGCGCACAGCTTTGTCAGCGCGACCAGCACTGTGTATAGCGTCTGATAGGCAGCCAATTTGTCCTCACCCTGTTCGCTTTTCCAGAATCGGCGACGGTTGATTCGCACGTACCAGTTTGACAGTTTGGCATCGACAAACTCTTCCGTGGCCAAGCAGAAGGCCATCACGTTGTAGTCTTCGAACGACTTGCGCGCTTTTTGAATGAGGAACTGCAAGTCCGACAGAATCCAGCGGTCGATGTCCGGCCGTTTGGCGACCGGCACTTGCGGCGTGGCGGGATCGAAGCCGTCGAGGCGGGCGTAGTTGCAGAAGAAGGCGTAGGTGTTCCAGAGCTTGAGGAGAAACTTGCTGCGCAGCTCTTCCGCGGGCTCCGGGCCGAAATTGATGTTGAGGGCCGGGTTGTGCCGGCAATAGAGCCAGCGGATTTCGTCTGCCCCCATCGGCGGGTATGAAGCGGAGACTACCAGCTTCGGCTTGTTGTCCAGAAGAATCGTTTCTTCCTTCAATGAGCCGGGCAGCCAGCCTTCGGGCAGATCGCGATGGGCCTGGGCGTCTAGCTTCAACTTCGGTTCGCGCTCGTGGAAGAGCTTGAAGCCGTCGTTGACCGCGCCTTCGAAGGGGATGGCGTTGCCCTTCGATTTGTGCATTTCCTCACCCTTCTGGTCGCGGACCTGCCCGTGACCCAGGAGCACTTTGAAGGGAGCGCGCTCGGCGAGCATCGCGCTCATGGCGAGGATGGCGTAGAACCAATTGCGAAACTGGCCCGGAAACGACTCGGTGATGAAGTCGGCGGGGAACCACTTTTGCCAATAGGCGCGGTCGCTGTTGTACTTTATGGTCGAAAAGGGAACGATGCCGGCGTCCAGCCAAGGGTTGCCGACGTCGGGAATGCGCCGCATGTTGCCGCCGCACTTGGGACATTGAAGGACGATTTCATCGATCCATGGCCGGTGCGGCGAATGGCCTGCGACTTTGTCCCAGCCGGCGACCGCGCGCTTTTGCAGTTCTTCGCGGCCGCCGATCACGTCGAAATGGCCGCTGTCCTTCGCGCAGACCCAAATCGGCAACGCCAGACCCCAGAAGCGCTTCTTCGAGATCATCCAGTCGCCCATGTTGCGCAGCCAGTCGAGCTCGCGGGCCTTGCCGTTGATCGATTCGGGCAGGAAGGTGACGTCCGTAGCTTCGACGGTGCGCATAATCTCGTCGCGCCAGGACATGTTGATGTACCACTCATCGACAAGGCGAAAGAGCAGCTCCGTCTTGCAGCGCCAGCAATGCGGATAGCTGTGCGGATACTTCTCGACCGCGAACAGGACGCCTTTTTCCTGAAGGTTTTGCAGAATCCAATCGGTGGTCGCGTCGTCCAAGGCGGACTTGCCGGCGAGCGCGCCGAACGCCGGCTCAAAAACGCCGTCGTCATCGAGAGGGCCAACGGGCGGCAGTCCCCCCTGTCTGCCGAGTTCAAAGTCTTCTTTGCCGCAACCAGGCGCAATGTGGACAATGCCGGTGCCTTCCGTTTCCCCCACTGCGTCCCACGCAATCACGCGGTGAGCGTCTCTTGGCTTGACCTGCGCGGACTTGCCGGCCTTCGACTTGTCGTCAGCAGCGGGATAGCCGCTCTCCATATTCTGCGCCGGCAACTCGTCGAAGGGCCCGTCGTAGGACCAGCCGACCATGTCCGCGCCTTTGACCTCGCCGACGACTTCGTAGCCGCCTTTTTCCTTGAAGAACTGCTCCAGCGTTTTCAGCTTGGGCACGCCCTCGACCCATTCCTTGCGCTTGAATTGCTCCTCCAAGCGCTGCACTGTGAATGCGCCCTTGGCGAGGTAATAGACCTCGTCCTTATGCTTCACTTTGAGATAATTTAGCTGCGGATTAACCGCCGCTCCGACGTTGCTCGTCAAAGTCCAAGGCGTCGTCGTCCAGATGAGGAGGTTTGCCGCTTGCGGCTTAGCGCTCGCAGGGTCCGCTCCGGGCGCTAAGCCGCAAGCGGTCCGCAGCGGAAACTTCACGAACACCGAGCGGTG
>JAKEHV010000182.1 GCA_022614915.1 Gemmataceae bacterium | reverse complement strand
GATCACCTTGCGAACAGTTTTTCCCTCAATCAGGCCGCGGATCTTTTCGTCCGCGCGCGCGGTTTGCTCCAACGAAGCCGCATCGATGTCGGCCGCGACGGTCAGCTTGCTACGCAGCTTGCCGTTGATCTGCACCGGCACCTCGATGGAGTCCGCCCTGAGCAGACTGGCGTCGTAAGTCGGCCACGGCTCGTACGCCAGCGTCCCCTTCACCGCCCGCTCGCCTCCGGACGGCGACGGAATCGGGGGACTCACGTCCCCCGCTCGCCCGAGCAGGTCCCACAACTCCTCCGCCAAGTGGGGCGCGAACGGGCTCAACAATAAGACGAACGTCCGCAGCACGGCGCGCGGCCGGATTTTGAGCGGGGTCAGATGATTGGTGAATTCCATCATGGCCGCGATGGCGGTGTTGAAGGACATCGAATCCAAGTCGTCCGTGACGCGCTGGATCGTTTGGTGCAAGAAACGCCGCGTTTCTTTGTCCGGCTCAACGTCTTGCACCGACTCAGAGAGTTTCAATTCCTCGGTGCGTTCGTCTACCATCAAGCGCCAGACGCGATTCAGGAAACGGAAAACGCCTTCGACGCCGCGCATGCTCCATGGCTTGGTGGACTCCAAAGGGCCCATGAACATTTCGTACAGGCGGAGGCTGTCCGCGCCGTATTCGTCGACGACATCATCGGGATTAATGACGTTGCCGCGCGCTTTGGACATCTTGTCCGCTTTGCCAACCAACTCAATGTTCGTTCCCTTCAAAAAAACCTTGTCGTCCTGTTTCTCAATCTGTTCCTCGCTGAGCGGACAGTACTTGTTTGGGTCGGAGGAAGGATTGCGAAGGATGCAAATCTCCTTCTTATCGGCTGTCAACATCACAGCTTGAAGATTCATCTGGGCAAACGCTTCCTTGTTCGCCTCATAGACTTCGCGCGAAACATGATAATCCATCTCGCCCAGGATCATGCCTTGGTTAACTAGCTTCTGAAACGGCTCCGGCGTGCTGATGTGGCCGCGGTCATAGAGCACCTTGTGCCAGAAACGCGCGTACAGCAGGTGCAAGACGGCATGCTCCGCCCCACCGACGTATAGATCAATGGGCAGCCAGGATTTCTGTTTTTCGGGGTCGCAGATTTGCTTCTCGTTTTTGGGATCGAGGTAGCGCAAGTAGTACCAGCACGAGCCGGCCCATTGCGGCATCGTGTTGGTTTCGCGCCGATAGCGTTTGCCGTTGCGCGTGACCTCCACCCAGTTTTTCGCTTTACCCAAAGGCGGCTCCGGTTTGCCGGACGGTTTGTAGTCCGTGAGCTCGGGCAAGGTCAGCGGCAATTCCTCGAACGACAGTGTTTCGACGACTCCCGTCGGCTTGCCCGCGGCGTCGACTTCGTGCAAGACCGGGAACGGCTCGCCCCAATAGCGTTGCCGGCTGAAGATCCAGTCGCGCAGCTTATAGTTCACCTTGCGCTGGCCCTTTTTTTCTTTTTCGAGCCAGGCGCTGATCCTTTGCTTGAACTCGGCTGTCGTTTGGCCGTTGAAAGTCCCGGAGTTTATGGCCACGCCTTCGCCCACGAAGCATTCCTCAAACAATTCCACAGCGTCGCGATAGACCTGTTCGGCGTATTTTTGGGGATCGCGCGGCTGCGCGGACACGAAGCGACCGGCGCGACGGATCACCTGCACCTCGAACTGGGACAAGGTGGCCGCCCCGGGCGACGGCGCGTCCATGTGCTTTTGAGAATAGAGCGGGTCGCTGCCGGCCAGCATCTTCTGCACGACGCTATACACCTTCGTCTTCGCCAGCCACTCCGCCGGCGGCATGACCACGGCGCGAATCGGCAATTGAAACTGCTTGGCGAACTCGAGATCGCGCTCATCGTGCGCCGGCACCGCCATGATCGCGCCGGTGCCGTAACTCAGGAGCACGTAATCGGCGATCCAAACCGGGACCGACTCGCCGTTGACCGGATTGACCGCATAGGCGCCCGTGAAGACGCCGGTCTTGCGCTTGGTCAATGTCGTGCGCTCCAAATCGCTCTTGCGCGCCGCCTCGGCCTTATACGCGTCCACGGCCTTTTTCTGCATCGGCGTGGTGATCTGGTCCACGAGCGGATGCTCCGGAGCAAGCACCATGTAGGTCGCGCCAAAAAGCGTGTCGGGCCGCGTGGTGAAGACTCGGATCGACGGATTGTCGATTTTGGATTGAGGATTCTTTATTGCCGGATCGGCGCTTTGCGCCGACCGAAAATCACCAATCCGCAATCGAAAATCCACGTCGGCGCCTTCGCTCTTGCCGATCCAAACGCGCTGCATCTTCTTGATGGCGTCGGGCCATTCGACTTTGTCCAAATCTTGGAGCAATCGATCGCCGTAGTCGGTGATGCGCAGCATCCACTGGCGCAGCGGCATGCGGACGACGGGATGGCCGCCGCGCTCGGATTTGCCGTCCACGACTTCCTCGTTGGCCAAAACGGTGCCGAGCGCTTCGCACCAGTTGACCGGGACTTCGGCCTGGTAAGCGAGCCGCTTATTGTCTTGGTATGCGCGCACGGCCGCTGGGCCTTTCGCTTGCACGTCTGCGGGGATCGGCAACTCCTTGATCGGCCGGCCATGCTTTTGGGAGTGGTCGTACCAAGTGTCGAACAACTCGAGGAAGATCCACTGCGTCCATTTGACGTAGCCCGGATCGGTGGTATCGACCTCGCGGTCCCAGTCATAGCTGAAGCCGAGCATCCTGATCTGGCGGCGAAAGGTGTCGATGTTCTTCTGGGTTTCTTCGCGCGGGTGCGTGCCGGTTTCAATGGCGTATTGCTCCGCGGGCAGACCGAAGGCGTCCCAGCCCATGGGATGCAGCACGTTGAAGCCGCGCATGCGCCGGTAGCGCGCGAGGATGTCGGTGGCGGTGTAGCCCTCGGGATGGCCCACGTGCAGCCCGGCCCCGGATGGGTATGGAAACATGTCGAGGATGTAGAACTTCGGTTTGTCGGAAACGTCGGGAGTGCGGAAAGTCTTGTTCTCTTCCCAATAACGCTGCCAACGCGGCTCAATGACTTTCGGGTT
>JAKEHV010000181.1 GCA_022614915.1 Gemmataceae bacterium | reverse complement strand
GCTCGTGGACAATGCGACCGGCACAACAGCGGATGCTTCCTACCCGCTACTGACCGACGATTACCTGAAACGGCTTGTGGATCATTATGTCTCGGCGGCGAAGATCGCGTATCGACTGGGTTATCAGTTCGTGGACATCAAGCAGTGTCACCGCTATTTGCTAAGCGAATTGCTGGCCGCGCGGACGCGGTCCGGCCCTTACGGCGGCAGCCTGGAGAATCGCACGCGCCTTGCACGCGACATCATCACCGCGATCAAGACAACGGTGCCCGGAATTCTGATCGCCACGCGTATCAACGTCTTCGACTGCATCCCGTACCAGAAAAACGCAGAAACCGGCTTGGGCGAGCCGTGTCCCTGGCAGACGCCGCTCGAATGCGCTTGGGGAACCGACTCCCACGATCCCGAGAAACCCGATCTGGCCGAGCCGTTGCAATGGATCGGCGAAATGCTGAAGCTCGGCGTGGTCAGCGTCAACGTCAGCATGGGCAACCCGTACGCCACGCCGCACGTCATTCGGCCGTTTGAGTATCCGCCGCCCGACGGCTACGAGACGCCGGAGCATCCCTTGATCGGCGTGGACCGGCATTTTCGGCTGGCGGCCCAGGTGCAAGGCGCTATTCCCGTAGGACAGGATTCCGTTCCTGTCCAACAGGGCGGACAGGAACGGAATCCTATCCTACGGACCGCCATAGTTGGGAGTGGCTACAGCTACCTGCAGGAGTTTATGCCCAACGCCGGCGCGGCCAACCTGCGCGACGGCCGGATCAGCTTTGTCGGCGTGGGCCGGGCCACTCTTGCGCAGCCGGATTTCGTTCGCCAACTGCAGGAGCATGGCCGGATGGACCGCAAGCGCGTGTGCCGAACGTTCAGCTATTGCACCGCACTTATGCGCTCAAAGCAAAATGAACTGGGCCAATACGCGACCGGTTGTCCACCCTTCGACAAGGAAGTGTACGGACCCATTTGGGACGAGGCGAAAAAAAAGTGATTTGTTCAGCGTTCGTTGGATGCTTTGCACTCCAGGTAGCAGCGAACGCTAAACCAAAACCACTTACTGTTTTTCCACCACCCAGATGTTACGAAAGTGTACCGGGTTGCCGTGATTCTGCAATTGGAACGGACCCGGCGTGTCGTCTTCTTTCTGCCCGCCCGGCGAGGGACCCTTCATGGTTAGCTTCTCGTGGATGACGACGCCGTTGTGCCGCACGGTGACGACGGCAGGCGCGGTGCGTTTGCCCTCCGCATCGAAGCGGGCGGCGGTGAAGTCGATGTCGAACGTCTGCCAGGTGAGGGGCGGCAGGCACATGTTGACTGAGGGATCTGTTTGCTGGTAGAAGCCGCCGCATTCGTTATTAAGCCCTTTCAAACCGAAACTATCCAGGATTTGCAATTCGTAGCGATTCTGTAAATAAACGCCGCTGTTCGCCCTGCCTTGCCCGGTCGCATAGGGCATGAAAGGCAGACGGAACTCCATGTGCAGCGTGAAGTCCTTGAACTTTTTCTTGCTGGTGACGCCGTTGTTGAGCAAATTGTCTTCCACGAGCTTGCCGCCGTTCCACTCGTCGGCGCTTGCGCAGTCGAAGAGGATGATCGCGCCGCGCGGCGGCTTGATGCCGGCGGTGGGGCTTTGCCGCACGGTGCGTTCGAGCGGGGCGCTTTCGCCGTCGCGATGGACGATGAGCTTGCCGCCGCCGATCTCGACAGAATAGTCCTTGCCGGCGCCCTTGATCTTGCCGTTTTCGGTCTTGGCGCGGACGGTGAGCTTGGATTTACCGTCCCAACCTGCGCCTGGGAGCCCGCCGCGCAGGAGATTGACATCGTATTCGCCGTCGCCACGGGCGATGACCTGGGCGCCGACGCCCTTCTCGCCGCGCTTGCCGGCGTATTCCCCCTGAATCTGAAATTCCGGACCGGCGTCCTTTTCACTGGTGTACGCGGGGTTCGGCCGTTTCTTCTTTTCCTCTTTCTTTTCTTGCGAATCAACCGAGGACGATACTCCCATCAACCAAAGGGCGGCGATTGCCGCCACGAGACAGCGTTTCATGATGCACCTCAAAACGAGTCTACGATTCACTTCTTGTCCACGGGAAACTTGGGCGCCGGCAACGCTTCGCCGCGGACGGCCTGCGTGACGAGCTCCGGCTGACGCAGCGCCGTCCAAACAGCGGTTGCCGCGATTTCCTGGCCGGACATGCGCCATTTCGCCAGCGCCAGCATTTTGTCGCTGCCGGCCGCGTAGCCCTCCGGCGTGAGTGCGAGCCAGTCGGGTTGGTCGGCGTCGCCCGGCAGCGCCAGCAGGGTCGCCAGGTGCCGGCCGCTTTTTTCGTCCCATAACTTGGTCAGGCCGTCGAAACTGCCCGTGGCGATGCACTTGTTATCCGAAGAAATCGCCGCCGCATAGACGATAGAGCCAACAGCGAGTGTATTCAACACATTTCCGGAAACGCCGTCCCAAACACGCACCGTGCGGTCCGCGGCGGCGGAGATCAGGCGTTTGCCGTCTTCGCTGAACGCCAATTCGTGGACTGCGACGCCGTGGCCGGGACTGGTGCGGTTTTTTTCGCCGGTCTTTGGGTTCCACCACGAGATGCGCGGCTCATAGCCGGACGCGACGAGTTGCTTACCATCCGGATGAAAGGCGACAGCGAGCACGTCTTCATCGCGGTCGCTCATGGTGAACAGCGATTTGCCGGTGGCGGTATCGACGAGCCGGACCGAGCGGTCCTTGCTGCCGGAGATGAACTGAGTCCCGTCCGGGCTGAAGGCAACCGAGGTTACGAAATCGGAATGGCCCGAGAAGGTAGCAAGAGTTGTCTGCGCTTGCTGGTCCCAGAGGCGCACGGTGTGATCGAAGCTGGCGGAGAGCAGCCGCTTGCCGTCGCGCGAAAACGCGATGGAAAAAACCACGTCGTCGTGGCCGCGCAGGACTCCCAAGAGCTTCCAGTCTCCAACCTGGTACAAGCGCAAGTCGCCCTTGGCGGAAGGCTGGCCGCCCGCAACCGCGAGGACGTTGCCGTCAGGGCTGAATTCAAGGTCGTTGACCGCGCCCAAAACGTTAGTTAACACCCTGAGCGGTTTGCCGGCGTTTAAGTCCCAGATCGCGACTTGGCCGTAGCTGCCAGTCGCCAGCAGTTTGTTGTCGGGGCTGAGGGCGACGGCGGCGACCGGCGCCAGTGGGCCGATCTTGAGCGCCAAATCGAGCTTGGCAGGATTGGCTTTGAACAAGCCGGCGGGCGGGATCGCGGAGGTAGGCAACAGGACGTCGAGCTTGTGCGTCGCGCCGCTTTTCTTTGCAATTACGGGATCGAGGTTGGCGTCGGTTGCCGGCGTGCCTTCCGGCGCGCCCGCGTCGATCCATTTCTTAATGAGATCGACGGAGTCTTGCGGCAGCGGTTTGGCGTCCAGCGGCATTCGCTTCTTGATGTCCGTCGTCACAATGAGCTGATAGAGCGCACTAGCGCCGCTCTTGCCCGGCACGACGATGGCTTTCGACGAGCCCTTCTTGGCGGCTTCGAAGGTGTCGAGCGCCAGCCCGCCGGAGACGTCGGCTTCCTTGAGGTTCTTCGCGCTATGGCAAACGGTGCAGTGCTTGCGGAAGACTGGGTGGATGTCTTGCCAATAGGTTTGGGCGTGAGCAGGGTAGACAGTCCAACAGACCAGAACAGCAGCAATGGACAACCGAATCATACGATACCCGCTTGCGTTTCGCGCTCGCAGAATGCCTCGCCGCGGCAGAGTCATGGCGCGAGCGCGAAGCGATGAATCAACAACCGACAAGCTCATTTCTTAGTGGTTAAACAAGAACTCGCGCGAATTCAACAACGCCCAAAGCAAATCCTGGGCGCCGTCTTTGGGCGCCGGCGCTCGCTCCAGCCAGCCAAGCGCACGCTGCAGCTCCTCGGACCGCGGCAACCGCGTCAGCGTCACCAGATACAGCTCTTCGACGATGGCCGGCAATTCTTTCTTCGCCTTAAACAACGTTTCGATCCGGCCCGTTGGGTTAGCGATCTTCTTGTTCAAGAAGTCGCCGTTCAATAGGTGCATGGCCTGAGCGATATTGGGATGCACGGTACGTTCGCATTCGCAGGTGATTTGCCGCGGCGGCCTGCCGAAGATGTCCAAAAGAAACGACTTCACGTCCGAATCCGGTAATTGGATGGCGCGGGTCCCCAGGGGCAGGCCGGGGTATTTCTCACGCGTACCGGTCGCGAAATCGATGGCGTCGGCAAGCTGTTCCGCCGTCATGCGGCGCACACGGAAACGCGTGTAGTGCACGTTGTCCGCATCGTCCTTGTTCCCCGGCGTGCTCTGCGAGTTGAGCTGATAGGTCCGCGAATTCATGATCGTCTTGAGCAAATGCCGCAGGTCGAACTTGTGCGCTACGAAGTCGTCGGCCAGGGCGTCGAGCAGGGCGGGATTGCTGGCCGGGTTGGTGGCGCGCATGTCGTCGAGCGGTTCGACCAGGCCGCGGCCCATGTAGTAACCCCAAAAGCGATTGACCATATTGCGAGCGAAGAATGGGTTCTTCGGCGCCGTCAACCATTCCGCGAGCTTGACGCGGCGGTCGAGCGGGTCGTCCATGACCGCGCCGTCCAAGGGATGCGGCTTGACCACGCCGCCTTTGCGCGGATGGTTTTGCTCGCCGGCGTTCTTCAGATACACGACTTGTTCGCGGCCAAACAGACCGAATTCCTGACTGTTCTTGGTGCCCAGGCGCACGAAGAAGGCCGCCATGCCGTAGTAATCGTCCTGGCTCCATTTTTCGAAGGGATGGTGGTGGCACTTCGCGCATGTGATGCGAACTCCGAGGAAAAGCTGGCTGGTGGTTTCGGCCCAGTCGCCGGGGGTGCGGGCAGCCATGAAGTAGTTGGCGGGGCCTTCGGTAAAGGTGCTGCCCTCGGCGGTGATGATCTCGCGGACCATTTCATCCACGGGCTTCTTGTCGCGCAGCGCAGCGCGGACCCAGTTATGGAAGCTCCACATGCCGCGATCTTGCATGAAGTCGCGATTGATGCGCAAAAGGTCGCCCCATTTGAGCGCCCAGAAATCGACGAACTCCGGCCGATCCATTACTTTGTCGATCCACTGGGCCCGTTTGTCCGGCGACGTGTCCTTCAAGAAAGCACGCACCTCCTCCGGCGTCGGCAGTGTGCCGATCGTATCGAGGTAAATGCGGCGCAAGAAATCGTCGTCGTCACAGAGCGCGGCGGGCGTCAGGCCGAGGTCCATCCACTTCGCGACCATGCGCTCGTCGATAAAGTTGTTCGCGGCGAACGGTGGCATCGAATCGAGCTTGGCATACGGCAGCGTCACTTGGAAAACGGTAGCCTGGCCGCAATAGCGCACCATGATGTGCGTTTCGCCGCGGTTTTTGGCGGT
>JAKEHV010000180.1 GCA_022614915.1 Gemmataceae bacterium | reverse complement strand
ATTCTCATTCCGCAAGTTGAATTCCTGCGCAAATTGGATCGGTGGCATCACTTCCAGCATTTCTATTTGGATTTCAAGTATTACTTTCATGACCGGGTTTTGCCTATAAGCCTGCCGCTCGCGGCACTTGGTATCCTGCTCATCTGGTGTGGGGCGTCCATTGTCTATTGGAGAAAGCGCGCCGAGGAATTGGACAAAATGTGCCGGACCTTTGTGAAGGATGATCCAGGAACTAACGCTGACTTGGATTCTTAATTGCCAGGCGGAAGTACCAGTGCGTGGCGCTTCCGCATGCCTTTGGCGGTGCTGGTCCCGGGTTCGACGTCATTGCACAGGATCCGCCAAGGCATGCCACCCAAAGTTGAATTTGGATTTTGATTTTCGATTTGACGGAATCGAAAATCCTCAATCCGAATCCTTTATCCCCAGCAAATCAGCCCCGGCTCGAATGGATTGCTCAGGTTCGAGTTCTTGGGCAGCACGCGCACGGCGTAGCCGTAATGGCCGCTGGTGCGACACGGGATGGTGCCGGTGAAGACCCAGCTCGAACCGGTGGCGTGTCCATTGTGACTCATGGACGCAGTGGCGGGGCGCGGAATTTCGCCCTGATTGTCGACGACGCCGTGGAAGAGCTGCACTTCGACGTCGTCGGGTGAGAGATTGCCGAGACTGATGCGGGCCTGTACTTCCAATTGGGCGCCGACGCGCATGGGATCGGCGCCGTTGGCTTCGACGTGTTCGACGCGGATTTGCCCCCAGGCTTTTTTCAAGCGCTGCCGCCATAGCGCCAAGCTCGTTGCCGGCGCCAGGTTGTTCTGGGTGAGCCGGTGATAGCGCTCGACCGACGGCTGATAGCAGCGCTCCATGTATTCCTGCACCATGCGGGCCGTGTTGAACACGGGGCAGACAGTGCTGATGGCCCGCTTCATCGTTTTGATCCAGCCGCGCGGCAAGCCGTCGCCGCCGCGATTGTAAAAGAGCGGCACGATTTCCTGTTCGAGCAAATCGTAGATGGCGCGGCTCTCGATGTCGTCCTGATAATTGAGGTCGGTGTATTCCTCGCCGGCGCCGATAGCCCAGCCGTTGTCGCCCAAGTAACCTTCGACCCACCAGCCGTCGAGGATGGACAGGTTGATGCCGCCGTTGATGCAAACCTTCATGCCGCTGGTGCCGGAAGCTTCCAAAGGCCGGCGCGGATTGTTGAGCCAAACGTCCACACCTTGGACGAGGTAGCGTGCAACGTTGACGTCGTAGTCTTCGAGGAAAACCAAGCGGCGGCGCAGCTCGGGCCGCCGGCAGACGTGGACGATTTCCGCGATCAGCTCTTTGCCGCCATGGTCGCGCGGATGCGCTTTGCCTGCGAACACGAACTGCACCGGCCGGTCTTTGTCGTTGACGATCGCCGCCAGCCGTTCCAGGTTGCGGAAGATGAGGGTGCCGCGTTTGTAGGTGGCGAAACGGCGCGCGAAACCGATGGTCAGCGCTTCCGGATCGAGCACTTCCTCGGAGCGGGCGATTTCCGAAGGCGGCGCGCCGCGGCGCTGAAGCTGAGCCCGCAGGCGCGCCCGCGCGTAGACGACCAGCCGTTCGCGGCGGCGCTCGTGCGTGCGCCACAATTCGGCGTTGGGAATGTTTTCCACCCGCCTCCAGATCGAGTGGTCCGTGGGCCGCTCCTCCCATTGCACACCGAGATAGCGATCGTATAGCTGGGAAAACTCCGGCGCCAGCCAGGTGCGCGTGTGTACGCCGTTGGTGATCGATGTGATGGGCGCTTCGGCCTCGGGTAGATCAGGCCAAATCGCTTTCCACATGCGCCGCGACACTTGCCCGTGCAGCTTGGACACGCCGTTGCTGACGTTCGATAGCCGCAATGCCAAGACAGTCATGCAAAAGGGCTCGTTGAGATCGCTTGGATTCTGGCGGCCCATCCCGAGAAACTCGTTCCAGTCGATCTTCAGAAGCGGCAAGTAGCCAGAGAAGTAGTGCTGAATCAAGGAGGGAGGGAAGACGTCGTTGCCGGCGGGCACAGGCGTGTGCGTGGTAAAGCAAGTGCCGGCGGCGACCGCTTCTTTGGCCGCCGCATAGTCCAGGCCGTGCTCCTCCATGATCCAACGGATGCGCTCCAGGCCGGAAAACGCCGAATGGCCTTCGTTCATATGGCAAACGGACGGCGGCTTTCCCAACGCCCTTAGCGCCCGAAAGCCGCCGATGCCGAGGACCATTTCCTGGCGCACGCGCAAGTCGTGGTCGCCGCCGTAGAGTCTGCCGGTGATCTGCCGGTCGTCGGCGTTGTTCTGCGGAATATTGGTGTCGAGCATATAGAGCGGCACGCGGCCCACCTGTATGCGCCACACCTTGGCCCACACGTCGCGGCCAGGCATCGGCGTTGCGACCAAAAGCGGCGTGCCGTCCGCCTTGGTCTCAGGAATCAGCGGCAAGTTATAAAAGTCATTCTCCGGATAGCGCTCTTGCTGCCAGCCGTCCACATTCAAGTATTGCCGAAAGTAGCCTTCGCGATACATGAGTCCGACGCCGATAATCGGCAGGCCCAAGTCGGACGCCGCCTTCATGTGATCGCCCGCCAAGAGTCCTAAGCCGCCCGAATACACCGGTACGCTTTCGTGGATGCCGAACTCCGCCGAGAAATAGGCGACGCGATATTTCGCCGCGATGCTCTCGGCCTCCTCCGGGTTCTCGACGTAGGACTCTTGAAACCAAGTGCGGCCGTTCACGTAGCTGCGCAGGGCGTGGACGACGCGGTCCATGTGGGCCACGAAGCCGTCGTCGTGCACGAGCT
>JAKEHV010000179.1 GCA_022614915.1 Gemmataceae bacterium | reverse complement strand
GAGGTGAAGAATTAAGTGCTGCGGTCGCAACCAATAGAATGCCCCAATGCACATTTGCCTCTTTGACATCGACGGCACGCTGCTGGCCAGCGGCGGGGCGGGTAAGGCGGCCCTGGAATCCAGCCTGTGTGAAGAGTTCAGCGTCGAACTTCGATTTGACGTGCCCTATAGCGGCCGCACCGACCGGGCCATTTTTCGCGATCTCTTGCACCATCACGGCATTGCGGAAACGCCGACCAACCTGAAGAAGCTGCTCGAAGGCTATCTCAGGCGGCTGCCGGGCTGCCTGCAAAAGAAAAAGGGCAAAGTCCTGCCCGGTATGGCCAACCTGTTGTCTCTTTTGCGCGAGCGCAATCAGGTTGCGGTGGGACTCTTGACCGGCAACATCCGCGCAGGCGCTAAGACCAAGCTCGGCCACTTCGGCCTCTACGAGCATTTCGCCTTCGGCGGCTTTGGCGACGAACACTTTGACCGCGACGACGTCGCGCGCGAGGCGCTGGCCGCCGCGCGCGAGCACGTGCATCCCGACCTGTCCCCCGACCGCATCTGGGTCATCGGCGACACGCCGCTCGACGTCCGCTGCGCCCGCGCCATCGGCGCCAAGGTCGTGGCCGTCGCGACTGGCATGCATCCCGTTGACGAACTGCAAGCCGCCGGCCCGGACTTGACACTGAGGGACATGTCGGACCCGGAGCCGTTCCTGCGGCTGTGGAATTAGACGGCGCGCTCCGATACCATCAACATTCAGTTTCCGTTTAGCGTTCGAAGTATCCATTCGGCGGCAAGTTCGCTGCGAACGCTAAACGGTAATCCGATTGAATACGAGATTGGCGATGCGATTGATCATTTCTTCGGCCTTAATTCTCGTCTTCTTGCCACCTCCGGCCTATGGCGGCAAGTCCCAAAAAGTCCCGCCCGCCAAGTCCGCCGACGTCGCCGTTTACGGCGGCACCGCCGGCGGCGTCATCGCGGCCGTGGCGGCTGCGCGCGAAGGCAAATCGGTCCTTCTTATCGAGCCGGGCAAGCACGTGGGCGGCATGGTTTCCGGCGGCTTGGGCGCCACCGACGTCGGCAACCGCTTCGCCATCGGCGGCTACTCGCGCGAGTTTTTTGACCGCGTCCGCGACTACTACCTGAAGAAGTACGGCCCGAAATCCGAGCAAGCCAAGGACTGCCTGAACGGATTTCGCTTCGAGCCGCACCTCGCCGAGCTTGTGTTTCGCGAAATGCTCAAAGAGGCCAAGGTAACGTTGCTGTTCGAACAGCGCTTGAACGACGTGGTTCTCGTCGAAGGGAAAATCCAGGCGATGGTGTTGGAAAACAACGCCGGCGTCCCCACGGCGCGCGTGCTCGCCAAAGTCTTCATCGATGCCGGCTACGAAGGCGACCTCATGGCCAAGGCGAAAGTCAGCTATGTCATCGGCCGCGAAGGGCGCGAGCAGTACGGCGAATCGTTGGCCGGGGTGCAGAAACAAAGCGCGGCCCATCAATGGCCTGTCAAGGTTTCGCCTTTCACGGAAAGCAAAAAGCTGCTGCCTCTCGTTCAAGCTGATCAACAGGGAGAACCGGGCCAGGGCGACAAGAAGACGCAGGCCTATAACTTCCGCTTGTGCATGACTCAGCGGCCGGACCAGAGGCTGCCCTGGCCCAAACCGGCAAACTACGATCCAAAGCGCTATGAACTCTTGGCGCGCTACCTCGAAAAACGGCCTGACGTCAAAGTCGGCCAGCTCATGAACCCGGTCAAAGTCCCAAATGGCAAAACTGACACCAACAACAACGGCCCCATTTCCACGGATCACATCGGGGGCAATTGGGAGTACCCCGAAGGCGATTACGCCACGCGGGCCAAGATTTGGCAGGACCACATCGACTATCAGATGGGCATTCATTATTTCCTGGCCAACGATCCGCGCGTGCCCGAGAAACTGCAAAAGGAAATCAACTCCTGGGGGCTGGCCAAAGGCGAATTCGAACACACGAACGGTTGGCCGCACCAGCTTTATGTGCGCGAGGCCCGGCGCATGCTCGGCGCCTACGTGATGACGCAGAAAGACATCTTGGACGACCGCACGAAAGAGGATTCTGTCGGCCTCGGCTCGTACAACACCGACTCCCATCACGTGCAGCGCATCGTCGGACCGGACGGCTTCGTTCTCAACGAAGGCGACTTCCAGGTGCCGGTCAAGCCCTACGCCATTCCGTATCGCAGCCTCATTCCTAAAGCAAACGAATGCGGCAACCTGTTCGTGCCGGTCTGTTGTTCCGCCTCGCATGTCGCGTACGGCACGATCCGAATGGAGCCGGTGTACATGATTCTGGGTCAAGCGTCGGGCGTGGCGGCAGCGCTGGCAATCGACGACAAGACGACGGTGCAAAAAGTATCCATCGAGAGTCTGCAGGCAAAACTCAAAGCGCAAAAAGCAGTTCTGTCGCCCGAGGGCATTGTCAAAGCGGGCGTCCCCAAAGGACTCGATCCCAAGAAGATGGCCGGCGTAGTCGTCGATGATCCCCAGGCGCAGAAGACCGGCGCCTGGGTGTTTTCGACATCCACGCCGGGCTTCGTCGGAGCAGGCTACCAGCACGATGGCAACGCCGAGCAAGGGAAAAAGTCGATGCGCTTCACGCCCAAGTTGCCGCAAGCGGGAAACTACGAGATTCGATTGCACTTTACCGCGTTTTCCAACCGTGCCACCAATGCACTCGTGGCGATCCATAGCGCCGAAGGCAATAAGTCGGTGCGTGTCAACCAGCGCGTGCCGGCCAAGGACGGGATCAGCCTCGGCGTCTTTCGCTTCGAGGCGGGCGAGAAGGGCTATGTCGAAATCCGTAACGACGGCGCGGACGGCTTCGTGATCGCGGACGCCGTGCAGTTGATTCTGAAGGAATGACATGAGCAAGGCGAACATCAAGCCGGACATATGCGCTGCCTACCTTGGCGGCTCCCAGGTTCTTGCCATTGCACAAGCGGACGCGATACTGGCTTTTCAAGACTTGTCGAACTATCGCATTCAATTGGCCCTTGAAAACGACGGTTGGCATGTGGACTATGAGTTCAAGGACCCGGGCCTTAAGGGTGGCGGCCCTCACTATGTTATCGACGCGCTATCCGGGAAGATTGTGTCGAAGCGATACGAACAGTGAGCCATTACCATGCCGTTCCTCACCAGCTTTCGCATCATTGTTCGGGCCTGCAAGCAATGGGGTGAAAACAAAGATTCACGTTTAGGGGCGGCCCTCGCCTATTACGCGCTATTCTCCATCGCGCCGCTCTTGGTCATCGCCATCCAGATGGCCGGCGCGATCTTTGGCGAAGACGCGGCCCGCGGCCAGGTCGTGGAGCAGCTTAGCGACATAGTTGGAGAGGACGCGGCGCTGACCATCGAAGACTTGGTCGTGGCCGCGTCCCAGCCGCGCGGCGGTTGGACGCCGGCGCTCAATTACGCACTTCTCACGATCGGCGCCCTCGGCGTTTTTCTGCATCTGCGCGGCTCCTTATGTACGATTTGGAAACTCGAACCGCCGCGCGGCAGCACCATCCTCGGCATCCTGCTCGATTATCTCCTCGCGCTCATCATGGTAGTGTCCGTGGGCATCTTGTTGTTGTTGTCGGTAGTGGCCGGCATGGTCGTGCCCATCTTCCGCGAATTCATCGACAAGCACTTTCCGGGCGACGCCTTTCGTTGGCAGCTCTTCGAATTCGGCGTGTCGCTGGTTTTCTTGACCCTGTTGTTCGCCACGATGTATCGCGTGCTCTCGGGGCAACGCATCGCCTGGCTCTACGTTTGGTACGGCGCGCTCATTTGCGCTTTCCTCTTCAGCCTCGGCAAGATCGCGGTCGGCTATTACCTTGTCCACTCCAGCACCGGGAGCATGTACGGGGCCGCCGGGTCGCTGGTGGTGTTTCTCATCTGGGTTTATTACTCGTCCCAGGTGCTTTTCTTCGGAGCGGAGCTGATCCAAGCGCGCCGGACGCGCGCGGAATGGATGCGTACTTGACGCTCGTACTCAAAAAAGGACGGACATTTCCCGCGAAGGATTCAGAAGCAATCGTCACATACTGAAAGAGATGATGTAGCAGCCACATGGCCGAGTACGAATGTCCACGTCTTGGGGGAAGGAGAACTCCCTTGGGTTATCCCTTTGACGATGCTTGGCGGCGGGCGGCGCTGCGCGGTGAGGAAGCCGCGGTCAAGGAATTGGCGCAGGCCGTGTTGCAGCCGCTCTTCAGTTTTTGCCTCTATCGCGTCGGCCGCAATCAGCATCTGTGCGAAGAAGTGGTGCAAGAAACATTGCTGCGGGCCTTGCGCGAATTGCGCAACTACGAACCGGCCCGCGCCCAAAACAACATCTTCCCTTGGATCACCGGGCTGGCGCGCAACGAGATTCAGCGCGCGCTGGGCCGGGAGAAATCGGCACTTTCACTGCAAGCGCTTTGGGCCAAAATGGACAACGAACTGTTGGCGATCTACGCGAAGTTGGAGCAGGAACCCTTCGGCGCCGAGCTGTTGCAGCGCGAAGAAACGCGCGATTTGGTCAACGCCACCATGTCGCAACTGCCGCCCCATTACCGCGAGGCCCTCGAGGCGAAATACGTGACCGGCAAAAGCGTGCGCGACCTGGCCGCCGCCTGGCGCTTGACGGAAAAGGCCGCGGAGTCGCAGCTCACGCGCGCTCGCAAAGCCTTTCGGGCGACGTTCCTTGCACTGTCGAGGAATCTGGAACTGGAGATGGTGTGATGGAACGGGAGGGCGGTTGACATGAAAGCAGTTTTCTTTGGGTTGCTGTGCCTCGCGGTCGCCGGGGTCTTGGGGATCTCGGCCTCGATGGGTCAAGGCGAAGGCGAGCCGAAAAAGAAGAAACCGGCAGAGGCCGAGTCGCCCCATACCGAGTGGCTCGCCAAGAGCTTGCGCGAGATGCAAACGATACGGCCCGGCATGACCCGCGCGGAGCTGCTGAAAGTGTTCCAAGAGCAAGGGGGCTTGTCCACCCGAACTCAACGAACGTACGCCTACCGCGGCTCCCCGTACATTCATGTCGATGTGACTTTTGAGGCTGTGGGGGCGCCGCAGGACAAACTCACGGAATCTGCGCACGACAAGATCACCAAGATCACCAAACCGTACCTGGAATGGACATTCAGCGACTGAACCTGCCAGAGTCCGCGCTACCGCATCGGACTAACGGTTCCTGCGAAGCTTAATGCACGAGGGCTATGACCATGCACGAACACGAACATGATATCGGCGACCTAAACGTCGAGAAACTGCTTGGCGCCGCCTACAAACCGGAACGCGCCCAGGCCGCCTTTGTAAGGCAAGTGGAGAAAGCCATGATGAGCGAAGCGAACAAGTTACAGCCGGAATCCCGCAGGCTCGAAGACTCGCCTGCGGGCTTGAGTGGCCATCCCCAAATGGACGAGAGGGTAAAGCGGCTGCGCCGGCGGCTCGGCTGGGCCATGGGGCTGGCGGCATCGCTGGCGGCGTGCTTCTTGATCTACTATGCGCGCACGCGCCAGGGCGACGCGCTGCCGCCCTCCGGCGTGCAGCCGCGCGACATCACCGAGTTGATTCAGAAACTGCAGCCGGCCATCGGCGACAAGGTTTTCGGCATGACCGCGAAGCCGCGCCCGGCCGCGCCCGAGGTCAAGCCCGTCGAAGTTGGCAAGACCACGGTAACCCAAGCCGGCGAGCGCAAGCGCATCACGCTCGGCGACGGCTCGGTCGTCTATCTCAATCAAAGCACGGAAATCACGCATCCCGCGCCGCGGCAAATCGTCCTTAAGAAAGGCGAAGTCTACGTCGAAGTCGCGCCGCGCGAGCTTGGATCCAAGGACACATTCGTGGTCAAGGCGACGGGCCGCGACATTACTGCTCTGGGCACGCGCTTCGGCGTCAACGTCGAAGAAAAAGGGCCCGGCGTCATCGTCACGCAGGGCCGGGTCAAAGTCAGCGGCCTCGGCGACGTCATCACCGCCGGCCAGCAGCTTGAGCCGGGCGCGAAGAAGGCGACCGGCGCGCCGCGGGCCACGCATGTCCTGGACTGGACGCGCGAGCTCATGGCTGCCGCCGAATCGCCGCTGGTGCCGTGCAGCAAGCACGCGGGCGGGGCGCTCATCGCCGTCGATCCGTTCGGCCAGGAAGTCACGCTCACGCTCCGCAATTTCCACATTGACGTGCATGTCGAAGACGGTTTCGCCCGCACCACCATCGACCAGACCTACTTCAACAATAACAG
>JAKEHV010000178.1 GCA_022614915.1 Gemmataceae bacterium | reverse complement strand
GAGCGGTCACCGGGTACGAGCTATCGACGCTGACCAGCGGGCCTTCGTCGAGGCCGACAATGTCAAGCGGAGACAATAGCGCGGTGTCGATGGTGCGGCGCCACGGTCGGCCGGTGGGCGACGGCGGAATGCGGAAGGGGAGCGTTTCTTTCCACGAGTTGCAGGCGATATAGAAATCGCGGTCGGGCTCGCGGCTGGTTTGCGTGCCGTCGAGGCAGAAGGCAAGGGTGCGGCTAAGGTGCGAAAAGTCGGGGGCAAAGGGCTCCGTGCCATGCCAGATGATGTCGGGCTTAAGTTCGCCCTGGGGGCCGGCGCCGCGGAAAAACTCGCGCCGGCGTAGGAGAGGGTGGCGCTTGCGCAGGGCGATCATCATGGCGGTGAAACGAAGGAAGTCGCTGTGCCGCTCCGTCAAGGTCCAATCGACCCAACTGACGGCGTTGTCCTGACACCAGGCGTTGTTGTTCCCGTCTTGCGTGCGCAGGAATTCGTCGCCGGCCAACACCATCGGCACGCCTTGCGACAGCATCAGCGTGGCGAACAGGTTCTTTGCTTGCCGTTTGCGCAAGCGATTGACTGCGGGGTCGGTGCTCGGCCCTTCCGCGCCGCAATTCCAACTGAAGTTCTCCTCCAAGCCGTCGCGGTTGGCTTCGGCGTTGGCTTCGTTGTGCTTTTGGTTGTAGGAAACGAGGTCCCAGAGCGTGAAGCCGTCGTGGCAGGTGACGAAGTTGACCGAGTGCACGGGATTGCGGCCCGAGTTCTCATAGAGATCGGCGCTGCCGCACAGCCGCGTCGCCAGCGCCCCGGCGAATCCCGGATCGCCGCGCCAAAAGCGGCGCACTTCGTCACGGTAGCGCCCGTTCCATTCCGACCAGCGCCTGCCAAAGGGAAACAGGCCCACTTGATATAAGCCGCCGGCGTCCCACGGCTCCGCGATCAGCTTGGTGTCCGCCAGCACGCCGTCTTCGGAGATCATCTCGACGACCGGCGGCTCCACCAGGACGTTGCCGTGCGGGTCCCGGCCCAGGATGGAGGCGAGGTCGAAGCGCAAACCGTCGATGTGCATCTCGGCGACCCAGAAGCGCAGGCAGGAGAGAATCTGTTCGCGGACGACGGGATGGTTGCAGTTGACGGTGTTGCCGCAGCCGGAGAAATTGAGGTAGCCGCCGTCGGGGCCGAGCATGTAATAGAGCTCATTGTCGAGGCCTCGGAAAGAATAAGTCCGGCCGCGGTCGTCGCCTTCGCCGGTGTGGTTGAAAACAACGTCGAGGATGACTTCGAGACCGGCTTCGTGGAAGGCGCGGACCATGTCGCGGAATTCGTTGAGCTGGCCGTGCTCTTGGGCGCTGGCGGCATAGGCGGCTTTGGGAGCTGCGAAGGCGATGCTGTTGTAGCCCCAGAAATTGCGGAGCTTTTCGCCGGTGAGAGGATTGGTGAACGGGCAATCGTCCTCGTCGAATTCGTGCACGGGCAAGAGCTCAACCGCCGTCACGCCGAGCGCCTTCAGGTACGGGATCTTGTCGATCAGCCCGGAGAACGTTCCCTTCTTGGCGACGAGGGACGACGGATGGCAGGTGAAGCCGCGTACGTGCAGCTCATAAATGAGGGAGTCTTCGAGGGGAGTCAAAGGCGGCGCGTCTTCGCGCCAATCGAAGGACCGGCGCAGGAAGAGGCTGCGGCGCGTGGTATTTGGGAGAGGAGCAGGCATACTCCGTGTGCCGTCCGATTTTGACGGCGCACGGAGTGTTACTTTGTCGCCGTTGGAAAGCGCCGTCGACGAAGGATCGAGGAGGATCCATTCGGGATTGAAGCGATGGGCGCTGCCTTTGGGCCCGTCGACGCGCCAGCCGTAACGAAAGGCCGCGGGCAGTCCGCTGACAAGGATGTGCCAGTGGTCCCCGGTGCGATGTTTGCGCGGGTCGAGCGCGATCTCCGCAAGCACTTCGTCGCGTTCCAAGTCTTCCAGAACAAGCCGGACCGACGTGCCGTGACGGCAGAGCAAGACGAAGTTGACGCCGTCCGCAGCCAGAGTCGCCCCCAGCGGCAGACACTTTCCGCGCGCGGTCCTGAGCGAGGCCATGTTCCTCCAAGTCGATGCGGAAGGACGCGGGGCAGTCAGGGTTGGCTGCCCCACGTGGGGCAGGACTTCGCTCCTGACCGAAGCGCCGACAGGATCGGAATCCTGTCCCACGTGGGAGGAACATATTGTTAAGGAATCACCGGGCGATGTAAAGAGCGGATCGGCATGGCACATGCCTACTTCGGCGTGGGTCCCGGCAAGGCCTTGTCGTCCGATGTCGCCGGGAATTGCACCCATTCAACCGTGGCCCGCCGTCGAAATTCGGCGTAGCTGATCGAACCGGCGGCGTATTGCTCCGTCAGTTTCTTGTTTGCCGAAACGACCAAGCGTAACGGCGGCGGCGGCTGGGCCGGCGGCGCGGCGGCTTTCTTATCCAGACGGTCTTTGGCCTTCTTGAGCAGCTCATAGGCTTGCTCCAAGACCTGGGCGTCGGCCGAGCCGGCATGCATATCCAAGAGCGCCTGCGTCAGTTTGCGATAAAGCAAGGGCGCGCGGGCCTCGTCTTTGTTCAGCTCGATGGCTTTTTCATAGGCCGCGAACGAGTCTTTGTACTTGCCTTGCTTCCAGTGCAAGTCCGCAAGCAGCTCGTAGTCTTTTGAGGAAGAAATGGAACCGCCGCCGCTGCCCCGTTCCGCTTTGCCTTTCTGTCCTGTATTGGGGTCGGCGCTTCCGCCCCCCTCGATACCCAATGCAGCCGCGAAGTCCCGTTCCGCGCGGACTAGGTACCGCGCACCTTGCGCATCGGTCGCGGCGGCTGTCATGTGGTCCTTGGGGCGAAAAGTTGCCACAATCGTGATCGCTTCTTTGTCCGGCAATTGCGCGAAGTTCTTGCCGTTCTCGGCGAGCGCCTTCAGTAGCACGTCATCGATCATATCGCCGGAGTGGGGCGGCCCTTGAGCCGGCTGCGCGCCGGTCTTTAGGCCATAGAGCTGATGTCGGATGCGTTCCCATTCGGTCAAAGGCTGCCCGGCGTCTTCAGACTTCTGCCTGGGCGAAGTGAAGGAAAGCCCTGGTGGGATTTGTGCCAGGAACAATACGCCGATGCCTTTGAGATACAAGCCGTCGATTTCAATCGAGGGATTCGGCCAGTCCGGGTGAGCTTTCAAGACCTTGCCTGAGTCGGCGTCCCAAATACGCACCGTGCCGTCCGCGCCGCCGGCAACAAGTGTTCGGCCATCGGGAGAGAAAGCGACGGACTGGATACTCCCCGTGTCGTGACATTTTTGGCACTGATTCTGGAGCAATGACACGTGCCGGTGCACAATGCGGCGCATGATTTCCACGTCGTCGAACATGCGGCGCTGGCCGAGTAGTTTGGTGATTTCCTTTTGAATCTCTTCGGTCTGCCCCCACGCAGTCTGCGGCAGGGCCAAGCCGGCGCACGCTAAGCCAATCCACAACAAGCGTCTCATGTTATTCTCCTTTGTCACGCGATCCAAATTGGGCGAAGTATAAGGCACGTAAACTGTTTTCCGCCGCGGCCAAACGCCGGTCGGTGTCGGTCAAAAAGCGCTCCAAGCGCTTATTAAGTTCGGCAACTGCGCCGCGCTCTTTGGCATGGTCCGCCGGCGCCGGGGCGGGTTGGACGGCGACGGCGGCGACGCCATGCACCAGGTCGCGGAGCACTTGCAGGTCATGGGCGACTTCGGGAGGTAAGACGGCGACTTCGCGGATTACTTCGCGCGGCGCCGGCGGCCGCGATGACAAGCGCCAACCGACGACCAGCTCGCCCTGGTCCCAGCGCACTTCGACGCG
>JAKEHV010000177.1 GCA_022614915.1 Gemmataceae bacterium | reverse complement strand
CTTTTTCTGATCAATTTCCGCCTTGATGCGCTCGCGCTCCTTTCGACGCTCCTCGGTTCCGTAATTGAACGTAAAGGCCGGCAGTTTGTAAGTGCCGCGCAGTTCACCGACCATTTGCCGGGCCAGGATCGCCGCTTCGGGGCCGGAGTAGCTTTGCACGAAGATCATCCAGGGGCCTTGTTCCTTCGAGACGTGGATGTCCTGGTTGATGTCCGGTTTTTCCACAAGCTGCTGGGAAATCTGGCCGGCGCCGACCCCTGGCGCCGAAGGGGCGAGAGGAGAAGGCAGCTGCCCGGCGCCCATCGGCGACTTCTTGAGCACGGATTCGATGTAGGTGCCGCCGCCCATCGACTGACCGGTTGGCTTGGCCGGCAACGGAGCGCTCAGGGGGTCCTTGAACGTGGACCCTTTGTCGTCCGGTCCGACCTGCGCCCGGCCCGGCAATGGTTGGCTCAAGACGGCAGCGCCCACGATAGTCAAGGTCGACATTGCGAAAAATGTGCGTCTCATCTGTCCGCCTCCAAAGGACTTCCAACAAATCTCGATTGGGGGGGCGGGGTATAGCAGATTGCAGCCCGGGCGTCCAGCATTCTTGACAATTCACTTTGCCTACTGACACGCAATCTGAAATGAGAGGGGGTGCAGGTGGATATAAATTCTTAACTTACAACGACTTGTGAGTTTTCAACCAGCTTTTCACTTTTTTTTGATCTGAAATGCGGGTTGGTTTGAATGCAGTGGAGGTGTGAGCCTGGAAATCCGACAAATACTGCTAACCAAGAAAAGGCCACTGCGAGCCCAGCGCGCGTTTTTGCTTCGCGGTCACGGCGTCGATGCCAATCTTGCCCAACTTGAGCAGCCGATCCAGCTGGGCCCGGCTGAACGTGGCCTCTTCCCCGGTCCCTTGAACTTCCACGAATTGCCCGGCACCCGTCATCACCAGGTTGAGGTCCACCTCGGCGTCCTTGTCCTCGGCGTAATCCAGGTCGAGCAATTCCTCGTCGCCCAGGAGGCCGACGCTGACCGCGGCCACGCTGTCCTTGACGATGTCGCTCAAAGGGCCGAGTGATTTCACCGAGTGCAGCGCGTCGACTAGAGCGACGAAGGCGCCGTTGATGCTTGCGGTGCGCGTGCCGCCGTCCGCTTCGAGCACGTCGCAATCGAGCCAGAGCGTGCGCTCGCCGAGTTTGTCGAGATGGACGGCGGCGCGCAGACTGCGGCCGATCAAGCGCTGGATCTCGACGCAGCGGCCGTCGACCTTGCCGGCGCGGTCGCGCGGCTTGCGCGAATGCGTGCTGCCGGGCAGCATGTCGTATTCGGCGCTGAGCCAGCCTTTGCCGGTGCCCACCAGGAAATCCGGCACCTTTTCGTCAACGCAGCACGTGCACAGGACCGTCGTGCGCCCCATCGACACGAGCACGCTGCCGGGCGCTTGCTTGGTGTACTTGCGGCGGAAGGAAAGAGGGCGGATTTCGTCGGGACGGCGGGTACGCATCGGATTTTCGAATTTGGATTGATGATTTTTGATTGCACGTCAGCTCTTACTTAAATTCTTCCAAGCATCGAGATAGCTTTGATACGCATCCTGGCCGAAGCAGACGAGGACGACTTTTTCGAATTCCTTGTTGCCGTCGAGGAAGGCGTTGATCTCGGTGAGGGCGATGCGGGCGGCGCGGTCCATGGGAAAGCGGTAAGCGCCGGTGCTGATGGCGGGGAAGGCAATGGACTTTTGCCCGTGCTTTTGAGCCAGCGCGAGGGAATTGCGGTAGCACGACGCAAGCAGTTCTTCCTCGTTGCGCTTGCCGCCGTTCCAAACGGGGCCGACGGTATGGATGACGTGTTTGGCGGGAAGCTTGTAGCCCTTGGTGATCTTGGCTTCGCCGGTCGGGCAGCCGCCGAGCGTTTCGCATTCCGCCAACAGCTCGCGCCCGGCGGCGCGGTGGATCGCGCCGTCCACGCCGCCGCCGCCCAAGAGGGACGTGTTGGCGGCGTTGACGATGGCGTCCACCGCGAGCTTGGTAATGTCGCCTTCTTGCAGGGATAGTCGATCGGACAGTTCCTTGGCCATGGCGCCACTTACTTTCCAAACACGTGGCCCGTCGCTTCCATGGGCACCGTGTAAAGCGACGTGCGCGCGGTCACGTACAGCGTGCGCAAGTCCGCGCCGCCGAACGTGACGTTGGCCGGCTGTTCGGGCAAGCGGATGATGCCCAAGAGCTCGCCCTTGGGATTGAACACTTGCAATCCGAGGGCGCTCGTAATGTAGAGGTTGCCTTTGGTGTCCACGGTGAGGCCGTCGCCGCCGCCGCCTTTCTTGCCTTCGGGTTGCTTCAGTGTGCAAAAGACGCGGCCCTTGCCGATCTTGCCCGGCGCTTCCACTGCGTAGGCCATCATTTCCGCCTGGCCGGACGGAATCACGTACAGCGTTTTCTCATCGGGAGAGAGGATGACGCCGTTGGGATTGGGCAGATCGTCTACAAGCCGAGTCACGTCGCCCTTGACGCCCAGATAGTAGACGGCGGCTTTGCCCTGCGGCAACGGCTTGGCCGCGCTAAATGTCGGATCGGTGAAGTAGATGCCGCGGCTCTTGTCCAGCACCAGGTCGTTGGGCGCGTTGAACGGTTTGCCGTCGTGTTTGTCGGCGAGGACGGTTTGTTCCTTGGACTTTAGATCATAAGCGGTGATCGCGCCGGCCATTTCACAGGCAATCAGGCGGCCCTTGGCATCGACCATCAAGCCGTTGGCGCGGTTGGAATCATCAATGAACGTCGACAATGCCCCTTTCGCATCGACCTTGTGGATCTTCTTGTTAGGAATGTCGGAAAAATAGACGTTGCCTTCGCTGTCGGCGGCGGGGCCCTCGGTGAACTTAAAGCCGGTATGCAGTTTGGTGATTTTGCCCGCCGGACCGATACCGGGAATGGGCTCGTTTTCGCCGGCTTGAGACAATGGGGCCGACAACAGAACCAGCACAAATGCAGTAAACAGGCGCGGCGCTCTCGATGCAGTCGTCATGGCGCGTACTCCGTTGGTCAGAGGATTAGGTATGCCGCTACAATAAGCAGCCGCGACGTGGAAGGGAAACAAAAAAAGCCCTCTTCCGATCGATTGCCGGAAGAGGGCTTCGAATGATTCGAATGCAATTATTCCGTGGGCTTGACGACAATGGGGGCAGGACCGCTGTCCTGCTGGGGCGGTTTGCCGTGGATGGCTTCAAACACTTCCTGGCGATGGACCGGCACCTCTTTGGGCGCCACGATGCCCAAACGGACCTTATCGCCACGGATTTCCACCACGGTTACCGTGATGTCATTGTTAATGACAATGCTCTCGTTCTTTTTCCTGGACAGAACTAACATCGCCGCCTATCCTTCTGGGAGAGAGCCAATTCCTGGTGTCACCTTTGGTTCCCACGTACTCGCTTCGGCTCAAAGGAGCCGAGCACGCCGGCGAAGATCCGCTTCTCCTGTTTTGGAACCCGGCGAGTCCAAGCGATAGGACCACCCACTGCGGCTGGGAGTAGAGATGCAGTCCTGGCGCTGTAGAGGCTCGTCCACTGTTTATCGTAACCGGCTGTTTTTCCAGCGTCAAGCACCAACTGTCTAAAATTTTGCGATTTTTTTATGCTTTGGCATGACTCTTTGAACCAAAGGAACGGTGTTTGATGGCTATAGGGCGAAGAATCTGAGAATTCTGTGGGAAATGACGGTTTTTTTGCTTGACCAATCGGCCAGACTTGGCCCAATGTTCAGAGCTACCCAAAGTTGACGAATTCACAAAGAGATGAGCCTCGGACACTTGGTGATTGGAATCATCTTGTTTTTTTCCACAGCTGACGAGCACAAGCAGCTGCGCCGATGAAGCCGGCGTCGCTGCCCAATTGAGCATAGCAAATGCGCGTTTTTTCGGCGGGCACTGGAAACGCCAGCTGAAGCACATGGCTGCGAATCTGATCGAGGAAGGTGTCGCCGGCCGCGATCATGCCGCCGCCGTAGACAACCATGTCCGGGTCAATAGTGTGCATTGCGTTGACGGCGCCCACTGCAAGATAGAACGCCGTGTCTTGGACGATGCGCTCGGCTAACACGTCGCCCGAGGAAGCAGCGTCAAAGATGTCGCGCGCGGTCATACCTCCTTCTTTGTTGCCCGATTGAGAAAGTGCGGACCTCACACCGGGCTGCTGCAGCGCTTCTTGTGCCCTTTTGACGACAGCCGTCGCGCTGGCATACGCTTCCAAGCATCCCCAGCGCCCGCAGCCGCATTGCCGTGGATTGGTGATTTCGATTTTAACATGCCCGAGCTCCGCGCCGTGACTGTGCTCGCCTTCGACGATGCTGTCGTTCAAGATGATGCCGCCGCCCACCCCGGTGCCGAGCGTATATAACACCAAGCTGCGTACGCCCTTGCCCACGCCGGCCCAGTACTCGCCGTAGGCCGCCGCGTTGGCGTCATTCTGAAACGCCGTCGGCAAGCCGAACATGCGCTGCACATGCTCGCGCACCGGCATGTTGCGCCAGGGCTTGAGGTTCGGCGGATCAAGAATAACGCCGGCCGCTAAGTCCATGGTGCCCGGCGTGGCCACGCCGATCGCGGCAATGTTCTTCATGCGCAGGTTGGCGGCGGCAACGGCCTGGCGAATCGTCTCGCACATGCGTTGCAAGCCAAACTCTTGTCCGCGATAGGCTTCGGTCGGCAGGTTGACGGAGGCGAGGGCGACGCCGTCGTCGTTCACCACGCCGGCCTTCATGGTCGAGCCGCCCACATCCAAACCAACGAACATCGGCGCTGTCATTCCCTATCCTCGAATTGGCCTCGCGAGATCTTCCCACGTTCACTTATACTCAGCAAACATAACGGAGTTGGCAGGAAGGGACAACGGAATGTTCGCCATTCTCGCAGGACGCGCCGGGCATTATCTCTTGTTGCTCCTGGCGTGCGGGCTTTTGTTCTTCGCGAATCTGGGCGGGCCGAGTTTGTGGGACGTGGACGAAGGACGCAACGCAACGGCAGCACTGGAAATGCACGAAGCCGACGACTGGGTGGTGCCGACGTTCAACGCCGAGTTGCGCGCGGACAAACCCGCTCTTTTGTATTGGTGCCAGATCGTATGCTATCGGCTCTTCGGCATCCACGAAACCTCGGCGCGTTTGCCGTCGGCTCTCGCGGCCTTGCTCACGATGCTTGTCTGTTACGAATTGGGACGGCGCTTGTTCAGTCCCACGGCCGGTCTCTTCGCGGGCTTAATCGCCGCCAGTACGCCGATGCTTTGCGCCGCGGCCCGGTTCGCGAATCCCGATTCTCTATTGAATCTGTTTTCGGTTGCATTACTCGCGCTTTTCTGGGCCGTCCTTCCGCAACCACTCCCCTCGCCCCTGGGGGGGAGAGGGGCAGAGGGGACCGCTCGCTGGTGGTTTTGGGCGCTGGGCGCCCTAGCCGGGCTGGCGTCGCTCGCCAAAGGCCCAGTCGGCTTCCTCCTTCCCGGCGCCGTCATCTTTACTTACCTCATGTGGGAACGACGCCTCGCCTTGCTTTGGCAGCGCGGGGTCGTCGAGAGCATTCTCGTCTTGGGAGCGGTATCGCTGCCTTGGTATGCGTGGGTCGCCTTCGACACGCACGGCGAATTTCTCCGGGGTTTCTTCTTGAGGCATAACGTCAGCCGATTCTTGAGCCCGATGGAAAACCACGGCGGCTTTCCGCTGTTTTACGTCGTCGTGCTGCTCGCTGGTCTTGCCCCCTGGTGCGTGTTTCTGGGTTGGGCTTTCTGGTACGGCGGCTGGTCGTGCGCCACGACTGTTCGGCCAAAATGGCAAACGCGCTGGCTGGCCACCGTTGATGCGGGCAAGGCCTGCGCCTATCGCTTCCTGCTCACGTGGATCGGCGTGTACTTATTGTTCTTTTCATTCGCCGCGACCAAGTTGCCGAACTACGTATTGCCGGCCGTTGTCCCTTGCGCGCTGTTGATCGGCCGCTCGTTGGAACGCTGGCAACTTGGCCAGATCAAACCGGCGGCATGGGTCGTTCGCGCAGCGCTGCTTACACTTGTCGGCATCGGCCTCGCGACTGGAATCGGATTGGCGATCGCTGCCGGGCTCATTCCATTGGAGTCATTGCGCTCTCGTGCTGTCTTTGGGCTAGCGCCCTGGGCTGGTCTGGGAATAGTGCCGTGTGTCTCGGCGCTTATCGCATGGCGGTATTGGCGAAGGAGTCAGTGTGCACACGCCAATGTCGCTTTGCTGACCGGCGCCGTACTGTTCCTTGGTCCCTTGGCGGCTTGGGCCATGGTTGCCTGGAACGACGTGAAAGCCGTCCGGCCCCTGGTGGCCGGCGCCGACGGCATCCACAAGACGCGCGACATTCGCATCGGCGCGTTGAAGATGGAGCACTTGCCAAGCCTGAACTTCTACGTGCAGCGCACCGTCAGCCATCACGCGGAACCAAGCGACGCGGCCGCATTTCTGCGCTACCCATTGCCGGTGTATTTGTTTCTGCCGGCAACCGAATGGGAAGAATTAAGCAAGCAGACACCGTCGTGCAGGGTTCTCGGCCTGCGACGAGACATGTATCGGAACGGCGAAGTTGTACTCGTGACGAATGTGACCGAGGGGCTGTGGGTGAGACAGTAACTGCGAGCTATCTTCTGTCCATCGGTCTTGCGGGCCATGCTGCTTCCCAGCCTAGTTCTTACCCATAAGAAGGTCGAGCAGTTTGTGAGATTGCTGTTGGAGGAGGTCGCCCCATTTCTTATAGAATTTAGCATAAATGAGGTCTTCATTGGCCAATTCGTTTGGTTGGAAGTGCGTTTCTGCGCGGTTGCCAGCGGAGTCAGATATTGTTACATAGACGAGCCTAAAGCCGGTGCCATCGTCCGCGACACTCCAATCAGACATCACCGAATCAGATCTCGGTCCGACGACTTCTTCAAGGATCTGGCATGCCCTGCGCACTCTTGATTTCAAAAGCTGATCGCTCTTGATTGAATTGTCGGTGGAAACCTTCATGGCAGTCTCACAGTTTCACGCGATTGACTACCCGGACATTTATCGTGTTGAATGATCTCGTGCAATCAAAGGACGCAGTATCCGCTATCGTCGGCGTAGCCGACTATTCGTTGTCTGCGGGCTTTTTGAGCGGCAATTTTTTCGGTAACGGCGCCAGCGCGGCGATTTCGAGATCGAAAAAGAGGTCGGAACTCTGTGGCCGATTCGTCACCTGCACCGCGACCAGGTTGCGCCCAGGCACGAACCATTTCGCTTCAAGCTCAACATCGCGGTTCCAATAAGTGAACTCGTGGTCCGGTTCAGGATCCTGATCCGCGACCTTGCCGTTGAGCCAAACTTTGGCATTGTCGTCGCTGGCGACTGCGAGGCGGAAGATCACGCCTTTTTGCTGGAGCAATTCGCCGGGCAAGTTGAATTCGCGCCGAAACAAAAACGCTTGCCCTTTTTCGCCGATCAGTGTCCCCTTGCGCCTTAGAATCTCTTCCTCGCCGTAGCCGATGGGAGATTGGCCCGCGCGCCAAACCTTGTCGTCGAAGCCGGGCTCGACCCAGCGCTGGCCAAAAGCTTGTGCTTGAGCCGCGGGCAAAAACTTCCAACCGGCGCTGCTCTCGGCTAAGAGAACAGTGGTCTTGAACTCCTGGATGTCCGCGCCCTCGCCGCCCCAGGCCACGAATTGCCGCTTGGGATCGTAGTCCAGCAGCTTCAGACCGGCCTTCATCTGCTGCATCTTGCCTTTGCGATTGTGGAAATGGTCCTTGGGCCCGTCGGCCATGCACGAAACCACGACTTCCTTGCCCTGCAAGATGTCGCTCACCGCCGCCGCCAGCTTTTCCGGGTCGCCGGCGAACGTGCGCAACAGATACGGCTCGGCGTGCGTCATGCCCCACCATTCGCCTTCCTGATAGCACTGATACCAGTAGTGGTCGATGCAAGTCTCGCTCGCGCCGCCGTTGTAGAAGAACACCGCCTTCTTGCCTTCTTCGGCCCACTTCATGATGTTCTGCCATTCGCGCGGGTGGAAGCCGCGCTGGCCGATGTTGTGCTTAATCTCGTCTTTGGGGTGGTTGCCCTTTAGGTCTTTGACCTTCTTGTAGATGATCAGGTTTTTCTCGCGGTTGACCCGCTCAACTTGCACGAGCACGATGTTCGTTGATTCGTGCACGCAGCGGCCCAGCGTGTGCGGCGCTTCGACGTAGGCCAATGCCACAGCGGCTACGGCGCCGGTCAATGACATGGCGAAGAACATGCGCTTCATCATCCATCCCCCCGTAAGAGAAGTGAGGTTCCCTCCCGTTGCAGCGCTCCATCGATTCTAATCCGAACTGCAGCGTTTTGACTATCGCAAACTTGGGGTTGACCCAATGGGGCGCGCTTCCAGACAATCCGCTTGGTATTGGATGAAAAAGCTTAGCTCATAGTTCCCACCATGGCGCGGATGAGCGGTCTGCAATCTCTGGTGCGACAGGTATCCCGCAAATGGTCCGGTTTGAAGAGAAAACTCTTTTACCCGCGCGATTTGCACCCCGGACAAGTCACCGAACTGCTCGAACACGCGCGGCAGAGCGGCCCGTCGCAGTTATTGCACCTCATCCATCTGATCGAGGAGTTGCAGGGCCACCGCGGCTCGGCCAATAAGCAGCAGTCGATTGATGCCGCCGGCGCGCCGCTCCCTTGGTTTACGTATCCCGCCATTGCCTATCTGGGTCAGATCGATTTGCGCGACAAAATGGTTTTCGAATTTGGGGCAGGACATAGCTCACTGTACTTCGCGCGGCGGGCCAAACAGGTTTTGACCGTCGACAACGATTCATCCTGGCAAGCTCGGATTGTTTCGCAAGCGCCTCCCAATCTGCACGTGTTGCTGCGAACGACGGAGAAGGCCTATGTCCAGACCTTGGCAGAGACTGGTCAGACTTGGGACATCATCGTCATCGATGGCCGCTGGCGACGACGCTGCGCCGACGCCGCAGTACAAGCCCTGTCCCAAACGGGAATGATCGTGCTCGATAATGCCGACTGGTATCCCAATACCGCGCAGACGTTACGAACAGCGGATTTGTTGCAAGTGGATTTCACAGGGCTGGGGCCGGTCAACTACTATCAATGGACGACCTCGTTTTTCTTGCGGCGCGGGACTCAATTCAACCGCTTGAACCACCAGCATGTAATCGGCGGTTTAGATGAAAAGCGAACCGACGATTCGTAGGACAGGTTTTCAACCTGTCCGCCCTAACCTAGCCAACGTAGCCGAAGTGGTGAGACCTCGGAACGGCCGCTACAGCCGAAGTCTCACGACTTCGGCTACTCTACGATCGCCAAAAGGCGATGAGGCCGCGCCGCAGAAAGGACCACGTTTCCGCCAGCGCAGTGCGGCTGCGCTGGGCGGCGCGACGGCGTCCGAGCAAGCGCCGCACGGGGAACTGAACGCCGCGAACCGCGAGCTGCAGCGGCGCGTCCAGTGTCAGCGCGAGCTTGTAGAAAAACAGCCCGGTGCGCGTCGCGCCGGCTTTGCGAAAGTACTTCACGAAGCCCGCGGCGATGTGCGGCGCGGCGTAAGCGGGGTGCTGACGCGTGCTGGCCCGGCCAAAATGCGTAATCTCCACTTCGGGCACGTAGACCACGCGGCCCAAGCGCTTGACCCGCAAACACAATTCCAAATCCTCACCGCCGAAGGTGAAATCTTCGTCCCAACCGCCCAATGCCCAAAAATCGGCGCGGCGCATCATCAAGGCTGCCCCCATGAGCACGTCCGCGTCGGCGGGCGCTAAAGTGCATTGGTTCTTGCCGCGATACTCCTCATACCGCTTGCGAAACAACCCGGTCCAGCGCAAGAGCAACGTGCGATGCAGAAACGTGGCGATGGTGGGGCGCTTCCGGCAAGAGGCTTGCACGTTGCCCGCGCCGTCGCGCAAGCGCGGTCCAACCAATAGCGTGGCTGGTTGCCGTTCGAGAAACGCAGCGAGCTCGGCCAGCGCGCCGGGCGGGATTACGGTGTCATTGTTGAGAAAGAACAGATATCGGCCGCGCGCGCTTGCGGCTGCCTGATTGTTGGCCCGTGCGAATCCGGCATTACCACCATTGCGCACGAGCTGCACGGCGGGAAACTCGCTCGCAACCATGTCCGCCGCGCCGTCCGTCGACGCGTTGTCCACGACGATCACTTCCAGGCGAACACCCTGCGGCTGGTGCACTAACGAGCGCAGGCAACCCCCTAAGAGATTTCGGCAATTCCAATTGACGATGCAGACTGTGACGTCGACGTGGGGCAGACATTCCTGTCTGCCGTCGGGGGGCGGACATTCTTGTCTGTCGGCAGGCAAGAATGCCTGCCCCACTTGTCCGGGAGTCTCGAGTTTAAGCATACTGTCTCCCAGCGATTGCGGTCGAGGAACGGCGCGAACGTCTTGCGGCCGCCCAGAAGCCCAGCCAGCCAATAGCGCAGCCGGCGCGTCCAGGAGGCGTCCGGCTCGCGGGCGTAGCGCGCCAACAGCGCCTTGTACTTGGCGAATTCCGACGCGGTGACGGCGGGCCGGCGCTCGCGAAAGGCCACTGCCCAGACGTTGGCGGGCCGATGCCGCGCCCCGTGCCAACCGACGATCTTGCTAGGGTAGCTGTCCAAAAGCGTTTCCAGCGCTGCCGGCGTAAAGCGCCAGTAGTCCTCGGGATAATTGTGAATGCGAAAATAAAACGGGCACGCCACCAGCAACGCTCCGTCGGGCCTGAGCACGCGGCGGACCTCTTCGAACCCTTTCCAAAAGTGCCGCACATGTTCGAACGCCGACAGCGCAATCACCGTTCCGACTGAAGCGTCCGAGTGCGGCAGAGTTTCCACGTCGGCAACGCAATCGACGCCGGGTCCCGGACGCATGTCCAAGCCGACATACCTTTTGCCCGGAAATAATGGCCGCAGATTCGCGAGCTGATCCTGACCCGTTACGAGGTACGAGCCGACCTCGAGAATGGGCGGCGCCAGGTCGAAGGTCTCGGCCACCGCCCGCGCCACGCCATGGAGAAAGTGATTCATGCTCAATCCAAGTTGAAATCGATCGAGTTCGAGCGATTCGGTTTGATCTCGCAGGCCAGACGTGACAAATCCGGATCGCGATACTTGTCCGGCAGCAACGATGCGGTGGCAAAAGACGTCACAGTGACGCGATACCAGCCTGCGCCGACGCCTAATGTCTCGCCCGTATAAAGCTGAAAGCTGCCGTCGGAATTGATCTTGCCGTGCGCGATGCGTCCCGTCTCGCCGCGGGTCGTGTCAGGCGTGAAGACAATAGCGCCGCCGGGCACGGGCGCGCCTTTATAGGTGACCTTGCCCGAAACGGGCGTCATCGGCGTTGGCCCACGCGCGCAGCCGATCCAGCCAAGCGCCAGTAGCGCGAGCGGAAACAGGCCTAACATCCATGCCAATCGCATGCCGCGAAATGTTAGCAATTGCCGCAATGTGGGCCAAGGCCGAGTCGCTGGCGTGAAGAGTGGAGCGTGGAGAGTGGAGAGTGAAGGGGTGAAAGGGTGAAAGGGTGAAGGGGCGACTTCGCCAGTTCGCCAGTACCTGTCATCTTGCAGAGTTACCGTAGACCTTCACCCCTTCGCGTTTCGCGCTCGCCCTTGGCACCTTCACCCCTTCACCCTTTCACCTTTTCACTCTCCGCGCTCCACCCTCCGCGCTGCCCGACTCGGCCTTGACCCTGTCTTGGGGCTGGGTTACAAACCGGCACTCATCTTTCCGAAATCGGGACGGAAAGTCATGCCCGAAGTCGAGGGAAGGTCCGAACGGAATACGGGCCGGGCTCGGGGGCAACCATCCGTAGGACAGGATTCAACCTGTCCCGGAACTCAAGGAGGGGAACGGTGAAGAGGAACGTCTTCGTCGCGAGCCTGGCGGCCTGGCTCATCGCGTTTTGCGGCGGCCGAGCGCTGGCGCAAGCCGCCCCCACGCAAGTGCGCGTGGCCATCGTCAACGTCGGACAGGTCTTGCACAAATACGAAAAAGCCAGGTTCTATAAGCACGAATTGGACGAGACCTTGATGCCCTATCGTCTGGAAGGGGAGAAACTCAAGAAAGAGATCCTTGACTGGACCGCGGCCATGAAGGACCCCAAGTTCAATCCCAAGGAAAAGGACCGTTACGAACAGGGCATCGTCGACAACAAGCGCAAGCTCGAAGATCTCGACCGCCACGCAACCAAGCTCATCGTCACCAAGCAAGAAGCACAGGTGATTACGCTCTTCCGCGACTTGCAAGAAGCGATCCAGGCCTACGCACAAGCGAACGGCATCCACCTCGTGCTGACCTACGCTGAACAGCTTGAAGGGGACCTATTCACGCTCAGCAATGTCGCCCGAAAGATGAAGGGCATGGACTTGGGCAGCACGACGCCGCTGTTTCACGTGCCCGGCGTGGATATCTCCGGCGCAGTCGCCGACGCCATGAACGCGCGCTATCGCACCCTCGGCGGACGCCAGGCGCCGGTCACGCCGGCGTCGTTCCAGAAGAAATAGCTGGTTTTACGTGGGGCGAACATTCTTGTTTGCCCTCGCGAATCAGCGAAACCCTAGGGCAAACAGGAATGTTCGCCCCACAAACGAAATCGCAACCAAAACCGGACTTAAAGAGGAGATCGAACGTGAAAACCATCATTCTTTCGTTGGCGGCGCTGGTGGCCTTCGGTTTCGCCGGCCGCGCGCATGCCCAGCAACCAGCCCCGACGCACACGCGCGTTGCGGTCGTCAATGTGGGCCTCGTCTTTTCCAAGTACGAGAAAGCGATGGCTTTCAAGACCGAAATGGAAAAGCTTTTGGATCCCTTCAAGAAGCAAGAAGACGCGATCAAAGCCGACATGAAAAAGTACGGCGAAGCGCTCGAAAAATACGGCAAAACGGTCGACGAGAAGACGCGTGATTCCTACCAGCAGTACCTCTTGTCGCTCAAGCACAAGTTGGAGGGCCTCACCATGGAAGCGCGCACCAAAGTGGGCAAACGGCAAGAGGACCAGATCGTCACGCTGTACAAGGAATTGTCGGACGCCACCGCCCGCTATGCCCAAGCCAATGGGTTCCACCTCGTCTTGGGCTACGGCGAGCAGGTCGATTCGAAAGACCTGTTCTCAATCATGAATATCAACCGCAAGATGAACGGCATGGATTTGGGCAGCACCAATCCGCTCTTCTTCGTGGGCGGTGTCGACATTTCCACCGGCATCGCCGATACGCTCAACGCCGCCTTCCGCGGCGCGGGCGGGGTTGTGCCGACTTCAGGAGTCTCGGGTAAGAACTAGGCGTTGGTAAGAAGTGATTTGGGAAAGGGTGAAAGGGTGAAGAGGTGAAAGGGTGAAGGCTTGTCGGAACACTCACCCTTTCTCCCTTTTGCCCCTTCACCCTTTCATATCCTCCGATAGGACGACCATCGTGAGATTACTCGGCTATCGCCCGCAACGCACTATCGGCCGGCCGGCGGGAACGGCGGGAATAGGCTTCATTACCGGTAAAGACATAGAGGTGCGCTTCAAGCCGGCCCCGTTGGACACCGGGGTCGTTTTCATGCGCACCGACCGTAGTCCCCACGCTCCGCGTGGGGTTGTGGAGTCACCCCACGCGGAGCGTGGCGTCTACTCTGTCCCGGCCCGAGTCGAGCATGTGAGCGGCACGCAGCGGCGCACCTCTTTGGGCCACGGGCCACTGCAAATCGGACTCGTCGAACACGTATTGGCGGCCTTGGTGGGGCTGCGCATCGACAACTGTTTGGTTGAGCTGAACGCGCCCGAGCCGCCGGGCATGGACGGGTCGGCTCTGGGTTTCGCGCGTGCGTTGCAACTAGCCGGCGTCGTTTCACAACCGGCGAAAAAACCGATCTGGACCGTGGACTCGAGCGTCGTCCTTCGCTTCCAAGACGCCGCCATCGCCCTGCATCCGCCGAAGAATCTCGAGTTGCGCGTCAGCTACCTGCTCAACTATGGCATGCAGTCGCCCATTCACCCGCAAATCCACACGCGCGACGTCACGCCGGAATCGTTCGCGCAAGCCATCGCCGGCTGCCGGACTTTTCTGCTCGAGGATGAAGCGCTGGAGTTGCGCAGGCAAGGCCTCGGACCGCGGACGACCTATCGCGACCTGCTCGTGTTTGGGCGGCGCGGCCCCATCGACAACCGGTTGCGCTTCGCCGACGAGCCGGCGCGTCACAAGGTCCTCGATATTCTGGGCGACTTCGCCCTCTTGGGACACGACGTGCGCGGCCACATCGTCGCCTATCGCACCGGCCACCCGCACAACATCGAATTGGTGAAGGAACTGTCCACGAGGCTGGCGCCGGCAATGCTCAAAGAGAAAGCAGCCGCCTAAGGAGCTCTACCTGCGATGAGCAAACTGAGAATGGCTGTGGTCGGCGTCGGGCATTTGGGCAAAGAGCATGCGCGAATCCTATCTACGATGCGCGAAGTCGATCTCGTCGGCGTCGCGGACGTAAACGCCGAGCAGTCCCAAGCCGTCGCCAAGCGACTGGGCACGCAAGCCTTCAGCGACTATTGGCCGCTCCTAAACCTCGTCGACGCCGCGTGCATTGCCGTGCCCACCACGGTGCACGAGCCGGTCGCCGCCGAGTTTCTCCGGCGCGGCATTTCCCTGCTCGTCGAGAAACCGCTGGCCGCAACGGTAGAGGCGGCCGCCCATCTGGTCGAGCTGGCGAACCAAAACGACGCGCTCCTACAAGTAGGCCACATCGAGCGTTTCAATCCTGCTTTCGAAGAATTGCAGCGGCGAACGCTTCAGCCCAAGTACATTCGCGCCGAGCGACTCGGCCCCTTCACCGGCCGCTCCACCGACATCGGCGTCGTCCTCGATCTCATGGTCCACGATCTCGATCTCATCCAGACGCTGGCGCGGTCGGAAGTCGAATCGGTCGAAGCGATCGGCGTCAGCGTCTTTGGAAAGTACGAAGATTTGGCCACGGCGCGCTTGCGTTTCGCCAACGGCATCGTCGCCGACGTCTCCGCCAGTCGGGCGCATCGATCGCCGCAGCGGCACATGCACCTGTGGGGGCCGGAAGGCTATGCCGGCTTGGACTTTGGTCAGCGCCGCGTCACCTTGGTGCAACCGGCCGCCCACGTCCGCGCCCATGGACTCGACCCGGCCAAGCTCGATCCCGCTTCGCGCAGCCAGCTGAAAGACGAGTTGTTTACCCGGCATTTCGAGACCTTGGTCCTCGACGGCCAAAAGCACGATCAACTCACTGCGGAACTGCGTGACTTCTTACACGCATTGACAACCGGCAACCCGCCGCGCGTCAGCGGCCACGACGGTCTGCGCGCCGTCACCCTCGCCGAACGCGTGCTCGGCAGCCTCCGGCAACATTCCTGGACCGGCGCGTCCGACGCGGTCGGTCCTAATGGCATGCCAATGCCCGCCGGGCCGCTCTTTCTGCCCGCGGCTCAACAAAATGTTGCCTAGCGGAAATCACTTTCGTTTGCCGGATAATTACCTGGGGCGAACATTCTTGTTTGCCCAACTGCCTCGGTTCGTTTGGGCAAACAGGAATGTTCGCCTCACTAATTAGAAACACAACGTGGTAGAATGCCATGATGAATGAAAAGCCCCCGCCGGTGCGCATCGTGCTCGCGAAAGTGGGCCTGGACGGCCACGACCGCGGCATCAAGGTCGTGGCCCGCGCCCTGCGCGACGCCGGCATGCACGTCATCTACGCCGGCTTATGGCAAACTCCCGAAGCAGTTGTGCGAACCGTCGCCGAGGAGGACGCCGATTGGCTCGGTTTGAGCCTCTTGTCCGGCGCGCACATGACGCTGGTGCCGCGCGTGTTGCAACTCTTGCGCGACACCAATCTCGCGCGCGTCAAGGTTCTCGTGGGCGGCATCATCCCCGAAGCCGACGTGGCCAAGCTGCTCGCTTTGGGAGTGCAGCGCGTGTTCGGGCCGGGCACGACGCTCGACGAGATCGTTGCCCACGTTCGCGGCTACAGCGAGGCCGCGCATGCTTGACGAATTGCTCGCACGCTTTCGGCACAAGGACCGCAACGCGCTGGCGCGGCTGTTGACGCTGGCCGGCCAAACAGACGTGCAATCCGACCAATTGCAATCTCCACCCGTTTCCGAAAAACCAGCACCGGTCATCGCGTTCACCGGCAGCGGCGGAGTCGGCAAAAGCACTCTCATCGGCAAGCTGATCGATCATATCCGATCGCTTCCCTCGCCCCTTGGTGGCAAGGGCGCCAGCGGTCTCCCCTCGCCCTCAGGGAGAGGGGTTGGGGGTGAGGGGTGCGACAGACTCCCCTCTCCTCTCGGGAGAGGGGTTGGGGGTGAGGGGACCTCCGTCGCAGTGATTGCCTGCGACCCGCAGAGTCCGCTCACCGGCGGTGCCCTCTTGGGCGACCGCTTCCGCATGGGCAGCCGGCTCGACGACGGCGTGTTCATCCGCAGCCTTGCGACTGCGCCGGACCAGGGCGCGCTTGCCGCCCATTTACCCGCGATGATCCAGATCTTTCGGGCGTTCGGCTTCGATTTCATCCTGCTCGAAACTGCCGGCGCTGGGCAAGCGGATACAGCAGTCCGCAAGCTCGCCGATGTCTTGGTCGTACTCTTGCAGCCCGAGACGGGCGACGAACTGCAATGGGAAAAGGCGGGCATCCTCGAGGTGGCGGACGTGGTCGTCGTGCACAAAGCCGACCTGCCCGCCGCCCAGGACACCGCGGCTCAGGTGCGCGGCATGCTGTCTCTTTCGAGCCGGCCCGCACCGTCGATTGTGCCAGTAAGCAGCAAGAGCGGTGAGGGGATCGCCGAATTATGGCAGGCTATCACAACGGCATCAGTGCGTACGAGCAGCTAAAGCACTTCGCCAACTTAACGGTAATGTGATGATATTACTCGGGCATGTCGCCTGGGCGGCGTAGCGGCACGAAGCGCACCGGTCCCAGTTCGCGCACCTGCTTTTCCCCTTTTGGTCCTTTTGTAATTACGCGCAGCACCTGGTCGCCTGTTTTGCCGACGGGAATCACCAGCACGCCGCCTGGCTTGAGCTGCTCGAAGAGCGGCGCCGGCACATGGTCGGCCCCGCAGGTCACGACCACCGCGTCAAACGGCGCGGCTTCAGGCCAACCCAAATAGCCGTCGCCCGTTCGAGTTTGCACCTTGGCGTAACCCAGCCGCTTCAAGCGCGTCGCCGCCTCTTCGGCCAGCTTGGGAAGCAGCTCGATCGAATACACCTCGACGCCCAAGTCGGCCAAGATCGCCGCCTGGTAGCCGCTGCCGGTGCCGACTTCGAGCATTTTCTGACCGGGTTTTGGGGCCGCGGCCTCGGTCATGAGGGCGACGATATATGGCTGCGATATGGTTTGGCCCTGGCCGATAGGCAGCGGGCCGTCGCGATAGGCGAGATCGCGGCAGTCTTCGGGCACAAACTCGTGGCGCGGCACGCGGCCCATGGCCTGGAGGACCTTTGCATCTTTGATCTTTCGCGCCATGAGTTGTTCCTCGACCATCTGGCGGCGTTGCGTGTCCCATTTGGCCGCCGCCGAGTCCTTCTTCTCTTGAGTCGGCGTAGTCGCATTCGGCGTCGGATCGGCCGTGCAGCCGCCGGCCGACAGAATTGCCGCACAAAGGAATTGTCGCAGACGGGCCCGCGCGAATCCACTATCGGACACGATACGAGGTATCGACATGGCAGCCTCCTTCGGGCCGGTGAATGATGCCGGTCTCCAAAGTTGATTTTATGGACGCACTGCTCGAGGAATGTCGTGAATCATACGAGTCTGATGTGAGTGAGAAACGGCACGAAGAAAGCATCTGTATAACGAATCGGCAATTGCTTACCGCCGCGCATGCCGATTACCATGATGTGCGGCCGGTACGATGGGAGGGCGCCTTTGCACAAGAACTTGCACCTGGAGCGCTGGTTGCTTTTGTTAAAGAAGGAAGCGGTCGCCGCCGGTTTGGAAGCGCGCGTGCGAGCGCTCGACCGCAAAGGAGGCCGATGGCTGGCTCTTGCCGTTCGCCAGTCCCCTCACCCCCAACCCCTCTCCCAGAGGGCGAGGGGCGACAATGCCTTGGAGATTCGCTATTACAAGCGCCTCGTCGGGCCGGCCATGGTCGCCGCGGCCACGGGCCCGGAGATCGTAGGCCGCGTCCGCGAGGCGCACGAGCGGTTGCTCAAGTATCACCGCCGCGTGCTGGAAAACGGCTTGCGGCGTTTTCTGCGGCGTTCGATCGGGCTCCTGCAAGCTTTGGAAACAGCGTTGCTTCAGGACCGGGAGTTGCTCAAGAATGCCGATGCTGCCTTGCGCAGAGTGCCGGACGCCCCCGTCAATTTGCGGCCCGCGGCAGCCGCGCGCAAAAAGCGTGGACTGGGCCAAGGCTTTGAAATCCTCCCTGCCGCCGGTTTGCCGTTTTTCGGCATCCGCGACGGCCTGCTTGTCGATTTATCTTTGCTGGCGCCCTTGTCGAAAAAGCAGAGCGCCCAGCATGCGCAACACCAGCCTTGGGGCGACTGGGTTGGTGAGGCGGGCGTGGAGCTTGTCGAGGCAGGAATAGGCGCTGTGGACCCCGGTGCCGCTGCTGCAGACACCGCCGCTTCTGCTGCCGCCGGGCTAGCCGACGTGGCCCAGGTAGCGGGCTCGGCGGTCGACGTCGTTGCACAAGGCGGCTCGGCGTGCGCCGACGCCTCCGCCGGTGGCATCGACTGCGGCGGCTTCGATTGCGTTCCGGGGTGACGTTTCCATGATTCAGTCTATTCTCTTGACTTTGGTTCGGTACTATCGCCGGCGACTGACCGGGCGCGGCCCCTTCGCCTGCATCCGCTGCACGTTTGCGAAACAAGAATCCTGCTCGGCCTTTGCGGAACGCACCCTGGAGCAAGTGCCGCCGCGGGCGGCGCTTCGCCGCATCGTCCGCCGGCTCGCGCGCTGCCGGCATCTGTCGCTGTACCGATTGGCCGACGGTAGCTTGGCTTATGGCCAAGCCTACGACGACGCTGTGGAGGCTGAAACTTCAAGTTCGGCGGAAAACGCGCTGCGACGGCTGGATAAAGACCTTGCCAACGACGGGGAAACGGCCGCGGTTCGCGAGGCGGTGCGGCGTGGCGCTCTCCGGGTGATGGCGCAACACGGATTTCTCATAGAGGAATTGAATAAACATGGGCCTCAACCGTACATCCGGGATGCTGCCGCTGTCCGGCGCGCATTGCAATGGCGCTGCCGCACGCGCTTGGCGGCCGCCGCCTGTGTCCTTGTGCTGGGTTGCCTGCTATTCCCAACGCCTGGACCGGCGCTGGCCGCGCTTTGTTGCCTCGTGTTCGCGCTGCTGGCCGTTTCAGCCTGGTCTGCTTGGCGGCTTGATAGTCGATTAGAGGCGCACCAGGTGCTCGCCGCAGTTGATTTTGATCATACTCCCCCAAACAATCGATTCATGCCTATTTCCGGTCGATCACCACCACGGCCCGCAGTCCATCCTTAAGAAATGTCAAGGTCGCCGTCATATCGGCGAAGTCACGCATAAGGCGTTCGAGGTTGCTGTTCTTTGCGGGGGCGTCGGCCTGGCGGGGTTCGAGGCCGGAGCCGTGCAGACTGCACGAGACGGATTTGCCGTCGGGACTGAGCTGGTAGCTGCCGTCGTCCGGGCAATAAAACTGCAAGCCGTACATGTTTTCGGCGTAGCGGCGCGGCAGGTCGTTCCAAGACGAAGCGTCCGGCTTGGATCGTTGCTCGGCGGCGAAGGCGCGGGCGGCGCTCGACAATGGCCCAAGGTTGTTCAGGCAGGCCTCGCGGTTGTTTTCCGCCCAACCAAGGCGAAAGCCGGGTAGCGCCAAGTTCCAGTGCAACGGCCGCAGCCGGATCAGCGCATGGCCCGATGGGCCGCGGTCGATGGCTTGTCCGGCGGCGATGGCTTTTGTTCGTACCGCTTCTGCAACGCGCAGGTCTTCGAGCACCGACGGCTGATTGGCGATGTAGAGGCCGTTGCCGATGCGGGCAATGAAGAAGCGAAACCGCAACGGCCCGTACCGGATGCCGATAGAGCGCACTTTCATGTTCCCATTGGCCGTGAGTTTGTAAAAATCAAGTCTGTAGACATCTCGTAGTCGATCCATTTCTGCGTGAATCTTGTGCCCGAAGTTTGGCAAAAGATTGTCGAGTCGCTCTAAGAATTCGTCCACGACCTTGGGATCACGCACGGGCGCGGAGAGATAGGCCGGGGCTAGGAATGCCGCGCCGTAAAACCCATACATCATCAAAGCGAGCGAAGCGTATCTCTCTTCAGCGGCGCCCGCGCCCAACAAGGCCCAATTCATGTCGAACATCAGGGCCTGGTCGTATACGTGAAGGCCAAATTGCCTTGCCAAGCCTTTGCTAAGTAACTCCTGAAACTTCAGTTTCCGGAATGCTTCCACCGAGCCGAAATAGTCGCCGATTACATCCGCATCGTCACCGTTCCATTGCAGGGGGCTGGCATCTAGAGTGGCCGGCCCAGGCAGCGCGGCTGGGAAACCAAGTTGCGGCGACAAGGCAAACACACCGCCTAACCCCGGCACGAAAGCAAGTTCGCCTCGCAGTTTGCCGCGCACCCAAGAGCTCTGCGCGCTCGATTCCAACTCTTGAAACAGTTCGTCGCGCAGCCGTACGTTCAGGCTGAACAGATTGCGGACTGGCACCGGCAAGGCATCGAGCAGTTCTGCCGGACCGCCGAACGCTTTGGCCATTGCCGTGTAGATGGAATTGTCGATGAGCGGCAGGATGACCGTCTCCACGCGAAAGCGTTTAGGGTTAATCTGGATGCGCAAGGCGATGGGATCGAAATACTCGCGCCAGTGTTGGTTGTAATCTTCAAGGAATTGCTTGTAGAGTTCAGCCTCCTCGGCGGTTACCTCTGTGATGGGAATCTCGCAGCACGGGGTCATGAAATGCGCGTGGCCATGATGCGAACAGCGGGCGCTTTGGCGGTCGTCGCCCAAGGAGTACTTCCCGCCGGACGGACACGCCAGAATGACGTCCCTTTGCGAAAACCAGTTTAGCAATCCCTGCATCCGCCGCTGCACTTCCAATTGTTGGGCATGCAGCAGTCCGCGCTGCAGATGGGGGATCACGCCTTCGCCCATTTTCTTCAAATCCGCCGTCGCCTGATCGCGCAAGTCGAATCTGGGCGACGCTAATTGGTCCAGCAAGAGCCCGCAGCGCTTGACGTCGATCGGGGTGAAGTTGATCTTAGGGGAGCAGTCCGCTTGGGTCAGTGCCTCGAGCGAAGGAGGGTTTTTCCTTTGTTCGATGCGATAGAGCTGCGCAGCATGGCCGATCATGCGCAAGTGATTGAAGCACAGCAATCGTCGCCGCTCCGTGATCCGGAGCTGCGGGCCGACGAAGTGGCGCAGAAACGGATCGGAAAGGTAAACGAAACCGTCTTCCTCGGCGGCGCCGCGCGGCAAAAGCGTGCGCAGATATTGGAATTCCGCGGTTTCGCCGAGCCGGCGCACCGGCGACCCGTCAGCTTTTCGCCCCTTCACCGCTTCCAGCACGCGTTCAAGGGCCACAGCCGAGTTACTGCGAACATACAACCCCGGCTCCGGATAGGCGGCATAGGCGCACACCGACCGATCCGGACTCGCGACATGCATGTAGTCCACGCCCAGTGTTCTTCCGGTGTTGCGCTGAATGTCGGGATGCGCTTCTGCGGCCTTGACAAGCAGCAAATCCATTTGCTTCTGAAAAACCTCCGGCCGGCTGTAGCGGAACAGCACGCTCACGTCGCTTCCTTCCCTGATCATCAAATCGCTGCCGGTGATGGCGATCTCGTCGATTACGGCATCGGCGAACAGTCTCAATATCGTGCCTGTCTCAAGCGCCAGTTGCCGCTCGATGCGCTCGCGTGTGGGGTGGCGGCTGCTATCCCGTAGCGACTGCTGCTGCAAGAACTGGCCCCACTGCTCCGTGACTTCGAGACATTGGAGCAATTTGCTGACGGAGCGAAACTCGGCGAAAAAGAAATCGTCCGGCACGCACCGCGACAGCCTGGAGATCTCCGGTTTCTTGCCGGCGAGCATGGTTTCCCATGGATGCGCTCGGATGGTCGGGCCCGCCAGATCGGCGATCGGCAACAGTTTCCACGGCATTCGGATCGGCTCGTCTTCAGGGCGCTGAGCGCTGCGTCGCCGAGTCAGGGCATCGCGTTGCAGGCTTTCTTGGATGGCGAGCGTGCCGCTGAACAAGCTGAACAAGTCTAATCCCTCACGGCGATTAGCGCCGAACATGTCTTCCGCCGGCTCCCTCTCGGGCGGCATATCCAGCGGTTGCTGCCGGCGTTCCCACTGCAGGAGCGCGTATTGCAGGAACGGGTCGCGTGGATGCAACTGGAGCTGGGCCGCGGCCTCTTCCGGCGTCCAGGCGTACCCGGCTACCTTGACGGTTTTTTTGGCGGCGGCATCGGGTTGTTGCTTTTCGGCACGCAAGGCGGGCCGGGGCGGGCTCAGCACCAAGAAAGCGCCCGATAGGCACAACACGACGGCGGCGAGAGATGGCTTCATGACGGGCCTCCAAGCGCTCAAGAGATGAATCCCGCCTGTAAGGTCCGCGCTTGGCGATCCATTGTCAAGGAAAACTACGAAACCTGACGCGCGTCAGCGCCGAATACCCGGCTTGACTCGCCCGTCAATCTCCAAAACACACCACTCGACGGCCACGCGCGCGTGCGCGGCGAATCACGCGCCGCCATTCGCGCAGCAACTTGAGAAACTCCTCGCGCGTAACCCGCGCGTATAGCTGCTTTTTGTGCACGGGATCTAACAGGGTGCCGATTTTTACTTTCCAACTTTCGGGTTGCGCCAGGACCTGTGCGCGCGCTTGAACGAGGACTCGCTCCAATTCCCGCAGCGATTCTCCGCTGAAGGCGGCATCGCCATACAAGTCGATGTACTGGCCGGTTTTCTCAGCCAGCTCCCAAAACAGGGGATGCAGAAACCAGTAATAGCCTTCGTCGTCGAGGAAGCAAAAACCAGGTTCGTCCCACAATGGGCGGCATGAATTGAGACTTTTTCTGCCGACGCCGATATTGAGCGGCATAGCTCGTCCCTACTTCGAAAACCCCGCCTCCCATATGCTTCGGAGTTGAATCCAACAAGGCATTACAAGTTTATCGCCAACACGCTGCGATCCACGCCAAAATAATCTGCCAATGTCCGAATCAACGCCTTGCTGAACGGTTTTTTCCCGGACAGCACCTCGGAGATGGTGGACTTGGGTATGCCGGTGCCGCGATGGAGTTCGGCCTGCGTGACGCCCTTGGCTTCCAAGAGATGCCGCAGCATGTCGGCGTCGGAAGCCGGCTCGATGGGGTAATGGACATCTTCATAGGCCGCGACCAGATCGCTCAGGGCATCGAGATATTGGGTCTCGCCGGAGTCGAGCGCCCCATGCGCCAGCAAACGGTCGATCATCGCTTGCGCTCCTGCGAGTTGGGCTTCGGACTTGATCGACGCCAGCGGCAGTTCGACGATAAGGCGAAAGTAGCCTTCAGCGACCTCACTGCGTCGAGGTTTTGTTCGTGTCGCCATGGAGCGAAACTCCATAAATATAGGGCCTGATTCAACCAAGTTGGCTATCAGACCATTTGGAGGCAGGCTGGTGGAGACTTCAGTCAATCGACTTATTCAGACTTGTAATCGAGATACTTCAGCCCTCGTCTTCGTGCTCGATGGGTGAGTTTCGGTCCGCAGCCGGAAAGAACGCGTCGTGCTGCTTGGCATGCTCGATGACCAAATGGACCCAGGCGTCGCGATGTTGGTGGAATTCTTCTTGCAAGCGCGACCAGTTCATCTTGCTTAAGCCGCCGTTGACGGTATCGCTTGCCCACATCAAGGGTTCTAGGCCAGCGTGCCAGCCATATTCTTGGATAGCGGACAAGCGGACGTAAACCACGTCCCAAACGGCGTCCAACAACGAGGCATCGCTGGGCGCGCCATTCTGGGATTGAACAAGTGCCTCGGCCGCGAATTGCGGCTCAACATCAATTTCTTTCAAGAGTCCCAACACAAGACGGTAAGAACTTGTCCACGTGCCGCAGCGGTCCATGTAATGGCGGATCAATGAGCCGTGCGTGAGAGAATGGCGTCCATCGACGCCGCCTGCGAAAGCGGAGATGAGCACCCAACGCGGTTCGACCTTGTAATACTGAGCGATGCTGTGGACGATGGGATCGAAGCTATTCTGTTCCCATTGATATTGTTCGCTATATGGAATGCGTTCAATTGGCGTCTTGGTATTTAAGGAGGCCAAGCGCGGAAACACGGCGAATTCAGCCGCGTGCTCGCGAATGCCTTCCTCGACGACGAATTGGGGCAGGTCTTTTCGATGGAGATACTTGCAAGTTGTGCGCTCCGGCTCTGGAATCACGGAGTCGTGCTGCAAGCAGAATCCAACTCCGCGTCCAATCGTTAGACTTTGGCCGCTGTTGTGAATGCAGTTACGACAGCTAAACAACTCGTCCATCAGCCTACCCGAGTGAAATAGAGCTGCACCTTTCCGGCGGCCCAGGAAATCAAGTCCTTCCTGGCAATTCCGGACGTGTCGAAGGTCCACTTCACCAGACCTTCTTTCCGCTTCGTTGCGTATCGCAACGCCTGAGCCGCTTGCAAACGCTCCGCCTTCTCCTCTTCGCGCACAACTCGCCGCAATTCATCGAGCAATGCTTCGTGCTCAACGAGTGGATGACCGTCGTCCACGAGTCGTTTTCGATCTAGTTTGTAGTCGGTGTCGCCGAAGTCCCGAATCTTGCCAAGATCTAAAGAGACGCTTGTCATTTGACCCCGTTTGCCACGGGCATGCACAATGTGCTCCGCAAACGTGTAGTCCTTGGACAAATCCGGCGCGCTGATTCCGCTTCTTTGATCCCGCCGAAAGTAGTCTCGCACTGTCGAATCGCTGGACTGGCTCATTTCTCGCGTGCACTCCGCCGCTTCTTTTCGGCATTCTAGCATGATCCTACGATACAGGGAATGGGTGTGCGCTGATGTTCAGCGGTGTAAGCTACGGCCACTCGCTCTATGGGCCAACTGGCGATGCATAGTTGCCGGCGGAAGCCCCCCATGCCTCACATTCAAAAGTGAAGGCCCGAGCCGGTGTATCGGCCAAATAAGAAAGGAATGGCGGCGCTGGACTATGCCCGCAAGGCGGGTTACAAGGACATCGCCAGGTCTTGCGCTCATAAATTCGATCCTGCACTCAGATCCGCACGGAGAATGCACCAATGCCTCAAGAGGCGAAGCATCACTACACTTGCTCGTTTGCAGTTCGGTGCGGGTTCGTTGCGGCTGCGTTTGCGCACGCCTCACTTGCTCATGCGCAAAACGATGTCACCGTGGCCAGCCCGGACGGCGCCGTGCAATTTCAGTTACTCGTGCGCGACAAGGTGCAGTTGAGCTACCGCATCACGTTTCGCAACAATCCGGTGATCGAATCATCGGCGCTTGGGATACTCCTTGACGGCGTCGACCTGACCCGCGGCGTCGAAACGGCCAAGCCGGAAACCTTCAAGATCAATGAGAAATACCCGTGGCGCGGCGTTCATGCCGAAGCGCTCAACCATTGCAACGGCGTGAAGATTCCCAGCACGCACTCGGCCAGCAAGCTGCGCTATACGCTGGAGGTTCGGGCCTTCAATGACGGTGTCGCGTTTCGCCACATCATTCCCGCAAGCGACCGGCCGCGCGTGCCCGACGAGGCCACGGCGTTTATCTTGCCGGTCGGAAGCACAGTCTGGTACCACGACCTGGAGGGGCACTACGAAGGCGTTCACGAGCGGAAGGAAATCGCCGAAGTGAAAGCGGGCGAATGGGCCGCGCCGCCTGTGACGTTCAAGCTGCCTGGCAACGTTGGCTACGCATCGATTACCGAGGCGGCCCTGGTAAATTACGCCGGTATGGCGCTCGAGGCCGATGGCCGCCGTGGTTTCACGTTGGCGCTGGGCCATAAGCATCCGCCTTCGTATCCTTTTCGACTGCGCTTCAAAGTGGACATCGAGCGACTCTGCCAACCGGCCGCTATTGCGGGAACGATCACTTCTTCCTGGCGCGTGATCCTGGTCGGCGGCGATCTGAACACGCTCGTCAACAGCGACGTCATCCACAATCTGTGTCCGCCTCCGGACCCAAAGCTGTTTCCCAAAGGGATGCACACGGAGTGGCTTCGGCCCGGTCGGGCGGTGTGGAAGTACATGGATGGCGGCGACAGCACTCTCGAGGGCATGAAGGAGTTTTGTCGGCTCGCGGGCGAATTGGGCTTCGAGCACAACGTCGTCGAAGGATTCTGGCGGCGCTTCAGCGACGCCGAGTTGCGCGAACTCGTTGACTACGGCAAAAAGCACGGCGTCGGCATCTGGCTGTGGGAGCGCTCGAAAACATTGCGCGACCCTGCAGCCCGCCGCGCCTTTTTCCAAAAATGCCGCGACATGGGTATTGTCGGCGTCAAGCTCGACTTCTTCGACCACGACGCCAAGGAGGTTATCGATTACTATCACGTGCTCTTGCGCGAGTGCGCTGAGCACCGTCTCATGGTCAATTTCCACGGCAGCACCAAGCCGACGGGCGAAGCCAGGACTTGGCCGAACGAGCTGGTGCGCGAGTCGGTGCGCGGCATGGAATCAAGCCGGCTCAAAACACGGGCCCGGCACGATGCGACTTTGCCCTTCACGCGCTTCCTGGCCGGCCACGCCGATTACACCGCCGTGCACGTCGGCGCGCGCCGCGCGGACACGTCCTGGGCGCACCAGGCCGCCACGGCCGTCGTCTTCACCGCGCCCCTGTTCCTCTATGCGGCGCATCCCAAGAACATCCTCGACAATCCCTGCGGTCCGATGCTCAAGAGCATTCCCAGTGTGTGGGACGAAACGATTGTGTTGCCCTGCTCGACGATTGGCGAAGTCGCGGCGTTCGCGCGTCGCAGCGGCGAGACCTGGTTCTTGGCGATCGTGAATGGGCCGGATGCCTTGACGCTGAAGCTGCCGCTTTCGTTTCTGCGAGCGGGGAAGCATGAGGCGCACGTGATTCGAGACGATCCGGCCGAGGCTGCGGCGGTCCGGTTCGAAACAACCACGGTGAACCGGGAGGATTGGCTTACGATCCCGTTGGGCGCGGGCGGCGGATTCGTCGGCCGATTCGACCAGGGCGGAGGGAAATAACGATGGTCGATACCGTTCCGTTTTACTTGCAGATGCTGCTGCACTTTGGGCCGTCGTTGCTGGCTGAAATGCTAGTTCTGATCCTCGCGATTGCAAACTGGAGGAGAAATCCCGGTCCTGCCATTCTCGCCTTTTTGGCAGCGGTAATCTGGTTGTTCGCCGACACTGGTCAATTGACGTTGCTTCTTCTTCTTCAACTCAACGTATCGGGCATGCAACTTGTCGAAATGCTGTCCTTGCTTTCGTCCGTCCTCCATGGCTTGGCGATCGGCCTCCTCGCCGTTGCTGTCTTTTTCCGACGCCAAACCGTCCCTCCTCGTCCGCAGCCCACAATGAATTGGCCCGATGCGAAGAATTAGCATCTATTTCTTCTTCGGCAGGTTCGGCGGCTCGCGCTGATAGATGCTCAGGCGACCGTCCGACGGGCTGAGTGCCAACAGCGCAAACGCCGTGGCGTAGCCGGCGTCTTCCTGGTTGATCATGAATGCCTTGACCGGCCAGGTCCCTTCGGGCTGCTGCCACGATAAGAGGTCTTTCTGCACGCCGGCGATGTACTCCTTCGTGTTCTTGCTGAACGTCTTGTCCGACTTGTATTCCTCCCACAACAGGCGCATGCCCATGGTGCCGTAGAAGTGACCGTAATAGGGGAAGCGCTCGTTGCTGATGGTCGCCGGCGTGATTTTGAGGAGAAAGTTGTAGCCGTTGATCATGACTTGGAAGTCGAACTTTTGCATGAGGCCCAAGGTGGCGACGGCGGCGGCGGTGCCTTCTTTCATGTTTTGGCCGTCGCCGAGCGTATAGTTGAAGCCCCCCTCTTTGGTTTGGCATTTCTTGAGATATTCGAAGCCTTTATCCAAGACCTTTTCGTCGATAGCGATGTCGTAATTCATGGCGGAGACCAACGCCTGCACGGCGCAAACCGTCGTCGAGCCTTCGTGCTGATTGGGCGAGCCGGGATGATACCACCAGCCGCCGGAAGTCGACTGATTCTTGCCGATGATTACGACGGCCTTGGCGACCACGTCTTTGATCTTGTCGAGATCGATGTCAGGCTTGACCTTGCAGAAATGGGATCGGCCAAAGGCTTCGGAAAGCGCGAGGGTGCCGAAGCCCTGCGTGTGAATCCAGGAATGGCCTTGCTTTTCGAACATGCCGTCCTTCTGTTGAGACAGCAGAAAGTTCAATCCTTTGATGAGCGTCTTGCCGTGCTCGCCGTCGAACGGTTCTTCATGGGACGACAGTATGGCGAGGCAGCCAAAGCTGGTGACGGCGACCTTGTGTGTCTTGCCCCATGCGCCGTCCTTGGTCTGGTTCTTGACCAGCCAGGCGAAGCCCTTGTCGCGGGCCGATTTCAAAGGATCCACCGCTTTGGGATCTTGAGCATGTAGACGTGCACTTTGAAGAAGTAATGCGACGCAGACAAAGGCGATCGTCCGAGACATTGCGAATTCTCCAATACGGCGTTGCGGGAGACTTCAGGGTTGGCGAGCCGTACGCCGTAAGGCGTCGGGTGCGTCGCCTGACGACGCACCCGGCCGCTCACGCGGCTCGGCTCGCCAAGCGACTTCTTAGTTGAATTCAAGACGAAGCGCAGCAAAAGAAAGATTGCCGAGGAAGTGATCCTGAGTGACACTGTCATCTGTCTCCCCTCGCCTTGAGGGAGAGTTGTTGGGGGTGAGGGGGACATTGTCAGACGCTTTTTCGTTTAGAAACAACCGGACAACGGAGAGCGAACGACCGAGAATGAAGAACAAATGCTCATTCTCGGTTCTTCATTCTCCGTTGTCCTGTTAACAAGGGGGGGCAACATCATGGCACGCGTGTTCTTTGTTTCGTTCGCGCCGATTGTCTTAATCGTCTCGTACGCATTCACCGATCTGCCCGCGTTGGAGCAGCAACCAAATACTTGGGTCAAGCGCAGCCCGAGCAAAGACGGGCCGCCGTCGCCGGGAATGGGTTACGAGGCGGCGTTGGCCTACGACACCAAGCACAAAGTCGTCATCCGCTGGGCCGGCCACAATCAGGGCGGCGGCGGCGAACAGAACGCCGAGACGTGGGTGTACGATCCGGCGACTGCCAAGTGGACATTGAAGGAGCCGAACCTCGCGCCGCCCGGCGTTTGCTGCGCCCAGCAAAACGTCTTCGACGCCGTCCAGGGCCGTTACCTGCGTTTCGCCGGCTTCAGCGGCAACCACGGCTGGCAGTGGTTCCGCGAAATCTACCTCAACAACTCCGCGGTTTGGAGTTATGACCTGGCGGCCAACACCTGGCGCGATCGGCGCTCGCTGCCCGCGCCGCGGCAGCATCCCTTACGTTGCGCCGCCTGGGACGGCGATCACCAGGTCGTCGTCGTTTTCGGCGGTGAAGGCAGCACCGAGGGCACGCTCGTCTATGATCCTTACACGAACGCCTGGACGCGCATGCATCCCAAGGAACAGCCTAAGCCGCGCAGCTCCGGCAACATGGCCTACGATTCCGCCCGCAAGCTGCACATCCTCTTCGGCTCGCAGTTCTCCGACGACCCGCACACCTGGGCTTACGATTTGCGCAAGAACGAATGGCGCGATCTCGCGCCGGCCGTGCAGCCGCCCACCGACCGCAACGACGCTGTTCTTGCTTATGACGAGCGCAACCAGGTGATCGTGGCGTCGATCCGCGCCATCGACAAGACGAAGGGCAAGGACATTGCCGCGGGACATTATGAGACCTGGGCCTTCGACGCCGGCAAGAACGAGTGGAAAAAGATGAACCCGCCCCAGTCGCCGCCGGGCGACGGCAATCGCCGCCGCATTATGGCGTATGTACCCGATCAAAACGTCGTGCTCATGGAGAATTTCAGCACGCCGTCGCCGCGCTTTCCGGGCGTCCAGCGTGAGCAGCAAATTTGGACCTATCGCTACGCCGAGGCCAAAGTGGACCGTGAACCAACGCCGCCGCCAGATGTGAGCGTTACGTCGTTGGAATCGAGCGCAATCGTTTCCTGGAAGCCGAGTGTCGCCAAAGGCGTTCGCGGATATGCAGTCTACCGGGGGACAGGCGCTTCGCCCTGGCGCGTGGATTACAAGAAAGTCGCAACCGTAAGGGATTCGCCCTTTCGCGATGACGGGCTCCCACCGGGGCTAATCCACTACTACTTCGTGACGGCGTTCCAGGAAGGGAAAGACGGAGCAGCCAGCGCGAAAGTGCGGACGCAGCCACGGACCGTGGAAGGCTTGGTCGTATCGATGATCTCGCCCACCGAAGCACGCCTGACTTGGCCCGCGCCCGCTGCGAATGACATCGCCGGCTATCACATCGAGCGTGCCGTCGTCGAAGTGCTGTCCGAGGACCAGATTCTCCGGCTGAAGATGGATACGCCGCCTTTGGATGAACCGAGCGTCGGCGCGGTTCGAGCGATTGGCCCTTTTCAGAGGCTGACCAAAACGCCGATCAAAGAGAATCGCTTCGCGGACACCACCATCGACTTGCGGAAGCCGGCAGTTGATGCTGCCGAGCCAAATCAAGTAAGCCGCTTTCGGCCGGACCAGCTCGACGCCGACGGCAAACCGTACCGGTTCGCGGTCTACGCCTATCGCGTCATTGCTGTCAATCGCCTGGGTGTGGAGAGCGGCGCGGGGCCGTACGCGCTCACGATACCGTCGTCGCCGCAATGGCTGTTTTCCAAGGAGGAAGGCGAGACGTGCCATTTGAAATGGGCCGCCAATCCCGAAGAAAAACTGCGCGGCTATCGGATCTATCGCATGGAGTCGCCGCGCATCAATGGGCCGGGGCAGAAAGTGACGCGCGTGACGGCCGACCCGGTCGCCGAGCCGCGCTACAGCGACGCCGCCGCGGGCAAAGTGACGCGTCGCTACTGGATCGTCGCCGTGGACGCGTTGGGTCAAGAAGGCTTCCCGTCGGCGCCGGCGTGGCACGAGCGTGAGTACAAGCGGTATTACGTGCCGTTCACGGGCGAATGGCACCAGTGAGTGGATGAGCATCCTATTTGCGCGCCGTGAACAACTCCGCCCGCTCCAGCGCGGCGGCGACGGCAGCGGCTTCTGTCTGTGCGACAGCCTCCACCAGTTGCGTGCTTTGTCTTTGCGGACTGGGCAGATAGAAAGTCGCGCGGAAACCGCCTTGTGGCAGCCGATCGAGATGGAAGCCCAATGCCCCGAGTTGTTGTAAGCGGGCATGCGCCTGATTCCAATCCAATTGCGCCGGCACGCTTGCCGGCAAAACTGCACTCTGGATGCCGAGTTGTTCCGGGGAAGGTAGAACAAGGCGCGTGGGTGCCGGCTTCGGCGCGTCCGGCGCTTGCATGCGGATCTTGGACGGCGGCAACTGCGTTTGAACGTTTTGCGCTTTCGTCGCCGGAGCTGGCAGAACTTGACGCTGCATGGGATTGGCGGACCATTGGGCCGGCGCGAACGAAACGGGATTGCCTTGCGGCGCGAACGGCATCGTCGGCACACGGCCGAACGTGGGAGGACACCCCGCCGGGCCTCAACCCGCGCCCAGTCGAGCAGGCGTGGCCACGAGCCATAGCGTCACGCCGACCAAGGGGGTCAACACCAAAAGCGCTTCCTTGCGCATGGGGCGGGTCCTTGATTCATCGAATCAGGTCTTGAACTTCCTTGTTCAAGATCACGACTCGATTGATGCGGGGAAGCTAACAGAGCCGCCGCGCGAAAAAAAGAGCAACTTTCCCATTCCCCCGATCTTGGCAGTTTTTACAACCTTGCGGAGTAGGAATTACAATGTAGTAGGCACACTCCGTGTGCCGTCTGCGCGAAACGGCACACGGAGTGTGCCTACTACATTCACAACATCTTCCCCACTTCCTTGCACAATTCCTCGGCCTCTTGCCGGCGCGGCGCTTCGGCGATCACGCGCACGATCGGCTCGGTATTGCTGGGCCGCACGTGCACCCAGCGGTCCGGCCAATCGAGCCGCAAGCCGTCGAGCGTATTCGCGATTGCTTGTGGCCAGCGCTTTTCCAGCGCGGCAGCCAGGCTGGGCACGCGCTCGGGCGGCACGTCGTATTTGTCCTTGACGATGCAATAGGCCGGCAATTCCGCGACCAGTTGGCTGAGCGACTTCTGGGTTTCGGCCATGAGGTCGAGCACGAGTGCCATGCCGACAAAAGGATCGCGCACCCAGCCGACGCGCGGATCGATGACGCCGCCGTTGCCCTCGCCGCCGAGGACGGCGCCGGATGCGCGCATCTTTTCAACGACGTTGGCCTCGCCGACCGCCGAGCGCAGACAAGGCACGCCGAACTTTCGCGCGAGGTCCTCGACCACGCGCGAACTGGACATGTTGATGACGACCGGCCCGCGCTCCTGGCTCAGCCGACGCCACACCGCCAAGGCCAGAGTCAGCTCTTCGCCGATGTAGCGTCCGGACTCGTCGATGATCGCGAGGCGGTCGGCGTCGGGATCGAGCACAAAGCCGGCGTCCGCACCCGCGCGCGTCACGAGCGGCAATATGGTTTGGAGGTTCTCGGCGAGCGGCTCCGGCGGGTGCTCGAAGTTGCCGTCCGGCCGGCCGCCCTGGACGAGCGGCCGGCAGCCGAGCGCCTCGAGCAACGATTTTCCGAGCGGCCCCCCTGCCCCGCCGTTGGCGTCGAGAAGCGCTTTAGGGCCGCGACTGCGAATGCGCGTGACGTCCACCAATTGCAGCACGCGCTCCAGATGCCAGGTCGCCGCATCGTGGTTTTCGGTCATGCCGCCGAGTTTGTCGAATGCAGCAAGGCGAAATGTGCCCGTGTCGTAGATCGCTTTGACCTCTTTGCCCTGGGAAGCAGGCAGCACCGCGCCGTCGCCGCCGAATAGCTTGAGTCCATTCCAAGGCGACGGATTATGGCTGGCAGTAATTTGGATTGCGCCATTCGCTCCCAGACGCGTGACAGCCAGGCCGCAGGTGGGCGTTGGAGCCACGCCGATGTCGATCACTTCACAGCCGGCCCCCATAAGTCCCGCGAGCACGGCGTGGCGCAGCACCGCGCCCGATGGCCTGCTGTCGCGCGACAAGACGACGCGCCCGCCTTGGTGATACGTCCCCAGCGCCGCCGCGAACGCCAGCGCCGGGCCCGGCCATAAGCCCGCGCCAACGATGCCGCGGATGCCGGAGACACTCACGATCAAATCATTGGAGTCGGGCATTTCTTTTCTCAAAACGACAACCGGACGACGCGGAGCGCAAAGCGTGGAGCGCTTTGCGCTCCGCGCTCCGCGCT
>JAKEHV010000176.1 GCA_022614915.1 Gemmataceae bacterium | reverse complement strand
ATCCCCCCCTTCCCGGGTTGGGCGCCGCCGGAATCGGTCATCGGCGACTGCTGGCATCGCTTCATGGTTCGCATGCTCGAAGTCATCGAGAGCATCAAGATCGTCGAGCAGGGCCTTAAGCGCTATCCCAACGCACAAGGCTCGCACCGCGTCGAGTTGCCCAAGCACCTGCACGCCGGCGAAGCTTATGTCGAAACCGAAGCGCCACGCGGCCAGATGGGCTTTTGGGTCGTCGGCAATCCGGCCAAAAGCATGGTCCCTTTGCGCGTCCGGGCGCGTTCCTCGAGCTTCAGCAATCTCAGCGTCACCAACACGATTTGCCGCGGCTGCCTGATCGCCGACATTCCGGCCATCGTCGGCAGCATCGACATCGTCATGGGCGAAATCGACCGATAAAAAAGACCAAATTCCTGTTGTGCGGGAACTAACTCCTGGTGCACACTAGGATGAGACCACGTCCCAGCAACGTCCATTCCCGCCGGCGTATCAGGCCATTATCGCGCTAGTAGCGCTCGGCTTGCTCGGCCTGGGCGCCTATTGGTGGTACTCGTACAGCGGTGTTTATCGCTGGCTCGCGGAATTGCAGATCGGCATTTTCGGGGCTTACTTCGCCGGCTACACCGGCATCTTCACGCTGCTCATCGTCTGCATTCCGCTGATCCCGGTCGTTTTCGCCTTCAGGAAAATGACCGTATCAGCTCAGGCAACCGAGTCCGCTCAGGAGGATGATGTTCCGCCTCCGCCGCCCGCGCCCGGCAAGATGGAGAATTGGTTTCAAAACAACGCCATGTCCTGCGCGCTCTTCGCCTTGGGCATCGTTTTCGTCGCCATCAGTGGCCACCAGCTGGTGGGCGCCTTGACGGCCGGCGAGCGCACGCCGTTCAACTGCTCTGACCTCGAAGCCGGCGTCGTGCCGCCTTCACGCTGGCTGGTGCTCGAAGGCCGCACCGACTTGCACGCGCGGCAATCGATCATTCAAACCGATCGCTACGGCGGCAACGACGAGCGCGGCCGGCCCAAGGGCACTTATTTCTTTCCGATGGTGTCGGAAAAGTGGCAGCCCGGGCAAAATGTGACCGTATTCGTCCAGTGCAAAAACGCCGACTTGGACACGTTGCGCCCGCCATTCGAAGGCACGCTGCACAAGAATGGCTTGCCCGGCCCCATTCGCACCGGCTTCGAAGAGCATGGACCGATGCCCGCTTCGCCGCACTACGTGCTCGAATTCAAGAAGCTGCCCGCGGACTCGGCGCGGCTAAGCTGGACCATGCTCTGGCTCGGCGCCGGCCTGACGGCAGGCGGCGTAGTCGTGTTTTTCGTGCAACGCTGGTGGCGCAAGTCGCGGCCAAGTGCCGAACCGAGCGCCGACTAGAGAGGAACTCGAGCCGCGTCCTGAAAGTCGGAATCTTCGCCGCGCATTTCTTGGAGCCGCCGCCGCAATTGCTGCAAGGCCCGCTCCCACAACTTTCGAGCCGCCTCGCTCGACCGCCCCAAGCGGCGGCCGATTTCGTCAAAGTGCAACCCCTCCCGCCAACGCAACAAGATCACCTGAACGTGCTCGGCGTTCATCTGTTCGAGCGCGGCTTGGATCGTTTCGTTTTTTTCCTGACGAATCAATTGCGCGATGGGCGATTCGATGTCGGCGGGCAACTGCTCCCTGCCGGGATCGCTGCTGCTGTCGTCGGCAACGGGGACTTCGTGCGCGTGCCGCTTGTCCGCATGCCAATGGCGCGCCGTGTCGCGCGCATTGTTCAGCGCGATGCGCCGCAGCCATCCGCGCAGCTCCAGCGCTGTCGTGCCGTGGAATTGGTCAAACGTCTTATACGCTTTGACCAGTGTTTCCTGCACCAGGTCCTCCGCTTCCGACTTGGACGGCACGCAATCTTGCTGCACCACCGCCAAGAGGTACGAGCGCATGCCGTCGAGCAATCGGCCCAACGCCGTGCGATCGCCCTTACGGGCGGCGACCAATGCCTGAACAAACTCCCTGGAAGTTCTCTCCGCTTCTGCGCTCATGGCGACTGCCCTCGCGGGCGAAGGTACGGGCTGCATTATTGCACAAGAAAACGCGCGTGCAAGCGTGCCAGACGAGGAGAATGGATCTCTCCAAAAATCATCTGCATTATTGCATAAGAAAAAGCGCGGGCAAGCGTCCGGTTTCCAGTGGGATCGCGTCTAGTCCAATAGCGTCCGTCTTTCATTCCCAGATTTCCAGTCGCCGCCCTCGGACAGAGAGGATGCGCACCGGAGCTGGTTGGACATTCTGTCCAACCGGCTTGATCGCCTTTCACACTTTCGGAGGCCGTTTCCATGTTGTTGCAAGATCAAGAAGTCAGAGTGTCCGCACAAGTCGAAGCTTCGCCAAACTATGAAATGGACGAACAAAACGGTCAACTGGAGTCTGCCGCCCTCGCCCCCGAAGCCGTCATTGCGGTGAGCGGTTTGTATGAATGGAAACGTCCGCCGCTGAGTCCGCCAACGGTTTTTACGCGCGAAGAACTGCGCATGGATGTGGACGGCCTTTTTCCGCAAATGGCCGCCAGTGGAACAGGTTTCAACGGCTTGTCGGCCAGGGTCCACTGGATCGCCAAGTTGGCGCGCAGTCTAACTCCGACCGGCCCGGTGTGGAGCGGTCCCATTTTTTACAAGAACGGCAGCACCGCCCTTTTGCCGCAGACACACGTGAGCATCCGGCGCGTGCTGCTCGGACTACAAATGACCATTTCCGGCGCCGGCGTCCCCGTCACCAAGGTGTATCAGCTCAAATCCCGCGCGTTTCATCCGGTCGAGTTTGAATTCGACTGCGTCAGCGGGGTGCAAGCGGTCACCAGCATCAACACGCACGCGCATCCAGATCGTCCCGCCGATTTGCCGAGCGAGGTGCTCACGATCGACGAAGTTTATCGCCGCGCCGGTTTTGCCGTGGCCAACTCCAACGGCAATTCGATCGTGCCGCTTGCAGGGGCCGGCGCTGACCAGCTATGGACCGATGCGGAAATGCACGACGCCATGCAGATTCATTGGTCGCGCTTCGCCAATAAGCCGCAGTGGTCGCTGTGGACGTTTTTCGCCAATCAGCACATTCAGGGCTCGGGCCTGGGCGGCATCATGTTCGACGACATCGGCCCGAATCACCGCCAGGGCACGGCGCTATTCACCAACTCGTTTATCGCGCAAGCGCCGGCGGCTGACCCTGCGCCGGCCGCGTGGGTGCGGCGGATGGTGTTTTGGACGGCGGTTCACGAAATGGGCCACGCCTTCAATCTCGCCCACGCCTGGCAAAAGCACCTCGGCACGCCGTGGATTCCGCTCACCAGCGATTCCGAGGCGCGCAGCTTTATGAACTATCCCTTCCGCGTGGTCGGCGGCGTCCCCGCGTTCTTCCGGTCTTTCCGCTTCCGCTTTACCAACCAGGAGCTCATGTTCCTGCGCCACGCCCCCGAGCGTTTCGTGCAAATGGGCAACGCGGCCTGGTTCGATCATCACGGCTTCCAGAACGCCGAGGTCGAGGAGGAACCCTCGTTGCGTTTGCAAATCCGGGCCAATCGCGAGGCCGAAGCGTTCGAATACCTCGAACCCGTCGTTTTGGAACTGAAGCTGACCAACGTCACGGACGAACCGCGGCTGGTCGAGGAAGCGCTCTTGCGTTCGCTCGATCACTTCACGATTATCGTCAAGAAGGAAGGCCAGGAAGCGCGGCAGTTTCTCCCCTTCGCGCGCCAGTGCTGGCGTGAGAAAAAAATCGTGCTCGAACAAGGCGAGTCGATGTACGATTCACTCTTCCTCTCCGCCGGCACGAACGGTTGGCTGCTTGCCGAACCCGGCCGTTACGTGATTCAAGCCTGCCTGGGTCTGGAGGATTTCGACGTCGTCTCCAATCCGCTGAACGTGCGCATCCTGCCCCCCAAGAAACGCGAGGAAGAAGTGATCGCCCAAGACTACTTTTCCGACGAAGTCGCGCGCGTCTTGGCGTTCGACGGCAGCCGCTACCTGGAAGAAGCGACGGACACTCTGGCAAAGGTCGCGGCCAAAGACGACACCCGCGCGGCCATCCATGCCAACCTCGCCTTGGGAATGCCGCTCGTCCGTCCCTATAAACTCGTGCAAACCGACGACGACGAGGCAGGCTCGGGACGAGGGTCCGGCCGGGTTAAGGTGCACGCTCCGGAAGAAAAGGGCTTCGAGCATCTCCGCGCCGCTCTGGGAGAAAACCAGCAGCAAGCGGTCACCGCTGCCGAATCGCTTGGGCACGTCGATTACCGGGAATACGCCGAGCAAGTCACTGAAACTCTTGTCGATGCCGGCGACCGCAAAGCGGCGCTGGAAAATCAAAAGCTGCTCGTGGACACTTTGGAAGCCCGGCGCGTTCGCGGCCGCAAAGTGGCGAAAGACGTCGTGGACGCCGTGCGCAAGCATTATCAGGAGCTGGAAGGCGCGGACGAAGAACCCCGCGCCGCCGT
>JAKEHV010000175.1 GCA_022614915.1 Gemmataceae bacterium | reverse complement strand
TCCGCTCGAATGCTTTTCCGGCGCGCAGTAACCAGCGCTCGCGAAGCGCCTCCCGATCCTTGCCCCGCAAAAAAGACCGACCTTCCATGGCCGCTCCTCCTCAAGTACCTGAAAACACGATCAGCTGACCGGAACTCATGCTAACCGAAAAACGCCGGCGCAGAAACGGGAATGCACCCGTATCCGTGCTGACGCTTTTGGGGAATGGCGAGTTGCGTTAGAATTCGTCGATTGTCTTCGCAGTAGTTGAATACGGAGCGCGCCATGTATGAACAACATCCAGTTTTCAGACTGTCCTGTTCGGAGGATAGCAAAGTTTGGCGTTACATGGATTTCACAAAATACGTGTCCATGCTGGACAGTAGCGCCCTTTGGTTCTCGCGAACCGATTGTCTCGACGATCCATTCGACAGTGAAGTCCCAAACTCATTGATCGCAAGGACGAAACAGCGTTGGGAAGAGAGGCGCCAGGAGGCGCTCAGCGCCCAAATAGACGAAGGACTGAGAGAAGCGTGGCTAAAACAGATCGATGGGGCTCCCGAGTTTTGGAGTAGTATGAGACGTTGGTACATAGTGAATTGCTGGCACCAAAACGATCATGAATCGGCCGCTATGTGGAAGCTCTACCTGAAATCGGACGAGGGAATAGCGGTCGTTTCGTCGCCAAGGAAACTGGTTAATGTTGTCCGAAATGCTCCGTTCTTGGTATTTGTGGGAAGTGTTGAGTATGTCGATTTTGACAATTACCTGCCGTTTCATAACCAGTTTGAACCCGTCAAGCGCAAGCGCAAGAGTTTTGAGCACGAGCGCGAAATTCGCATCGTCGCGATGAAAGAGAAAGACGGTGCGGTCAAACTGGAGCCATTCGAGGAAAAGGGCGTGGCGGTCGAAGTTGACTTACCCGAACTCATCGAGGCCGTCTACGTCTCGCCAACTGCGGAGGCATGGTTTGCTCGATTGGTGGAGCAAGTGGCACGTCGTTTCAACCTTCGGTGCGATGTTCGGCGCTCATCGTTGGCCGAGCGCCCTCTTTGGTAGGGGGCTGGGCGAGTCAGAGCAGCTTGCGACGAGTGTCATCGCAGAGCTGGTAGGGCAGTCGAGGACTGAACGTGCATTTGTCGTTGTTGGAAGCAGTTGGAACATGAAAAGGCAAGTATTGCCAAACTTGACTTTTGGAAGCGAATTCATCTGCTCGCTTGATGATTCAGGCCGCATTGCCGTGGTGCACGCTTGCAAGGACCCGTGCCATCGGTCAGCAGTGGGCTACTCGGAGCGCAGTTTGCCTAGTTCCCACCCTCACTACTTGGTCTTCGAGCGCGGTTTTCATCTGTTCCTCAATTTGATCGATCCACCTGCGCCTCTTTTCAAAATGGCCTCGTTTGAAGCTTTCCTTAGATTCGTGGATAAACACATCCATGACCGAGAGGTTCTTGTTCACTGCAATCTAGGGCAATCGCGCGCTCCATCTCTGGCGCTGCTCTACATGGCCAAACGCGCGCGCGATTTGCCGGCTGAGACGTATGAGTCAGCGGCAAAGGAATTCCAAGAACGGTTTAGTTATTCTCCCGGACAAGGTATCGAATCTTGGCTCTCCCAGAATTGGCACGCGATCCAATGACGAACGGCGACCTTCCAGATGGGTGGGAGCAGCCTTCACTAGCTGAAGTGTCCGAACTCAATCCGCCTAAGCCTGCACCAGGTTACCTGCCAGCGGACGCTGAAGTGACGTTCATACCGATGCCGGCGGTCGATGCCGACTCCGGCAAAGTCTCTGCCCCGATGACGCGCCCATTTGGCAAAGTTCGGAACGGCCACCCATCATTCCAAGATGGGGATGTGATCATGGCGAAGATCACGCCTTGTATGGAAAACGGCAAGGCGGCCGTGGTTAGGCGCCTTAGCAATGGCGTCGGGTTCGGCTCGACAGAGTTTCATGTCCTGCGTCCTTCTCGCGCCGTCCTTGCCGACTATCTTTACCACTACATTCGACAAGAGTCATTCCGGCAAGCAGCCGCTGCGCAAATGACTGGCTCAGTTGGGCAAAAAAGAGTTCCAGCCGATTTTCTCAAACAGGCTGAGCTGCCACTTCCCCCATTGGCCGAGCAGCAGCGCATCGTCGCCAAGGTCGAGGCATTGCTGGCCCGTGTGAACGCCGCACGGCAGCGGCTGGCCAAGACGCCGGCGATCCTGAAACGGTTCCGGCAGTCGGTGCTGGCCACCGCCTGCTCTGGCCGCCTCACCGCCGATTGGCGGGGACAGAATACTCTGGGATTTTCAGAGGCCCTAATCGCAGAAATCGCAGAGGCGCGATCAGAGGACCAAAATACCGCGCAAAGTTCGCTCGACAACAGAATTGACGGCGCTGACGGTATTGTTGACACTTGGGCGTTGACGACGGTTGGATTCCTGGCGGAGCCAACGATGCGCGGCAAGCCCTACATCACGAGCGGGTCTCGGGGGTGGGCGGATTTCGTCGCGCCGGATGGGCCGTACTTCATCCGCTCAGAAAACATCAACACTGAATACCTTCGGCTCGATGACGCTATCCGGGTCAAACCGCCCGCTGGACCGGAGGCCGAAAGAACACGAGTCTGCGAAGCTGACCTTTTGTTGACAATAACTGGGAATAATGTCGGTCGAACTGCAATGGTTCCGCATGGCTGTCCATCGGCCCACGTAAGCCAACACGTGGCGATCATTCGCACAACTCGATTGTCCGATGTTCGATATCTTTGGATCTGGCTCCGATCCATCGAGCATGGACAGAAGCAGCTCCAGGATTATTTCTACGGCTACACGAAGCCTGGACTTAACCTTGAACAAGTGAAGAATGTTTGGGTTGCGCTGCCGCCCCTCCCCGAGCAGCGCGAAATCGTCCGCCGCGTCGAGGCCCTGTTCAAGCTGGCCGACGCCATCGAGAAGCGGGTGGCGGCGGCGACGGCGCGGGCCGAGAAGCTGACGCAGGCGATCCTGGCCAAGGCGTTCCGCGGCGAGCTGGTGCCAACCGAAGCCGAGTTGGCCCGCCGCGAAGGCCGCGACTACGAGCCGGCGTCGGCACTGCTCGATCGAATTCGAATAACCCGCGCTGAGACGAACAAAAAGCCACAAAAACGTGCCGCGAATAAGTCGGCCAAAAGGCCGTAAATAGTCCCGTTTCTGAAAAGGAACCGGAGCTTTGCCATGAGCACGCCCAATCTTGGCCGATTGCAAAAAGTGGATCTGCGCCTAGCGTGGATGTCCGAATCCAGTGATTTCACGCCTTGGTTGGCGAAAGAAGAGAACCTGAAGCTACTCGCTGAAACGATTGGCATCGAACTGGAACTCGAATCGCAGGAGAAGGACGTAGGGCCGTTTCGCGCCGACATTTTGTGCAAGGACACCGCGACGGATAACTGGGTCCTCATCGAAAATCAGCTGGAAAAAACCGACCACACGCACCTGGGCCAATTGATCACCTACGCCGCGGGATTGAATGCCGTCACCATCGTGTGGATAGCCGAACGCTTCACAGAAGAACATCGCGCGGCGATGGATTGGCTCAACGAACGAACGGACGAGAAGATTAATCTCTTCGGCTTGGAAATCGAGTTGTGGCGCATCGGCGAATCACCGATCGCGCCCAAGTTCAATGTCATCAGCCAGCCGAACGATTGGTCTCGAACCGTCCAGAAAGCCGCCGCCGGTGTCGAGGTGTCTGAGCATAAGCAACTCCAACTTCGCTTCTGGACGGCTTTCAGGGAATACATGGAGGCGAAGAAGAGCTTTGTCAAATGCCAGAAGCCTTTGCCGCAGCACTGGACGAGCCACGCCATTGGCCGTGCCGGAATCCATCTCAATTCGATTGTGTCCATTTGGAATTCCGAGACTGGGGTCAAAGGCCCCGAAATTCGCGCTGAACTCTACATGGACGGACCAAACGCCAAGCAAGAGTTTGCGGCGCTTTTGCCTCAGAAGGAGACCATTGAGAAAGCGCTTGGGTTCACTCTGAAGTGGCATAGCCCAGAAGACAAGGCGATGTGCCGGCTGTCCACTCGCCAGAACGCCGATTTCCTTAACGAACTGCTCTGGCCAGATCAATTCGAGTGGTTGCGCCAACGGCTGGAAACGATGCACAAGGTTTTTGCTCCCATCGTGAAGAGCCTGAATACCGCGCCAACGCTGTAAGGCAGGTGGCGTTTCACTTTACCGCTTATTCACCAATTTGAAATTTGGGTGGTTATTTTTCGCCGCAAGTTGCATTCCTCCATCTAGTTGCGGTTACTCCACCCGCGTTTCACCTACTCGAAATCTGAAACGCAGCCTCACCTGAAATGCACGTCACCGAATGCGCCAAGTGCCGGCAAGCATTGCTCATCTTGTTAGCACCGATGTTGGGAATCCGGGGCCACATTGCTTCGAAAGGGCGAAGGCGACTTTTCACTTTCTCCCCTATTAGCCAATCTGAAATGTTGGGGGTCATTTTTTGACGCAAGCAACTTCCTTTCAATCAGTTGCGGCATTTCCATCTACATTTCACTTTTTTGCAATTTGAAAAAGTGCCCTACCCTGAAACGCGCGGCAGAGTCTCCATCATGAATCAGCGGTTAGTACACGATCACAATGCGAAGGGTATGCCTATGCACGAGTTGGCACTGACGAGGATTCTCATGATTGCAAGTCATTCACAATTAAGTGTTTATGTCCATGCTCTCGTCAGTGCCACATGGTCGGTTTTGGTGGCACTGACGAGCCGTGAGTGCCACTTACCCCTCACCCCAAAGGAGGGGGGAGACTTCGACCCGAACCCCTCTCCCACAGGGCAAGCGGAGCGGACTCCTGACCCTTGACTCCTGACCCCGGATTAGCTCAGCACGGCTTCCACCACATTGCCGTGCACGTCCGTCAGCCGATAATCCCGCCCCTGGAAACGGAAGGTTAGCCGGCGGTGGTCAATGCCGAGGCAGTGGAGCAGCGTCGCGTTAAAGTCGTGGATGTGTACTGGGTGTTCGGTGATGTTGTAGCAGAAGTCGTCGGTGGCGCCGTAGGTGATGCCCGGCTTGACGCCCGCGCCGGCCATGAACAAGCTGAAGCAGCGGCCATGGTGGTCGCGGCCGTGGTTGTTCGCCGTGAGCTGGCCCTGGCTGTAGACGGTGCGGCCAAATTCCCCGCCGAAGATGACGAGCGTGTCTTCCAACAGGCCGCGGGCTTTGAGGTCGCCGAGGAGGGCGGCGGCGGGCTGGTCGACGTCGCGACATTGGCCGCGGATTTGTCGAGGAAGGTCGCTGTGCTGGTCCCAGCCGCGGTGAAATAGCTGGACGAAGCGGACGCCGCGCTCGACCATGCGGCGGGCGAGGAGGCAGTTGCGTGCGAAGCCGCCGTCGTCGTAGCCGCGGTCGACGCCGTACATGTCGAGGATGCGGCGCGGCTCGCGCGACAGGTCGGTCAGCTCCGGCACCGACGATTGCATACGGAATGCCATTTCGTATTGGGCGATGCGCGTTTGAATTTCCGGATCGCCGGCGTTTTGGGCGGCGAGTTCGTTGAGGGCGCGAGTGCCGTCGAGCATTTCGCGGCGGGCGGCGGCGTCGATGCCGTCGGGATTGGACAGATACAGGACCGGATCGCGGCCGGCGCGGAAGCGGACGCCCTGATGCTCGCTGGGGATGAAGCCCGCGCCCCACAGGCGCGAAAACAGCGGCTGGTCGGTGCGGTTGCCGGAGCCTTGCGAAACCATGACGACGAAGGCGGGCAGGTTCTGGCTTTCCGCGCCCAGGCCGTAGCTCAGCCAAGCGCCGAGGCTGGGCCGCCCGGGCTGTTGATGGCCGGTCTGGATGTAAGTCACCGCGGGATCGTGATTGATCGCCTCGGTGTGCATCGACTTCACCAGGCAAATGTCGTCGGCGAAGCTGCCGATGTGCGGCAACAGTTCGCTCAGCCACATGCCGCATTGACCCTGGCGGACGAAGCCGTTCATCGGGGCGACGCAAGGGAAGGTGGACTGGCCCGCCGTCATGCCGGTGACGCGCTGGCCCATGCGCACGGAGGCGGGCAGTTCGGTGCCGTGCAGGCGGCGCAGCGCGGGCTTGTTGTCGAACAGGTCGATGTGCGAGGGTCCGCCGGACATGAAGAGATAGATGACGCGCTTGGCTTTGGGCGCGTGGTGCAGGTTGCGGAGGATGCCCGGCCGTCCGTCCGGCGAGGCGTAGCCTTGTTCGGTGAGGAGCGTGGCCAATGCCGCCATGCCGAGGCCGGTGGCGGAGCGGGAGAGGAAATGGCGGCGGGTAAGACTATTAAGTTTAGGCTCCATTCTACTTCTCTTTCTTTTTTCGAAAGCGCGCCCTCCACACCCGCTGGTGCCGATGGAGATGGATGATCGCGCCGATTAGAATCGCCTGTTTTTCCTCATCGATTCTGTAGTAGACGCCATAAGGGAATCGCTTGACCTGTACCATGCGCACTGTTTTGTTGACGATTGCAAAGGCATCGGGCGTTTCAAGAATCCTCTCCAAGGCTACTCGCACAGCTTCGTCGAAGCGGTCACCAAGGCCGACCTTTTGCGCTTCGTAGTGGTCCCGTGCTTCATCAAATTCCTCCTTTGCGGCGTCAACCAGGATGGCGATCATCGCTTACCTTTCTTCCGCAATGCTGGAAAGACTTCCTCGGCAGGAATCCCTTTCATTTCGCCGCGCCGGTAAGCTTCGAAACGCTCTTCTGCAATGCGCGCGCCCTCCAAGATGATTTGCTCTTGTTCAAGGCTTTGAAGCAGTTTTTTGGCCAAGGCAACTCGGCTTTTGCGAGATAGTGCAAGAACATCCTTTGTAAGCGTTTTCTCTTTGGTCGTCATTGTTTTGTCTCCTCAAGTTTCGCCAAGCGACATCGGATTTCTTCTTCCCAAGCCTTGTCGATCTCCGAGAGTTCGTCGTCCGATCCTTCAAGGCTCTCCAACAGCACATTCACCAGCTTGGCCCTGTCTTCCAATGGCAAGGCGAGGGCGTTTCGCAAAACGGTTTCGACGTTCATGATTTGTCCTATCCCTTCGTAATCGTTTCATCCAAATTCAGAATCACGCTCGACACCATGGTCCACGCCGCCAGCTCCGCGGGAGCGAAGCGTGCGTCGCGCGGGGATTCACCGACCGACAAGAGCTTGAGGGCGGCTTCTTCGTTTTGCCGATAGCGGGCCAATTGTTTTTCCAAGACGCCGCGCAAGACGCCGAGTTCTTTGTCGCTGGGGGTGCGGGCGGTAGCTAGGCGGAAGGCCAGCGTCAAGCGGTCGTCGGTGGTCTTTGCTTCCTTCAAAAGCCGTTCGGCCAGTTTCCGTGCCGCTTCGACATAGGTCGGGTCGTTCATGAGCACGAGCGCTTGCAGCGGCGTATTGGTTCGGCTGCGGCGGACGGTGCAGACTTCGCGGTCGGGTGCGTCGAAGGTCGCCAGTTGCGGCGGCGGCGACGTGCGCTTCCAGAATGTATACATGGTTCGGCGATACAGGTCTTTGCCCTTGCTTTGCTCGAAAAACTGCGCCGACCAGTTTTTGCTGTCGCCGCGCGAGTGCAGTTCCTGCCACAAGCCGGTTGGCTGATAGGGCGACACGCTCTTGCCGCCGATTTCGCGGTTGAGCAGGCCGCTTACTGCCAAGGCCTGATCGCGGATGAATTCGGCTTGCAGGCGGAAGCGCGGGCCGCGCGCGAGCAGTCGGTTTTCCGGATCGCGCGATACGAGGGCGGGCGTGACCTTGGAGGATTGGCGGTACGTCGCCGAAGTGACGATCAGGCGGACGAGGCGCTTGGTGGACCAAGTGAGCTTGTTATCGTCGCCGGCGCTATCCCGCTTCTTTACGGGCGCGGCTCGGACAGGGGAGGGTTGCACGAACTCGACGGCGAGCCAATCGAGCAGGTCCGGATGGCTGGGAAGTTCGCCCTGTGCGCCGAAGTCCTCGACGGTCTTGACAAGGCCGGTGCCGAAGAAGAGTTGCCAATAGCGGTTGACGATGACGCGCGTCATGAGGGGATGTGCCGGGTCGACGAGCCAGCGCGCCAAGCCGAGGCGGTTGAGCGGCGCGTCCTTGGGCAGCGGCGTAAGCGCGGCGGGGACGCCGGCTTGCACCTTGCCGGCCTTTTTGTTGTATTCGCCGCGCACCAAGAGATGCGTGTCGCGCGGCTTGGCAATATCTTGCATGACCATGGTGGAGGGGATTTGATGTCGAAGTTTGTCGCGCTCTTTCTGCAGCCGCGCCAATTGGTCTTTCTGTTCCTTAGCCGCGGCCGCATCCGCCTTTTTCACGCTCGCCGACAGGGAGTCGATTTCAGAGTCGAGCTTGGCGAGTGCCTCGCTTTGTTCCTTGGTAGGCAGCGGCAACAGCGGCGCGGCGTTGCCCTTGGCGCCGTCCAAGCCGCTTTCGGGCACGTTGTTGAAGAAGGCGTAGAGCTGATAAAACTCTTTTTGCGAAATCGGATCGTATTTGTGGTCGTGGCATTGGGCACAGGTCATCGTCAGACCGAGCCAGACTGTCGCGGTCGTATTGACACGATCGACGATGTAATTGTTGAGGTACTCGTCCGGGATCGCGCCGCCTTCGAAGTTGATCATGTGATTGCGATTGAAGCCGCTGGCAATCTTTTGCGACAGCGTCGCGTCCGGCAACAAATCACCGGCAAGTTGCTCGACCGTGAATTGATCGAACGGCATATCGCGGTTGAAGGCGTCGATGACCCACTCGCGCCAGCGCGTCATGTCGCGGCCGGAGTCAATGTGGTAGCCGTGCGTGTCGGCGAAGCGGGCGGCGTCGAGCCAATCGAGGGCCATCCGTTCGCCGTAATGCGGCGAGCTTAGCAGGCGATCCACGACCTTCTCGTACGCCTCAGGGCTTTTGTCCGCCAGAAAGGCATCGACCTCGCGCGGCGTCGGCGGCAGGCCGGTGAGGTCCAAAGTGAGACGGCGAATGAGCGCGACGCGGTCGGCTTCGGGCGACGGCTGCAGTTTCGCGCTTTCCAAGCGCGCCAGGATGAAATGGTCGATGCCGTTGCGCGGCCAGGCGGTGTTCACCTTCGGAAGACTCGGACGCTTTGGAGCGACGAACGCCCAATGCCGCGAATACGTCGCGCCTTGGTCGATCCATCTTTTCAACAGATCAATCTGCTGCGGCGTCAGTTTCTTGTTGGTCTTGGGCGGCGGCATGCGCTCCGTCGGCGACTCGGCCGTCACGCGATAGATAAGCTCGCTGTCCGCGGACTTGCCGGGCACGATGGCATGTCCGCCGCGGCGCAATTTGCCAAAGGCGCCCTCCTGGGTGTCGAGCCGGAGCTTGACTTTACGCTGTTCCTCATCCGGGCCGTGGCAAACAAAGCAGTTTTCGGAAAGGATGGGGCGGATGTCGCGGTTAAAGTCAACGACGCTTGCAGGAGACGGCGCTGCTTGTTCATGTGCGCGTGTAACAAGAGACGCCGTGGCAAGGGCGGCAATTGCCGCGCAAGCAATGATGCGAGTCATTGGAACCAACTCCAGAGAGATCGGAGTCACCCACTAGGTGTATTCTCTCTGGAACAGCAATGAGGTGCAAGTGTCAGGTCGGGCGACGCGAACGCTAAACGGTTCATCGGATGTAATTAATCCATGTCGAAGCGCTCGTTGGGAGGATAGGCGGTGAACCAGCGGGCCAGATCGCGGGCCACCTTGCCGAGATAGCGGGCGCGATACTGCATGGAGCCAAGGCCGCTTGGGTCTTCGTCGCGGCTGGTGGAGCGGTAGTTGTCCTGGAAGATGATCGTCTCGCCGGCCGGCTTGCCGACGTCGACCGCGGTTACGCTGATTTCGCACGTGCCGCGGTAGAGCGTGTTGGCGCTTCCCCTGGGGTACAGACTCATGTCCGTGATTTCCAGGCTCACCACATAGTCGGCTTTGAGCTTTTCGCCGACTTCTTGAAGAGAGAGCGTGTTGCCGCCGGCCTGGTTCATGACGCCGCGGACTTGGGCGGGCGGCACGATTTTCACTTTCTCTTTGTTCTGACCGCAGCGTTTGCGCAGCTCCATGGCTAGACGTTCCGCAAGCTCGCTGTCGGCAGGCATCAGCTCCGGGCGCGTTTCGAGATTCGTAAAAGTGGAGTGGATCGCAACGGTGACTTCCTTGTCTGGGGACGCCAGCTTGCACTTGGCCGGCACCTTGTCATCAACCCAGGGCATCAAGAGAAAGCCGAGCGACGTCGGGCTGCAGCCGATCGCCAGCCACGCGCCTCCGAGAATCAGGGCGGACCAAAGCCAGACTTTCGATTGGCGCGAGGTGGACATGACTCTCCTCCATGAGAGATTTTGGATTTTCGATTGTTGATTTTTGATTGTCGAAGATAATCGAAAATCAACAATCCTAAATCAAAAATCACAAGTCCCAATACGCCAGGGCCAGGACCACGCCCCAGCGGACAAACATCAGAATGAAAAAGCCGACGAGCAGCTTTAAGGACCAATGGCGCCAAAACCAAGGAAGTAGAATCCGGCCCTTGACCGCGCTCATCACTCCCCAGGGAACGAGCGCCAGTCCGGCGACCACCAGTGCCGTGCCCAGGAAGTTCGCCTGCACGGAATGCCACAGGTCGCCGCGGACGGCCAAGGCGAAGCTGCTGGTCATGCCGCACGAGGGGCACGGCAGTTTGGTCAGTTCCTTGAAGGTGCAGGGTGGAAATCCGAGTTGCCGATGCGAGCCTTCGAGCCAGACTTTGCCGTCCTTGTACGGGTTGACGATGAAGGCGATGCCGAACACGCCGAGCCAAACGGCTGCCATCAGCACCAAGGCGCCGCGGACCAGCCAGGGCAGGGCAGGGCGGCGCGGACGCAATCGTCGTTCGTCAAACACAGACACGGAAGGCGGCACGATAGCGAAAAACCCGTCCGGTGCAAGGTGAATAGTGGTTAGTGGTGAGTAGTGAGTGGTGAGTTGTGAGTGGTATAAGACTGGTAATCCAGGAAAGCTAGGCGTCTATCATTCACCACTCACTACCCACCACTCACTACCCACCACTCACTACTCCGGCCAGTCCCCGCTAAAGACTTCGACAGCGGGGCCGGTCATGTATACGTGGTTGTCTTTTTCGGACCATTCGAGGAGCAAATCACCGCCGGGCAGGTGCGCGGTGATTTTGCGTTCGCCGTGCCCCGTTACTGCGCCGGCGACGGCGACGGCGCAAGCGCCGGTGCCGCAGGCGAGCGTGATGCCGCTGCCGCGCTCCCAGGTGCGCATGGTCACTTCCTTGGGCGAATGCACTTGGACGAAATGCACGTTGATCCGCTTGGGAAATACCTTGGCGTTCTCCAGAACGGGCCCCACTTGCCAAAGTGTGACCTTGGCCACGTCTTGGCAGTAGAGTATCACGTGCGGGTTACCCATCGAAACGCAGGTCAGGCGCAATTCGAGAACGCATTCGCTGACCCAGCGTGGTTCCAGATTCAAGCTGTCGGCGGTAAATGGATGATTGACGACGCGCGGGCCGGGCAATGTCGTCGGGATCTTTTCGGCCTCTAGAATCGGCTCGCCCATGTCCACGCGGACTTGCCGGACCTTGTCGGCGGCAATTTGCAATTCCAGAGTGAGCACGCCGCGGCCGGTCTCGATGGTGAGCGCCGGCTTCTTGGCGATGCCGTAATCGTGGACGTACTTCGCGACACAGCGCACGCCGTTGCCGCACATTTCCGCCTCGCTGCCGTCGGCGTTGAACATGCGCATACGCGCGTCCGCCTTTTCGGACGGGCAGATGAGGATGAGGCCGTCGGCGCCGACGCCGAAATGCCGGTCGCTGATTCTACGCGCAAGCTCCGGCAGATTGCTGGGCAGCATTTCCTTGAAGGCGTTGACGTAGATGTAATCGTTGCCGCAGCCTTGCATCTTGGTAAAGCGCATGTTACTCCCACTCGATGGTTGCCGGCGGCTTGCTGCTGATATCATACACGACGCGATTCACCCCTTGCACCTTGTTGATGATCCGCGTCGATATCTTTGCCAGCAGTTCGTAGGGCAGGTGCGACCAATCGGCAGTCATGTAATCATCAGTCTGCACGGCGCGGACGGCGATCACGTTTTCATACGTGCGGCCATCGCCCATCACGCCCACCGTCTGCACCGGAAGCAGCACCGCGAAGGCCTGCGCGGTCTGCCGGTACCAGCCCGATTGCTTGAGTTCCTCCAAGAGAATGGCGTCGGCCTGGCGCAGCACTTCCAAACGCTGAGCGCTCACCGGTCCCAAACAGCGAACCGCTAATCCCGGTCCGGGGAAAGGGTGGCGCCAGACCGTCTGTTCCGGCAGGCCGAGCTCCAAACCGAGCCGGCGCACTTCGTCTTTGAAAAGGTCTTTCAAAGGCTCCACGAGCTCGAAGCCGAGTTCCTTGGGCAAGCCGCCGACGTTGTGGTGTGTCTTGATGGTGGCCGCTGGTCCGTCCACGGCCGCGCCGCTTTCGATCACGTCGGGATAGAGCGTCCCCTGCGCGAGGAACTTCACGTTTTCGATGTGGCGGGCTTCGTCCTTGAACACATCAATGAACACGTGGCCGATGATGCGGCGTTTTTCTTGCGGGTCGGA
>JAKEHV010000174.1 GCA_022614915.1 Gemmataceae bacterium | reverse complement strand
TTCGGGAGTTTTCACAATTCCCTCGGATGGAAGGCTAACGTGTTAGCGATGCCTTCTACGGCAGGACGTTGGTTCACGTGTCGCGGCCGTTGACTTTCCCGGAAAATGATGACGCCGCCGATCTTGATCGCGTCTTCGTGCATCACGTTCTTGTAGGCTTCGCCGAAGCCGAGCGCTTTGAAGAAGGGGGCGATGAACTCGATGCGCGCCTAGGTTTCGTTGTAGGCGCCGGAGCAATAGGCTTCGAGGTTGTAGTCGAAGCGCCGCACGCATGGCGTTTGTGGGCTTCGGAAGGATGTTCCCAACAGGATACGAATTCCCGATGGGCTGCGAAAGCGGCAAGGGCGCCAAAGTGGCAACGTTGCCAAAAAGTGGCCCTCTTACTTTCTTAAGGCGGCATCCAACATTATCGGAGAAGGCGGTCAATTACAAACCAACTTCGTGAAGAATGTCACAATCTACTAGTCGAAGGCCACTTTTCAACTTCCTCCCTATTCGCCAATCTGAAAAGTTGGTGGGTAATCTTTGCGGCAAGTCCTGTATAGGAAATGAGTTGCGATTTTTCAACTCACATTTCACTTTCTTGCGACTTGAAGAACTCGAATAGGGTCGCCTTCGCGATGGACTGCTGCTGACTTACTGTCGGGCGCGAAAGCCAGCTTTTGGACGTCCGGTATGTGCAGCAACTTCTTGCCGGTAGCGGCGTCCCAAAGGGCTGCGTATTGCCACTCCGCAAATTCGGGGTAGCGCAGGTGCGTTATGGAAGCGAGCGTTTTGCCGTCGGGAGAATAGACCACGTAGCCGGGATACCAGTGGCGAAAACGCTCGGTGCCCAGCCGGGCTAAGGCGCCCGCGGGCAAGGGATCGCCAAAGCGATCCACGTCTGGGAAGAGCCGCGTTTCGGTGCTTCTTGCCCCAGTCGGTTCCTGACCCCAGGATGCGCTCGGCGCCCACAGCATGCCGATCAATGTCCCGATCAAGGTCCACAACGAGAGTGCACGATTCATGAAGAATGACTGCGGATACATGCACTGACTCCTTTTTAGTCCTCGCCGGTCAATGGCGGACCGGCCGCACGATCGGCGTGCGGGGCCGGCGCGGTGAAGACGCCATCGCAGTGAGGACACTTGACCGCCTTGCCGCAAAACTCCTCGGGTAGCTGAACGTGGAGGCAAGTCTTTGAACTGCTAGGCTACCTCTCCTTATTTGGGCATGCAAGCCGTAAGGCCACACCGAATCACGCCAGCGGAGGCAGCCGAAGTTTGCGAATAACCGTCATCGGCAAGAAGAGATGATGGGGATCGTCCTTGAGGGCGATGAAGCCGTGTCCGGAATAGAATTTCCGGGCGGCATCATCGATGGCGTCTACCTCTACCGCCCGTACGCCCACGTGCTCCGCCAAATGCTGAGCGCGGCGTAAGGCGTCAACCAAGAGAAAGCCGCCCAGGCCTTTGCCTTGTTCGGAGCGATCTACCGCGAACCGCCCCAAGAGCACGACAGGCACGTCGATATGCGGCAATCCCTTGGCTTGGTCGGTCGGCAACGCGTCATAACGAACGGCATGGCTGGAGACGGCATAGTAGCCCACGACGACGGCTTCGCCGGGGCGCACTGCGACATAGGTGCGCGCCAAATCACGGCGGTCGAATTGGCCCGCGCGCTCCGCCAGCCACTCGTTGAGCCGGTCGTTGCCGCAGTCGAATGGCGCTCGGTCGTGATGTTTGCCGAGCCGCTCCAGGATCCACGCCGGCGTCACTTGACCAGCCTCTTATACTTCTTAGCGGCAGCGGCTAGTTTCTTGTTCGGCCTAAGATCGGTGCGATCTAGCGCCGCGATGAAGATGTCGCGATCGCGGGTGGAGAGATAGGTGACGGTTTGCTCGTGGACAACCGCGCGCGCTTGACGAACCAGAGTCGCGACAGCGAAATCGCTGACCGACTGGCCGAGTTGCGCCGCTGCCGTTTCAATGACCTGCTTCAGATCAGCCCGCAACCGAAAATTCAAGCGAGCATTTGCGTTTGTCGACGTCGGCATGAGTCATGCTCTCCTGCGGTACGCAATCACGAATGTGGCAATTCGCCACACAATTACAGTTTATCAGAAGTACGTGCAATTGCCACACACTTTTGGAAAGTACTTGGAATCGGGACCCAGGCAGAGAACACAATGAGAACAATTTGTGAACCGTTCGTAGCCGAATTCGCGAGAATTCGGGTATGCCGGAACTCTTGCGAGTTCCGCAACGTGCTTGCCGGAACCGTTCGCCAATACCCGGCCGGATTGTACAATCCCCACGTGCTTACAGGAACCTCCCATGCAGCCGCTTGAACAAGGTTTTGCCACGCGCGCCATCCACGTCGGCCAGGGCGCGGACCCGGCCACGGGCGCGACGGTGGTGCCGATTTACGCCACGTCCACCTTCACGCAGGAAGCGCCGGGCAAACATAAAGGGTTCGAATATTCTCGGACGGGCAACCCCACGCGCTTGGCCCTCGAGCAATGTCTGGCGTCGCTCGAAGGCGGCGAGCGCGGCCTGGCCTTCGCCTCCGGGTCCGCGGCTACCGCGGCCGTGTTGGCGCTTCTCAAGCCGGGCGACGAGGTAGCCGCGGCCGGCGACCTCTATGGCGGCACCTATCGCCTGCTCGAGCGCGTGTATAAACCTTGGGGGCTGGTCGCCAAGTACACGGACGACCCCAGCCCCGCGGGCTTTCGCGCCATAATCTCGAGCAAGACGAAACTGGTCTGGCTTGAGTCGCCCACGAATCCGCTATTGCAGATCGTGGACATCGCGGCGATTGCCGAGGAAGCGCACAAGGCCGGCGCGCTCTTGGCGGTGGACAACACGTTTGCGTCGCCCTATTTGCAGCAGCCCTTAAAACTCGGCGCCGACCTGGTGGTGCACAGCACGACGAAATATCTGGGCGGGCATTCAGACGTGGTGGGCGGCGCGGTCGTCGGCAAAGCAGATTTGCTCAAACCCATCCGCTTCCATCAAAACGCCGCTGGCGGCACCCCCGGCCCTTTCGACGCTTGGCTCGTATTGCGCGGCGTCAAGACATTGGCCATCCGCATGGAGCGCCACTGCGCCAACGCGCGCGACTTGGCGGAATGGCTGACGAAACAGGCCGCGATCGAGCGGGTTTTCTACCCGGGCTTAGCGAGCCATCAGGGACATGCGCTCGCACAGCGGCAAATGCGCGACTTCGGCGGCATGATCAGCGTCCGCGTCAAAGGCGGCAAGGATGCGGCGCTGCGCCTCATGACGCGCACGAAGCTTTTCAGTCTTGCGGAAAGCCTGGGCGGCGTCGAGTCCTTGATCTGTCACCCGGCGACGATGACACACGCCAGCATCCCTGCCGAGGTGCGGCTGGCGCGCGGCATCGACGACGGCCTGGTGCGGCTGAGCGTGGGCATCGAAGACGTCGCGGATTTGCGCGAAGATGTGCGTCACGCGCTGGAAGCTGCTTGATTGCCCGGCGCAGTTGCGGCTACGGGCGTTTGCCCCTTCTTGTTTGGATCGGTCAAGAAGCTAGCGCCGATTTCGTACCAGCCGTTGTCCAAGGGCCGGCAGCGTTTGACGTTGGCGCGCAGGACAATGGGCGGGGCTTGGGCGTCGGCGCCGGGCAAGCGCAGGACGACGCGGAGCTCGCCGTTTTCCATTGGGGCGGGCGAAAGTAAGCCAATGCCGGTCTGGGACAAATCCTTGGTCTTGCATTCGAATTCGGCGGGGCGCTGGCCGGAAGCCCTGTGACGCACGTGGATGGGTATGGTCAACGGAAAGCGCGCGGCGCCTCGGCGTTCGGGCACGGCGTTGAGGCATTTGCGCACGCTTTCGAGAATGTCCGGTCCGGAAGTCTTGTGGAATAGCTCCATCAAGCGGCGGCCGATGCCGATCGGCGTCAGCGTTGTGGTCAGCTCGGCCAAGCCGGCTTTGTTCTTCTCGGGCAGCTTGAACTGCAAGCGAATGCGGATGCCCATCTGTTTGCCGCTCATCTTTTGCCAAAACGAGCGCGGCGCCTGCAAGAACAGGACATATGCTTCTTCGCTCGCGTGCTCGACACTCACATTCCATTCCTGGACAAAGACACAGAGCCAGAGCGTGGCAGTGCCGGGGACGAGCTGCACGGCGCAGGTCTGCTGCAAGGTGCCGTCCGCCAGCACTTCATAGCCGCCGCCGCACTTTTTCTCTTTGTCTTGCACCCAGGAGCAAAGTGCTCGCAGGAAGCCTTCTTGCGTCGCCCATAGGGCATTGGCGGATGTGGACATCGACACCGTGCCGCCGCGCGTTTGATCCAGGGCTTGCATGAACTCCGAGCAACTGTCAAAGCGCCGGCGCGGGTCCTGGTCGAGCGCCTGAATCAAGACTTTACGCTCCGGCGTCGCGAATTGCGACAAGTCTATGGTGCACACAGTCGGCTTTTTCACTGGCCCGTGCGCACGCTCTTTGGCGGCGATGCGCCCCGAGCGCAAGGCGGCATAGACAGCGGCCAAACTGTACTGATCGGAGGCGGAACTTTGGGCGCCGCCGCCAAGTTCCGGGGCGGCATAGCCTGGATTAAACTTGGCCAGTGTGTCTTTGCCGGATTGATACAGCAGTGGAACCAGTCCGAAATCGCGCAGCTGCACGCCGTCCAACCCCAGGATGATGTTCCCCGGGTTGAGGCTCAGGTGAAACAAGTTGGCGCGGACTTGATGGCCTTGAAGAAACCGCCCGGCGCTTTGCACTTCCAAACCTCGCCAAAGCCGCCCCGGCCAAGGGGTTCGACTAGCTCGTAACCTGGAATCGGCTTTTGGCCCGCGCAGCGATCGACGCTGCGCGGCATGGCGCCGTTTTGAACAGCAGAATCAAAAAGCGATAGGGACAAAGCCATTGCCACCGGTTATGGGCGCCTTCCGGTCGAGAAGGAGCAAGTCCTAACATCTACCAGAAAGGTAGCTTTATTTTTGTGATGGAATCATTAATTTTACGTCTGGCGGATGAGCAATCCTACGTAGTGGCCGAACAGCCCTTTTCTAACCACGGATTACACGGATGAGCACGGATAAGAAGGTGTTTCGACGCTGGCAGCGTCGGCTACAATAGAAAAAACTTCAATCCAAGCTTTTGTTCGATTCGTCTGAATGATGAGAGCCCCAAAACTCGGGAGTAGCAAAGGAGGTTCGGCGTGCGACCAATCATGAGAATTGGCACGGCAGCAATGTTTTCGTTGCTGCTTTTGGCCAAGGCCGAGTCAGCGGACAAAGCGGCCAAAACCCCTGAAACATGCGGCGAATACGGTACGACCGTTCAGTTCGAAAAGACGCCGTCCGACGCCGCCAAGAAAGCGCTGAAAGAAGAAAAACTGGTGATGGTCCTTCACGTCTCGGGCGACTTCGAAGATCCCGACTTTACCTGAAACAACGCCGAAGCGCTCCGTGTGAACGCATTGGCCAATCCTGAAGTCGGCAAGTACGTGGAGAAATTCTTCTGCTCCTCGTTCCAGCGTGTGGGAACTTTCCGCATCGTCGGCAAGCAAAAACAGGGCGGTAACGTAGCGACCTACTTCTGCGCTCCGGACGGACGCGTGCTGCACACGATCCCCGGCCCAGTGGACGCGCAGACGATGTTGCGCGAAGCCAAGTGGGTTGTGGAGACCGCCAAGAAGGGCATTGAGCTGAGCAAAGGCGACGGCGCAGCTTTCAAAGCACACATGCGCAAAGCGCACGCGGAAAAGCTGCGGACCGAGCACGGTCTCGTGGTCCAACCGGTCACCTTCGATCCGCCGGACCCGAAGGACAACACCGGCCCGTTGACCTATCGCGATCCCTCGGGCCAGCCGCTGGCCCCCGTGCTGCCGCCCACGCCCATCGACGGTCCCGATGTGAAGTTCCTGCTCATGCAGGAACGTTCCGCCAAAGCGGCAGGCGCCGCGCTGATTCGGGACGGCAAAGGCCGAAGCTGGGGCCTGAACAACCAAGGGCGGGCGCATCACCTATTGGCCGCTCACTGCATGGGCCAAATCGAACGCTTGTATGGCTCCGTGTTCGAAGGCATCCTGGGTGAGCGCATCACCACGCGCCCCGTGGAAGTGGTGCATCCGTTCCCCTGGCACGCACGCAATGCCGCGAACAACAAAGGCGGCTAGCAGTGGACCTGTGACAAAAAAGAACCCCGGCTGAATGGCCGGGGTTTTTTTATTGCAGCGGCGAGCGCGAAACCGCAAGCGTTGCAACCACTATTCATGCCTTAACGCTTCGATCGGGTCGAGCCGCGAAGCGCGTTGGGCCGGATACCAGCCGAACAGCACGCCGACGCAGATGGACACGCCGAGCGACAAAAAGATGGACATGACGTGGAGCTTGGCGGGTAAATGCGAGTTGAAAAACTGCTCCGCTGCGTACGGGACGCCATAGACGATGCCCAGTCCGAGCAAGACGCCGAACAAGCCGCCGACGCTGGTTTGCACGATGGCTTCGATAAGGAACTGGAAGGTAATGTCGCGGCGTTTGGCGCCCAAGGCGCGGCGGATGCCGATCTCGCGCGTGCGCTCGGTAACGGTGGCGAGCATGATGTTCATGATGCCGATGCCGCCCACGAACAACGAAATGCTGGCGATGAACACAAGCAAGACGGTGAAGCGCTGCTTCTGCCTTTCCGCAGCCTCGAGCCGGTCGAGCGGCACGGTGACGCCCCAGTCTTTCTTGATGTGATTACGTTCTAAGAGGTCGCGGATGGCGTCGCCGGTGATGCGCACTTTGTCCATGTCCGAGACGGTCAAGGTCACCTGATGCAACTCCACCTGCTCGCCGCTACGCGCGCCGGATTGCCGGATGTAGATTCTTTCGCCATAGCGGCCGCGGCAAGTTCGCAGCGGAATGTAAACGTCGTTGTTGAATTCCTCCGCGGACACACTGCTGCCGCCCACGGCGCCGGTCGGCATGCGCTCGGCTAAGACGCCGACGACGACGAAAAGATGCTTGTTGAGCACGACGGACTGGCCGAGCGGACTTTCGAAGGGAAACAGCGCTTCGGCAACGTCCGATCCCAAGACGCAGACGTTGCGCATGCCGACGTCGTCGCCGTCGCCTTCTTCTTCGTCGGCGTCCACGAGGAAGCGCCCCATCACCAGCTGGATCTTGTTGATATTTTGGTAAGCGGCGGTCGTGCCGACCACTCGGCCACGGTGCATGTACTGCATCCGCCGAATCTCCTGGGGGTCGACAATGCGCATGGGCACGCTGCCGACCACGGAGCTAACCATCTGAAAGCGCTCGAAATCCGCGTAAGTCAGCCCATACGTGACGGTGAAGCTGCGGCGCTGGCTGGAGCCGTCGTCCGGCGGCTTGATGCTCCGAACGATGATGTTGGTAGCGCCTTGACGCTTGATATCCTCCAAGGCATCGTGCATGCTGCCCTCGCCGAACGCCATGAGCGAGATGACCGCCCCTGTGCCGATGATGATGCCCAATACGGATAACGAAGCCCGCAGTTTGTGCAGCCACAAGCTGCGCAGCGCCAGCACCATGAGCCGGCTGCCTTTGTCCCACAGTACCAGAAGGGGTGAATCGCTGTTCATGTTCAAACCCTCGCTTGCGCGTCGGGCTAGTGTTCGATTCCTCGCTTGCGCATCGGGCCAGCCCTTGCTTGCGCGTCGGGCTAGTGTTCGATTCCTCGCTCGCGCGTCGGGCTAGTGTTCGATTCGTCGCTTGCGCGTCGGGCTCTCTGTCGGGTCAATGACGCGTGACCAGGGCAATGTGGCCGTTGGGGTGCGGGTTGGGCTCGTCGCTTTCGATGTGCCCGTCGCGCATGCGGACGACGCGGCGGGCCCAAGCGGCGATGTCGGTTTCGTGGGTGACCATGATGATGGTCTTGCCAGCCTGGTTGAGCTTGGCCAACAAGTGCATGATCTCGTCGCTGGTGCGTGAATCGAGGTTGCCTGTCGGCTCGTCGGCGAGGATCAGGTGCGGGTCGTTGACCAAGGCGCGAGCGATGGCGACACGCTGCTGCTGGCCGCCGGACAGCTGCATGGGCCGGTGATCCAGCCGGTCGCCCAGGCCTACCAACTCCGCCAATTCGACACAGCGGCGCTGGGTCTCTTCGCTCAGGCGGCGGTCCTGGTACAAGAGCGGCACTTCAATATTCTCCACCACCGTATACTGCGCGAGTAGATTGTACGACTGAAAAACGAAGCCCAGATACTTGCTGCGGATTTCCGAAAGCTGGTCGTCCTCCATCTCGGACACGTCTTCCTCGCCAAGGTAGTAGTTGCCGCTGGTGGGCCGGTCGAGGCAGCCGAGCAGGTTGAGCAGAGTGGACTTGCCGGAGCCCGACGGGCCCATAAGGGCGAGGAAATCGCCTTCGTCCACCGTCAGGGAAACGCCGCGCAAAGCCCGCACGGTCACGGCTTCAAGCTCGTAATTCTTGACCAGATCCAGGATACGGACGACGCCAGGCATGGTGGAGAGGACTGGTTTTTAGGTGTGGTGGGATTTCACTCCGGCGGTTGTCCTTTTTTCATGCCTTGCCACTTCTTGGCGTCGCCCGGGTCGGGAATGCCGCCGCCTTGGGCGGGATTGAAGCCGGCCGGCGGTCCGTTGCCGCCGGGATTGAAACCGCCCGGAATCTGTCCGCCCGGAATTTGTCCGCCCGGGCCGCCGGGGAAGCCGCCGTCCTTGCCCTTCATGCCCTTCTTCTTGCCGCCGGCGCCGCCGGCGCCCTCCTCAAAGTCTGCGCCGCGCTTGCTGCCCGGGGGCACGGCTACCTTCATGTCGCTCTTATCGCCGAGCAACGGCCGTGGACTGAGCACGACCTTTTCGCCTTCCTCCAAACCAGTGCGGACTTCCACGACTTTGTCGTTGCTCATGCCGACGACGATTTCGCGCTCCTTGGGGTGGCCGTCCGAGTCAAGGACGAAACACTTGCGCTTGGAGCCCATGGAGATCGAGCCGACCACGGACTGAATCGGGATGACCAGTACGGGCTCGGAAGATTCGTCAGCCAAGATGCTGACTTCCGCGCTCATGCCGGGCTTGAGGTTCTCCACTTCGGTGTCGATGGAAACCATGGTGGTGTAGACCTTGACGTCCGAAGAAAAGAACTCCGCCATGGAGGCGACCGCGGCCACGGATTTGACGTGCCCCTCGAAAATTTTTCCAGGGGCCGCATCGACACGAATGCGGGCGACTTGGCCGGGAAAGACGATGCGGTAATCGCGGTCCTTGAATTTATCCTTGAGGTTGTCCATGGCCTCGAAGCGAGTCAGCATTTCCAGAGAATGCGTGCCGATCACAAGACCCGCGCGAAACGCATCCGTGAAATACGTGGGCCGAGTCACTTCGCCGCGGATGCGCGCGACCATGGCTTCGTGGACGCGGGTATTGACCAACATCTTGTTCAGATTCGGAATCCGCATCATCTTCTGGCCTTCGCGGACCGGCTCACCTTGGGCGATGATGGATTGCTGGCTGCCAAAGCCGCGGCTGCTCTGCTCCGTCATGTGGTAGACCACCAGGCCCTTTTGCGGCGACAGGATCGTGCACTTGCGAATCTCATCTTCGATTTCCAGTTTCTTATCCTCTACTTGCCGGAAGAGGACCTGCTTGTTGTTCCGATCGATTCTGGCCTGCGCCTCTTTCGATTTGGCCTCGATCTCCTCGCGCTCCAAGGATCGTTCGGCTTCCTTGAATTTGCTCCATAGCTCGGTCACGGTTTTCTCGAGGGTGTATTTCTCGAGGACTTGGAGCTCGAGCTGAGCTTTGCGGAAATTGTTTTCGGAGCTGTCTAAGCGCAGCTGGTCGGCGTCGGCCTGACTGCGACTGGTGTAGCCCTTCTTGAACATGCGTTGCGACCAGGCCGCGCGGTCTTGCGCCTGTTCGCGTGTCGAGCGGGCGTCGTTGACCTTGCCGCGATTGTCGCTGCGGGCCTGCAGGAATTCGCTTACCGTATTCTGCTGCTGGCCTGACGCATCGGTCTTCAGGCCCTTTTCCAACTCCGCTTCGTCAGCCTCCAGGTCCTTGTCCACTTGTTTGGTGAGATAGAGTTGCAACTCGTCGCGCGTCTTGACCGTGTTCATTAGCTTCAGCGCTATCCTCTGGCCGACATATTTTTTGAGATCCAATTGCTTCAGACTCAGCTCCGTGAGCGCCGTCTCGACTTTGCTTTTGTTCGTGCTTTCCTGAATCGTGTACTGGTGCACGGCCTGCAGCCAATCGGCTTCGGCTTTGTTCAGCGTATTCACCTGCGCCTCCAGTTGCTCCTTCAGTCCAGAATCGTCGAGCAACATCACCACGTCGTTCTTTTCCACACGACTGCCGTCGTCGATGACCCAGCGGATGGTGGTGGCGGTCGCGCCTTTGCTGCCCGATTTGACGCGGCAGTAGATGTCGCTGTTTTCAGCGGACTCGAGGCCGCCGCGCTCGACAATGGTCAAGCGCAGCCGCTCTTTGACCACGGTCCAGGTCGGGCCGATGAACGGCTCCCCCAGGCCGCGGAAGAATAAGATGGAAGCGCCAAAGACGACGGCGGCGACGAGCGCCAAACCGATGGCATAGACGAGAAGGCGACCCTTAAGGGATAGGCGTCGCTGCGATTTCGGCAGGCGGGAAGAGCCGAGGGCGGCCGGCGGCGTCGATGTTTCCATTTGCTGGGCCGTTACCGGCGGGCTGAAGGGGGCGGGGTGAGTACTCATCGATCCACACTCCTCGGGAGTCTAGCGGCATCAATTCAAGATCGAGATATAACTGCTGGCGGCTAACCAGGTAGTTGATCCATGTATTGTATAACTGATTCTGCGCAACCGGCACTCTGGTTTGGGCATTTGATAAGGTAGTCGTCAAAGCCACTACACTCTCGCCTCCTCCGGCCTGCGGGCCTGGCACGGGCGGCGCCACAAACCGCTCCAGAGCGCTGTCCAGTTGTATGTAGGTCACCTCCATGTTGCGCTGCTTGATGTTAAAATCCCGGGCCAAAAACTGCAGTTGCCGCACATCGGCCCGGACCTGCGCCGTCACCTGGTCCTCCGCCGCCATCAGGGCCCGCCGCGCGCGCTGGAAATCAATGAGGGCAGCTCGGTAGATATTCCTCTCTGTTAGACGCACCAACGGCAACTCGGCATTCAACAGCAATTGGTGCCGGGTGCGGTTATTGCTGAAGGCGAGCGGCTTGGCTTGACTCACGGGGCTGTGGCTATCCATATGATAGCCGACTTCGAACACACCAAGCAAGGAATTTGCGGTAACTGCCACTTTCCTCCAGGCGTCGGTGACCTGGGCGCGGACATTCATTAAATCCAAGCGATTGGCCAGCGCGACCCGAGTGGCAATGTCGTATGCTTGTTCGAGCTTCTGGGCCGCCTGCGGGGTATCCTCTTGGCCGCTTAGCAAATCCAGCAAATCCTGACCTTCTACGAGGAGAGGCGGCGGCGCCGGCCAGTTGGGTTTAATCATCGCCAAACGCTCTCTCACGGCGTCGCTGATAATCAAGTCGAACGCCTTCCGGACGTCGCGAAAGCGCGCGGCGTGCAGGTTGCGCCGATCCTTCTCATCCGGCAGATTTTTCCAAGGCAAAAGGAGATATTGTCGCAACGTATATTCCAAGTCTCCGTAGGGAATCAGCTGGTCCAACTCCTGCAACGTGGCCTGGTCGGTGACCGACAGCTTCTTGCCTTTCTCTTCCAATGCATCGCGCAAATCCAAGAGTTTGCGGCGCTGGACGCGCAGTTTGTCGAGCAATTGATCGAGATCCTTCTGTTTCAGATCCTCAAACATTCCCAGGCGGCGCGGCACTTCGACGCGGAAAACTTTGGTTCCTTTGACGAGCGGCGATTCGGTCAAAAGCAAGCGGATCCGCTCGCGCAGCTTGGGCGCTTCTTCGATGACTTCGAATTTCTCCATCAGCCGACTCGTCGTTTCGGCTTGATTCAAAACGATTTCGAAGCGCTTCAGCTGATCGCTGATCGGTCGCAGCGGCTGATCGTCGAGCTCCAGAGTAAGTTCAACGGGCAAGCCGAGCTGCAATTTGAAATTGTCCAGAGCGCTGCCAAGCGTTTGTTGCTCCCTGAGCACGTCGCTGCGGCTTCGGAGCAAATCCAATTCGATTTGGCCTACTTCCAAGGTGCCGACCTGGCCGCCCTCTTCATAGGCTTTGAAGCGTTCCAGAAGCCGCTCGAAGGCGGCGACGTTTTCCTTCGCGTTGCGCAATTCCGACATCTGCAAAAGGGTAGAGTAATAACCGGGCGCATTGATGGTGGTTCCGCAGATGGCTTGAAAAAACTCTTTGCGAAAACGGGCGTAGTCGCGGATTTCGTAAACGAGATCACGCTCGGCCTGCGTCAAGGGCTCCAACGTCGTGGCCCGCCCGCCGCCGCGCAGAAACGGCTGCACCAGATCGAGATTGAGGTTTGACAAGCTGATCGTCGCCGGCGTGACTTTGCCGCCCAGGTTGATGACGGTCTGATTGGCGAACGACAGCGCCAAGAGCGCGCCGGTGGAGAACAGCTTGGTGAATCCCGTGTCGGTATTCACGCGCCAGAGGTTGCTGCCCGCCGGCGCGACGTAAGCGTTGCCCGTGCGCTCGCGCACGGCGTTTTCAATGGCGAAAAACTGCGGCGCGAAGGCGAACCGCTCCTGTGTCACCGGCAGCGCGGCCAGATACAAGTTCTCACGCCGGTCTTGGAACTCCCTGCTGTTGATGACGCCCAGCTCTACCGCCTGATCGAGCCGAATGAGATAGGGCTTGCGCGCGGCCGCCGCAGCGTCTTTCGGTTCTTGAGCATTGGGATTCTGTACTTGCAGCCCGATCAGCTTCATGAAGCCGGGCGGCGCTTCGCTGATCGGAAGCTCGATCTTGCCCTGACCCAGCGCCGCGCGATTTTCGGCGTCCCAGGCCGCGAGCAAATCCAAATACCCCGTGCCTACTTCAAAGAATACGCCGGCTCTAGGTGGGTGTTGCGGATTGGGCGCCAACCGGCTGGCGGCGGGGTCGTCGGGCGGCATGGGCGGGCGGTCCGGATTGGTCAAATCAGCGAAGCGGGCGCGTGGATCGGGATAGACATGGTAGTTCTCGATTTTCCATTCCGGGAAAACGTCTTTGTCCCGGAGGATGGCAGCCACTTCGTTGTCCGCGCGTTTGCGAAAGAACCGGCGCGTGCAGCCCGCAGTTAAGAGCAACACCAGCAGAGTGAGTCCTACGAGAGCAAGCCTCGCTTTTTGCCCCAGCATATCCAACTTCACAGTCTGCATGTAGTCTTCCTGGTTGCGCAGGCCGAAACTTTGGCAAGAACGCTAGTGCCGGTTTCTTCGTTATCGGAAGAGAAGTTTCCGCAACTTGAAAGTCAGAAAGAAGAAGATAGCTGCGCACGGTACAACAATGGAGCATTTTTTCGTCACAAAAAGGAGCACGATTTGGCCAAATCGAATACCCAGTTGGTCAAATCGTGCGCTCGCCACAACTTGTTGACATGATGTGACTTGAAATGAGCCGATGCCACGATTTGACCAACTCGCGAGAGGTGGGGGGGGCCTATCCATCCCGCCCCGACAAGTTCTGATTCAATGAGGGTATGTGCAAAACTCGCAGGCGCAAGGCAATACATTGCAAAGCACCCGGGTTATTCGTTGCGCGAGTTGAATCAAACATGGACACTGAATTCGCTGGCACTACACGCCTGCCAAAAAGGCAGTTTTAGCGAGCCAGCTTTCAAGATGGTCAAAGAGGGGGGCAAAAATGTCCCAGTGCACAGCGCCCATGGTGGCGATCTGCACGAGGCGTCGCCGCGACAGGTAGGCGCTTTCGCCGCCGATGGCGTAGCCCCACAGGCGACAGCGGGCCACAAATGAGGCCGATGACTCCTGGGCGGGTGGAGCGAACGTGGTAATGACCGGACTGGCGTATTCTTCGTCCGCCAACGGGGTCAGGCCGACGCGGCGCAGCTCCTGCCGCACGCGCACGCCCAATTCGTTATAGCGCGCGTAGGTCGCCTGGCAGCGCTCGACCGTGGCGTATTCTTGCAAGGCCGCTTCCAAGGCGGTCAGCGTCGGCGATGGGAACGTATAGCAAGGCCCCTCGCTCGAAAGCGCCGCGAATATGTCAAAGTAACTGGGGACTTTGCTGCGATCGAGCGGGCGCAATTCCTCCTTGTTGGCAAACAACAGCGAGGCGCCGGCATACGAGCCAACCGATTTGCCGCTCGCGCCCGACGCCAAGAACACTTCGCTCAAGTCCAGCGGCAGGGCGCCCAGGCTGCTGATGCAATCGACACACACGCGGATGCCGCGCTTCTTGGCGATGTGCACGAGTCCGGGCAGATCGTTCAAAACACCCGTGCTGGATTCCTGATGCACGCCCCAGACCCAGCTGCCTTCCGGCTCGCGGGTGAGCACTTTTTCCACTTGTTCCAAGTCCCAAGGCTCGCCCCATTTCCATTCCAAAGTGTGCGCCGTCAAGCCGAAGCGAATCGCCTGTTTGGCCAGCCGCTCGCCGAATTCGCCGTTGATGAGCAGCACGCCCTTGCCGCGATTGGGCAAAGCGGCCAAAGTGGCGGCAATCGATTCGTTCGCCAAAGTGCCGGAACCATTGAGAATGGCCACGTGATGGCCGTTGACGATTCGGGCGAGGTGCTCGCGCACCTGCACAAAGCGATGGATGAATTCCGGGCCGCGGTGATAGATGGGGGGCTGGCTGAAGGCATCGCGCACGGCGCGGGACATGGTCACCGGACCGGGCAGCAAGCAGACGTTTTCACTGTCCAACTTCTTTTTGGTTTTGGGACTCACCTGGGCTACGTGCATTTCCCACCTGCGTTTGACACGCTGCATTTTGAGAGGGATCTTGCCGATCGTATACGCCATCGGCACAAACGCCGCGTCGCCGCACGCCACCGCCGGGCCCAGACGGACGAAGCCCAGGCGCTCGTACATGGCGACGCGCTCTTCCACGCCGGAAATGAACAAGTGCGTATAACCCTCTGCGCGCGCGTTTTCGTACAAGGTCCAAATCAGCCCGAAAAACAAGGTGCTGTTGCGTTCATCCGGTTCAATAGCGAGCAGACGCACTTCCAGAGGCCTGGTGCCGTCGCGCACGAGAATGCCGGGCTCGGGCAAGCGCTCCGCAATGGAGAAGGGAGGCTGATCGTGGGCGCTGACCATGCCGACGACGCGGTCGTCGCGCAGCACAATGATATAGAAATTCTTGTGATGAAACTTGTCGACCAAAGCCCCGGTGCCCGTAGCGCGATGCTGCGGTATCTCTTCCACGAAGGTGCGGTGGTTGAGGCGATGGATTTGCTCGAATTCCTGGCTGGTTTCCGCACGTTTGAAAACGTACTGGCCGACGCGCAACATCCTGGACCACCTCCGACGGAGCACGCTGGGACGATTTGTCTTGCTGGAAACGGGTGAGCTACACGTTGTCAGTCAGCCGATCGTCCGCGCACATAATGCCAGAGGTTACAAAGCCCCGGCATGGTTTGCAAGAACCTGGTTGCACGAGGAAGCGTACTTTTTGCTCAAAACGTTAAACCTTGGCGTTTTTACATGCCATGGGGGCATTCGGCAAGGGTACAATACCCCCGTTTCCGGGTTCCTGTTCCAGGAAAAAGGCACGAAACGGCCCGGATTTATCACGCTAAGTGTAAGGAGCAGCCTATGCCCACGGTCGTAGCGACCTGGCCCTTCGGACAAACCGCGGTTCGCGCCGCCTTGCCCCTGTTGCGGCAGGGACGGCCCGCGCTCGACGTCGCGCTGGCGGGTGCCCAAGCGATCGAGGATGATCCCGCCATTCATTCCGTCGGCTACGGCGGTATCGGCAACAGCATCGGCACAGTCAGCCTCGACGCCTGCGTCATGGATGGCCGAACGCTCCATTGCGGCGGTGTCGCCGCCGTCGAAAACGTCCGCCACGTTGCGGCCTTGGCCAGGCGCGTCATGGAGCGTACGCCGCATGTATTGCTCGTTGGCGAAGGCGCCCGGCTGTTCGCGGTGCAGCAGGGTTTCCCCCTCGACACGTTGCTCACTCCCGAAAGCGTCGCGGAATGGTACAAGACCCGACCGAAACCGAACGCCAATCCAGCGCCCAACCCGCGCGACCAAGGGCACGACACCGTCACGGTCCTGGTGCTGGACCAAAAAGGCTCGCTGGGGGGCGTGTGCACCACGTCCGGCTTGGCGCATAAGCTTCCGGGGCGTGTGGGCGACTCGCCGCTCATCGGCTCAGGGCTCTACGTCGACGACACAGCTGGCGCGGCCGGCGCGACCGGCGTGGGCGAAGAGATCATTCGCATCAGCGGCAGCTTTTTCGTCGTCGAGCAAATGCGCGCGGGCCGTACGCCGCAAGAAGCCTGCGAGGCCGCCGTCCGCCGCCTGAGCAGCGTGGCCGTGCGCCGCGGCGTGCACCCGGCGCGGGTGGCGTTTTTGGCGCTGGATGTGAAAGGCCGCGTCGGCGCAGCCGCCACGAGTCGTACGAACTTCCAGTACGCCGTTTCCAAAGGGAACAAAGTGGAATTGGTCCAAGCGCGCGAGATTGACGCGGAGGGAAAGTAAACATGACTCACTTCAAGGCAAATTCCTTTACCATGAACTTCTGGGTTTCCTCCCACAACTGTGCGGCCTCTGCAAAATCAACCGGCAAGAGTTGGCATTGCGCCGGGGTCAGCACTTGTCTGGGCAGCTTGACAATTACATTAGGATTGATCGGTATCTGCCGGCTCTTCGCCTTTGCCAGTTTCGCTTCGACTTCCGGACTCAGCAGAAAATCGATCAGCTTCTTCGCGCCTTCTGGGTTCGGGCAGTTCTTGATCATCGCCACGGTGTTGGGAATGAATAACGCGCCTAAGTCGTTGTCCTTGGATGGAGCGTGATCGGGGAAAACCATGGCGACCGGATTGCCGGCGTCCAGCTCCGCGAAGGCGTCGTCCGTGTCGGTCCAGCCTACTGGGACTTGGCCGTTGCCCACGGCAACCGCGACCTGCTTGTTGCCGGGCAAGACCTGGGCGTCGTTTTCGCGCAGTTGTCGAAACAAGGCGCGGCCGTTGTTGTCTCCAAGCACTTGAAATAAACAAGCGGCATTGGTGGCAGTGGTTCCGAAGATGGGCCGGGCCATGGCGAAACGGCCTTTCCAGCGCGGCGTGGTGAGGTCACGCAGACCCATGGGCCAATCCTTGGGATCGGGCGCCATTGCGGTGTTGATGAGGAAAACGCGAGCGCGGGCGGCAAACGCGGTCCAGGTGTGGTCGATCGCCTTGAACGCGGCGGGAAACGCGGCGGCGCTCGGGCTTTCGTAAGGCGCGAGCAGGCCGCGCTTGTGCAAGCGGATGGTCCCTAGGATTTCGTTGTTCCAATGCACGTCGCAGCGCGGCCGGCCGGCCTCGCGCACGATGTCCTCATACAGTCCTACGGACTTGTTCGCTTCCGTGTCCCAGCGCGGCACCACTTCAAGGCCGGACTTCTGGGTGAACTCCTTCAATATCTCCTCGGCGAACTCGCGATCCAGCGCGCAGTAAACAACGACGCGATTTTTGGAGTTGCCGCAACCGGCCGGGAGCAGCAGGAAGACTGCGATCAGAGCATAAAGAAACAGTCG
>JAKEHV010000173.1 GCA_022614915.1 Gemmataceae bacterium | reverse complement strand
GTACCGGCCGCATGCGGCAAGCCAAGTCCGCCCCCAAGCAGGACCAATTTGATGAAGAAAATGAAGTCCTAAGTATCGTTATTCTTTGTTTGACAAGTGGTCGCACGAAGCTTCCACCTAGCCAAGGGAATTGTCAATGAAAATATGAGGATTGTTGAGATGGTTCGCTGAAGATTGCGCGAACGAGGGCGTCCCCTTCTATGAAACCACGTTTCGCACTTACCACTTGAATTTGTCCTTGACCGCAAGGTTCACGATTTTCTCCGCGGGCCATTCGCCTTTCATCAAACTCACGATCGCATTTGCCGCGGACAGCGCCATATCGTCGCGCGATTGCAGGTCGACGCCGGCCGAGTGCGGCGTGATGACCACGTTGCTCATGTGGAACAGGGGATGATCGCCCGGCGGCTCCAGCTCGAAGACATCGATGCCCGCGCCGGCGATCTTGCCCGCGCGCAGCGCATCCACCAGGTCCGGCTCGTTCACCAGGCTGCCTCGCGCCGTGTTGACAAGAAACGCCGTCGGCTTCATGAGAGCAAGTGCTTTCTTGTTGATGACGTGACGCGATTCCTTGGTCGCTGGCATGTGCAGGCTCAAGTAATCGGACTGTCGCAAGAGCTCTTCCCAGGAAACGAACGTGACGCCGTATTGCTTGGCGAAGGCGTGGTCGGGAAACGGCTCGTAGGCCAACAACTTCATGCCGAAGCAGGCGCCGCGAATGGCCGTCGCCTTACCGATGCGGCCTAAACCGCCGATGCCCAGAACCCTACCGCGCAGCGGCAAGTTGGCTTGCCGGGGCCACTGGCCGGCGACCGTGCCCTGGTGCTGAGGGATGAGGTGCTTCGCCAATGCCAATATCAACAGGAAAGTATGCTCGGCGACGGAGTCCTGATTGGTGTTCGGCGTAATGGTGACCGCGACGTTGCAATCGCAGGCCGCCTCGAGATCGACGGCGTCGAAGCCGACGCCCGAACGGGCGATGACGCGGAGCTGCGGATGCGTTTGCAGCACGCGTCTGGTATAGGGCTCAGACCCGGCGATGGACGCGTTAATCCCCGGCAAATACGCGAGCAATTCCTCCTCCGTCAGTTGCCTGCCTTGTGTCGCGTAGACCAATTCGAACCCGGCGTCCTGGAGCACTTTGACGTAAGCTCCGCCAACTCCCGCCAATGTGACTGGTACGATCAATACTTTCGGCATGGGTTCCATCCAGTAGGACAGGTTTTCAACCTGTCCGGATTATGGCGACAGGTTGAAAACCTGTCCTACGGTCCAATCTACATTCCCATTACCATGCGTCCAGAGAGACGCGCAATCGCGTCAGCCATTCCTGAAGGACTGTGCTGCGCTGGTGAAAAAAATTCTCTGCTTCGGCCAAACTGACTTTCTCAAAACGTATCGTTTCGCCGGGCCGAAGCTGACCCAGAAGGTCGAGGTCGGCTTGGATCACTTGTGCGATTTTGGGATAGCCGCCGATGGTTTGGCCGTCCACCCCGAGCATGATGCATTGGCCGTCGGCGGTGGCCTGGATCGCCCCGGGACAAACAGGCTCGGAGACCAGCTCACGCGCCGGCATGGTCAACGGTTCTCCTTCCAAGCGAATACCCATGCGATTGAGGTTTTTCGATACGCGGAATTCCTGATCGTAGAATTGTTTCTCGTCAAACCATTCCGTCTGCGGCCCGGCAATGACGCGCACATTGACCCCCTCACCCCCGACCCCTCTCCCCGAGGGCGAGGGGAGAATGACACTAGCCCGACGCGCTAGCGAGGGCGGCGACGTCGCCCTTGCTGGCGCTTCGGGCTCGCGCAGGAATCGTTTTCGAATTGTCGCCGCGGCGCACGGTAAAACATCACCGGCTTTGACATTTTCCAAGCCGTCTTGGCTATGGAGGATGGAGGGCGTCTCCAAGCCGCCGCGCACGCAGAAGTAGGCGCGCATTCCGGACGATGTAGCGCCGACATGGATTTCCTCGCCGATTTCCAGGTTAAAGGTGACGCCGACGCGCAGAGTTTGTCGTGCGCTGGAAAGCGTGAACGGAGCGCCGAAAACGACCGCTGCCAACGCGGCATCCGCGCGCAGTACCGGTCCCTTAAGACACACTTCAAGCGCCGCGGCGAACGGCGGATTGCCGACGAGGCCGTTTCCCAACGCATGAGCGGTGCGGTCGGCCGCCCCGCCGACCGGAACGCCCAAACTGCGCGTGCGCGGCCGACCGCCGGCTACCACGCGCGTCGCCAAACCGGGGTCCAAGACGCGCAGGCTCATGCGAACGCCCGCAGCGTATGGCCGCGCTCCTCGAGCGCCCTGCGCAGCGCTTGCACGAACAGCAATGCGCGCGGGTTGTCGCCATGCACACACAGCGAACGGACGCCGCGCTCTTGGATGAGCTGCTCGGCTTGGGCGACTGCTTCCTGGGGGTCGTCGATATGCGCGTTGGGTTCGCCGCGCGGCACGAGACTGCCGTCCGCCAGGTAACGCCGATCCGCGAAACCTTCGGCGATAAAACCCGAGCGTCCTTTGGCCAGACTCTCCAGCCGTGAGCCCGGCAGGGCGAGAATGGGCAAGCGCAAATGTTCAGCCGCCTCGACGACGGGCCGCGCGTAGCGATCGTCGCGGCACGCCTGATTGTAAAGCGCGCCGTGCGGCTTCACGTAGCTAACGCCGAGGCCCTGTTCGCGGGCCAGCGCCGCCAAGCCGCCAATCTGAAAAACCAGCGTGGCAAACAGTTGCGCTTCGGTTGGCTCTAGTTCGCGCCGGCCGAAGTGTTCCGGATCGTCGTAGCCTGGATGAGCGCCGACGCGCACGCCATGCCGAAACGCCAAAGCTAAAGCGCGGGCCGACGTGTCCGGGTCGCCGGCGTGAAACCCGCAGGAGATGTTCGCCGACGTGAGCAGCGGCATGAGCTCGGCGTCCGAGCCGCAGCCCTCGCCTAGATCGGCGTTAAGATCAATGTCCATGGAATGGATGATAGATTCATGGGCATATGGATACAAGCGTTTGCCGCTTGCGTTTCGCGCTCACAATGTCGAAGCGAGCGCGAAACGTAAACGGGGGAACTACATCTTGAATTCATTTGAAATGCCCTACTTGGCCGATTAAGGTGATGTGAGTGACTTTCACCGGACTCGCCACGCTGCTTTCCATGCCGATTTCTCCCCCTCGTTTGTCTCTTTTTTGTCTCATCCTCTTCGGTGCTCCCTTGGGCGCCGCGGATTGGCCCATGGCACGCTTTGACCCCCAGCGCACCGCCGCGTCGCCGGAAATCTTACCGAAAGAGCTGCACTTGCAGTGGACCCGCGATTTGCCGCAGCTCGAACCGGCCTGGCCCGATCAACCCAAAATGCAGTTTGACGTCGCCTATGATCCCGTCGTTCTAGGCAAACGGCTGTTTCTGACGTCGTCGCGCCACGATTGGGTTAAGGCGTTCGACACGGCGACCGGTCACGAGCAATGGTGTTTCTTTGCTGACGGGCCGGTGCGTTTCGCGCCATTGGCGTGGGAACAGCGCGTCTACTTCACGAGTGACGACGGCCATCTGTACTGCCTCGACGCCGACCAAGGCAAACTTCTGTGGAAGTTTCGCGGCGGTCCCAGCGACCGCAGAATCCTGGGCAATGAGAGACTCATCTCGACCTGGCCCGCGCGCGGCGCGCCGGTCCTGGCGGACGGCAAAGTCTATTTCGGGGCCAGCATTTGGCCGTTCATGGGCATTTTCCTGCATGCCTTGGACGCGCGCACGGGCAAGGTCGTTTGGACCAACGACGGCGACGGCGCGATCTACATCAGGCAGCCGCACAACACCGATGCGTTCGCCGGCGTCGCGCCGCAAGGGCCGATGGTGGTGTCGGGCGACGTGCTGTTCGCGCCGGGCGGCCGCTCCGTGCCGGCTTGCTTCGACGCCCGGACCGGCAAGTTCCTGCGCTACCAGCTCGCGGAAAACGGCAAGCGCGGCGGCGGCTCCGAAGTCGTCGTGCAAGGCAGCCTTTTCTTTAACGGCGGCGGCGCTTTCGACAGTGCGACCCAAAAATACCTGGGCGAAATCGGGCAACCGGTCGTTCCCACGCCGGAATACCTCTTCGCGTACCAGAAGGACGCGTGCAGGGTTTATGACTTGGGGTCCACGCAGCTCAAGGAAGTTGAAACGATCGACCGCAAAGGCGTAACCACCAAGACCGCAAAATGGTCGATTAAAGAAGTAGCGTCGTGCAAAACGCCGCCCGTGGCTGCACTAATCAAAGCCGGGCCGCGCCTTTATGCCGCGACGAAGGGCGCGATCTTCGTTCTCGAATACGAATCAGGCAGCCAAAAACTCGATATCGTCGCTAGTTTGGCAGTGGAAGGCGACGTCGCTCGCTTGGCCGCCGCCGATGGCCGATTGTTCGCCGTCACCCGCCAGGGCCGCGTTTTGTGCTATGGCGGCGAGAAGTCAACAGTGGCGGAACATCCATTGCGCGTCGCCCAAGCGCCGGCCTACTCCAAGGAATGGGCGCAAAAGGCCACGCAAATTCTCAAAGAAGCAGGCGTGGACGAGGGCTATGCCGTCGTGTGGCGCGTCGGCACCGGTGGGCTCATTCGCGAATTGCTTAAGCAAAGCAGGCTCAAGATCTTCGTCGTCGATCCCAGCTTGGCGGCAGTCGAAGCGTTTCGCCAGAGCATTGCGGACGAAAACTTGGAACGCGTCTGGGCATTTCACGGCGACCCCGCCACCTTCTCGTTTCCCCCGTACTTCGCCAGCCTCATGACATGCGAAACGCCGGTGAAAGACATTTCGACTCCGGAGATTCTGCGCAAGGTCTTTGAGTATCTGCGGCCATACGACGGCGTCGCGCTCTTGCCGGGCGGGAAGGATCTTGACTCCTTCATCAACAACGCGAAGTTAACGGGCGCGTCTTTGCGAAGCTCGGGTGACTGGAATGTCCTTCGACGCCAGGCATTGCCCGGTTCGGCGAACTGGACCCACGAGCACGCCGACGCATCGAATACGCGCGTATCCAAGGACCAGTTGGTCAAAGCGCCGCTCGGTTTGCTTTGGTTTGGCGGTCCGTCGCACGAGAGCATCCTGCCGCGCCATGGCCACGGGCCGCAGCCGCAAGTTTTAGACGGCCGGCTGCTGATCGAAGGCGTCGATTCGATGCGTGCCATTGATATCTACACCGGCCGGCTGTTGTGGGAAACGTCGCTGCCGGGCGTGGGCAAGTTTTACAACAACCTCTTACATCAGCCCGGCGCCAACGCCAGCGGCGGCAATTTCGTCTCGACCAAGGACGGCATCTATGTCGCCTTCGACAACCGCTGCGTCGTGCTCGATCCGGCTACTGGGAAGAAAACCAACGAGTTTCAGTTGCCGACATTGGGCGACGCCAAAACGCCGCCGCTATGGGGCTATCTCAATGTCGCCGGCGATTACCTCATTGCTGGGGCGGAACCAATTCTGAATCCCAGCTACTTGCCGCCCGCGCCGAAGCCCGGCCTCGGCGACGACAAGGATCCTCCCATTAAGGAAAAAGAGGTCGTAAAGGAGAAAGAAAAAGAAAAGGAGAAAGAGAAGGAGGATCTTTTAACCAAATTGTTCCAGGGCCTGAAGCGCTTCAGCGACAACATGTCCGCCAGCAAACGCCTCGTGGTCATGGATAAGCGGACGGGCAAAGTGCTGTGGACGGCCAGCGCGCGTTATTGGTTCCGCCACAACGGCACCTGCGTGGGCAACAGCCGGCTGTACACCATCGATCGCATGTCAGCCGAGGAGGCCGCCAAGCTGAAACGCCGAGGCGAAGACCCGCCCTTCCCGGCGCGGCTGACTGCGTTCGACTTGGCGACCGGTAGAATCCTGTGGAGCACCGACGCCGATGTGTTTGGCACCTGGCTCAGCTACTCTGTCCAGCACGACGTGCTGCTCGAAGCGGGGCGTGTCGCCCGCGACACGCTCTTGGATGAACCCAAAGGTATGCGCGCCTATCGCGCCAAAGACGGCGGCGTACTTTGGATCGACAAGAACTACACCGGCCCCGCCATGATCCACGGCGACTGGGTGCTCCAGGGCCAAGGCGCGTGCGACATTTGGACGGGCGCTCAGAAAATGCGCGTCGATCCCGTCACCGGACTGGAGACGCCCTGGAAGTGGACGCGCAACTACGGCTGCAACACGCCGGCGGCTTCCGAGCACTTGCTCACCTTCCGCTCGGGCGCGGCCGGCTTCTTCGATCTTTGCAACGACGGCGGCACCGGCAACATCGGCGGCTTTCGCTCGAGCTGCACCAACAACCTTGTTGT
>JAKEHV010000025.1 GCA_022614915.1 Gemmataceae bacterium | reverse complement strand
GTCGTCGGGATGGTTTTCTGCAATTCCGCTTTGTCCTTCTGCAACGCTTGCAGCTTTTGCCGAGCCTCGGCCAGCGACGGCTCCACATTGGCCCGGTAATACTCGGCCAGCTTCTCTTTGAGTTTCGGCGTGAGCTTCTTGGCGTCCACCGCGAAAATGGCGGCGATCTCCTTCGGCAGTCCCTTGGCCCCCTTCGCGCGCGCTTCCTCTTCCCATTTCGCCTGCGCCTGGTCCATTTCCGGCGTCGACATCGTGAACGGCATTTGCGCCTCGGCGAGCGCGTCGTCCAGTTTCTTGAGCTCATCCGCCTGCTCGGGCGTCGGCATCGGAGTCTGAGCCTGGCGGCCCACCGAGACCTCTTGAAGGTCCGCGAAGAACGCTTGGAATTCGTAGAACTCCTTGGTCGTGAACGGATCGTATTTGTGATCGTGGCATTCGCTGCAGCCCAAAGTCAGGCCGAGAAACGCGCTGGACGTGTTGCGCACGCGGTCGGCGTAATACTTGGCCTGGTACTCCTTCGGCTGCGCGCCGCCCTCTTCGGTCGTTTGCAACAGGCGATTGAAGCCGGACGCGGTCTTTTGCGCGCGGGTCGCATTGGGCAAAAGATCGCCCGCGAGTTGCCAGCTCAGAAACTGGTCGAAGGGCAATCCCTCATTGAACGATTGAATGACCCAATCGCGATACATCCACACGTCGCGGTGATTGTCCGAGTGATAGCCGGCCGAGTCCGCATAGCGCACCACGTCGAGCCAGTACAGCGCCAGCCGCTCGCCGAAATGGGGCGACGCGAGCAGCCGGTCCACGGCTTTCTCGTAGGCTTTGGGATCGGCGTCATTCGCGAAAGCGTCCATCTCCTCGGCGGTGGGCGGCAAGCCGATGAGGTCGAAAGAAAGCCTTCGCAACAGCGTGCGTTTGTCCGCTTCGGGCGACGGGGTGAGGCCCTCTTTTTCGAGCCGAGACAGAATGAAACGGTCGATGGGATTGCGGACCCAGGCCTGGTGCTTCACGTCGGGCACTGCCGGCCGAGTGGGCGTCAAAAGCGACCAGTGATTCTGATACTTGCCATCCTGCTCGATCCATCTTTTGAGAATGCTGATTTGCTCTTTGGAAAGATCTTTGTTGGCCTTCTTGGGAGGCATGCGCTCTTTCAAGCTGTCGCTGGTGATGCGGCGGTAGAGCTCGCTCTCGTCGGTTTTGCCGGGCACGAGAACGTGGTAGCCGCCGCGGTCGGCCAGAGCCTCTTTCTCCACGTCGAGCCGGAGTTTGGCTTTGCGCAAGTTGCTGTCGGGACCGTGGCACACGAAACAGTGGTTGGACAAGATGGGGCGGATGTCGCGATTGAATTCGACCATGTCTTGGGCTCTTAGAACAGCGGGAAGAAGAAAGAGAGCCAATGCGGTGAGGCCAAGGGGAGCGGGTCGCATGAGGTTTCTCCGCGGAGCAGCAGCCGATGCGTTCGGGCAGGCGGGATACTAGAGAATATATCAGAGCCGCGCCCGTGAGGAAGCGGAAACTTGGAGCCGCGCACGCAGTAAGCGGCAAGGGCCGCCGCTTACTGCGTGCGCGGCTCTTTCGTGCGCGGATGTGATAGCCGGCGTCGAAGTGCAGTTTTGCTTAGCGCTCGGGAGTTGCATCCTCACCAGTCATTTTGAAGGATTTCGCTTCCCGCAGGCGTTACCAACGACCAATACGTCTGGGAGGAGATGCCGGCGCCAAGAATTCGACTGCTGCCGTCCGCCAAAGCAACGAGCATTCCGCCTGTGTGCGGTGTCTGTGCAAGGCGCGGATCGCACTTGCTTGGATGAGGTGCCGCCTGAAAAGTCACCTTCGGAAATCCTTTCGGATCGGGCCAGAAGTCCCCGCAGCTCGGGCCTTTGGAAGAGATGTTCGGCCCTCCGTCAGCGAACGTCGCTCGTCGAGAGAACCCTTGCTCGTGAAAGCTGGTCCAAACTCCGAACCATTTCTCACCGCAGGTGGAATAATGCTCCGCAAAGGCGATGGTGTTGGACGTCCCGTCCCGGAACGTGGCTTTGAGAGACGGGGCGTGACGCAGTGCTTGGGCGTTGGCCGCGTAACTGGACAAAGGGTAGTCCTTGAATGGCCCGCCAGAATCCCAGGTCGGATCGGCGGGACTTAGAAACATGGGAACAACCGGCGTGTATCCCAACTTGTGCAAGGTGGCACGCACATCAAAGCCGCCTTGCTCGAGAAAAGGAATGATCGCCACGAAGGTTGGCCACGGGTTGCTTTGGCCGTCAATACTTGGAAGCCGATCCCTATGAGCCGAAGCGAAATGGTGGCTTGCTAGGACGATCTGGCGAAGGTTGTTCATGCTCTGCGTCCGAATGGCAGCTTCGCGTACTTTTTGCACGGCGGGAATCAGAAGGCCGAGTAGTACGCCGAAGATGCCCAAGACAACCAATAACTCGATCAGGGTCAGGCCTTGCCGTCGTGACATTCGTAGCTCCTTTTACGGGAGGAAAGCACTGAATCCCATTACTCTTTGACTTGGATTCGTTTCCACGCCGCCTTTTTTTCGATATTCTTGGGATCGAACATATCCACGAAATCGGTACGAATGTAAAGATCGTACCAACCAGGTTGTAAGTTTTGGATCTTCACGGTCCATTCCCCTTTGGGGGCATTGGGTACAACCTTTCCTGGGACAGCTTTGCGCGTACCGTCAATGACCCCAAGAAAATTCGTCGGCATGGCCAACGCCTTAAGCGAGTTGACTTGAGTCGACCAGCCTGCGTAGGACTTGAAAGTGCCGGACGCCTCGATGGTCTTGTTCTTTCCGTCAATCGTTGTGATCTTAACTTCACCGGGATCCACTTTCTTTTTCGTCCCGCCGACAGTCGCGCTCTTGAACTCCGCGACCACGATTTCGGCGCTTCCTTTGCCGTCCGTGACGTCCGTCCACGCCAAGACCTTGTAAGTGCCCGCGGGAATCACGTCGGTAGTCGCAGTCCAAGTGCCGATCTCCCCCGATTCGAGCGTGGCAATCAGCATGGGCGCGGTATAGACATGAAACTCCTCCGACGAACCGTCAGCAGCCAGCAAGGCCTCCATGGTTCCACTGACATTGCTCCACCCCGAAGAATAACTGAATGCTCCGCTCCCAGTGACTGTCCCAGTTCCCCCTTCTTTTGGATAGCCGGAAGTCCAAGTCAACGATCCGACCGGGCCGCCCGATCCCGCCCAGGCGATGGCGACAAAAAACAACAACAAGCCAGTCAATGCAATTTGCCTTCGCTTCATGATGTGTTCCTCCAAAAGTTGCGTCAAGCGAAGTCAACCAAGAGTGACGTGAGTCTTCCCCCCTCCTTTCGAGATTTGCAAGTGGAAAACTAGACAAAAACCGATAGATGCAATTCATTAGTTAGCATGTACTAAGATAAGACACCGATTGCCAGTCGGAGATGGCACCGGTGATTTCAAATATGAACGCCGGACCGCGTTTGGAAGCCTCGATCCGGCTTGCCATGAACGGACGTATTAATTCTTCAGCAGTTTGCGGAACAAGAACGCGGCGATGAGGGCCATGAGTACATTGGGGAGCCAGAGGCCCAGCCCGGGATGGATGCGGCCCATTTTGGACAGGTTGGTTGCCGGTCTTGACCCGTCGCTTGCCGATAAAGTCGCGCTGGCACGAAAGCACCGGATCAAGGTCAATCTGTTCGATGGGAACCGCGTTTCCTTCGGCATACCTGACGATTTGTTCGCGACGAATTTCGACACGGTGCAAGAGGCACTTGCAAGAGCGGCCCGCGTCTCACGCAAGTACAAGCTCCCGGTGCGCGTGATCCGGGGCAACCGGGTCTTACGCCGGATCGGTTGACAGTCACCAAGCCCCGCGGCAACGCGGGGCTTTTCAGTTTATCCGCAACCAGCGCCGGAGCTTTTGCCAAATGCTTTCGCCCACGCGCACGAACCCAAGGCGCTTCAAGACAACTAGACCGCGCTTATCAAAATCAACGACAATTTGTGCGTCGTCGCTTGTCCATCTCTTGCGGTCTCCTAACGGTAGAACGGTCAATTCCGGGTGGGCTTTCGTGCCGTAATCCCCGGCCGGGACGCCAAGGATTTCTTCCACTTCTTTTTCGGTCATGCCCTCTTGAATGCGCTCGAAGCTTAGCGCGTTGATTCGATGCCCCGGCCCAGTCAACCAAAGCACGGCGTACCCAGCGCCAAGCAATAGCACCAAGGTCGCCGCAATCCAGAGAAGTCGCCGTTTCTTCATGTTCACTGGCTTGGTAGAGCAATTAGGCGGCGTGCGTCAGTTGATCCGCAACCAACGCCGGAGCTTTTGCCAAATGCTTTCTTCGAGCGGGATCACGTCTAAGAGTCGTTTCCGAGTGACTAGGCCGAGATCATCAAAAAACACATCAATAGCCGTGTCGTTGCTTGTCCAACGTTTAACACGACTAATCCAAATGGTAGACGCTGTACCGTCGTCCAATACCATCACCGGCGCCGTCGTGTAATCCCCGGCCGGTACGCCAAGAATTCCTTCTACTTCCTTTTCGGTCATCCATTCCCGGATTTGCTCGAAGCTTAGCGCGTTGATGCGATGCCGCGGCGCGGTCAACCAAAGGGCAGCGTACCCAGCGCCGAACAATAGCACCGAGGTTGCCACAAACCAGAGAAGACGCCGCTTTTTCATGGCCGTGGGGCTTTTCAGTTGATCCGCAACCAGCGCCGGAGCTTTTGCCAAATGCTTTCTTCGAGCGGCGGCAAGGGCACGTAGCCTTTCCAAACAACTAAGCCGCGCTCGTCAAAACCAATCTCAATTATCGCGTCGTCACTGACCCACGACTTCCTTATGTGATCATCCGGCACGCCTAGAATCGTTTCCACATCCGGCACGCCTAGAATCGCTTCCACTTCCTCCCCGGTCATGCCTTTCGCGATTAACTGTAAACTCGCTTCGTTGATTCGATGCCGCGGCGCGGTGAGCCAAAGCACGCCGTACCCAGCGCCGAGTAGTAGCACCAATGTTGCCACTATCCAGAGAAGTCGTCGTTTCTTTTTCATGTTCACTGGGTTAGTGGGCCACGGAGAACGATTCGTCCCTTTTCGAACTTGAATGGCTTAATTGCGACCGTCACAGTTTCACCGGGAACAAGGGCGGTTTTTCTGTCGGTGTACGCAATGAGTTCATGGCCGACATCCAGTCTGACGCGGAATTGTGTATCGCTCAAGGCATGCAACACCTTTCCTTGCGCCATAAACTCCGGTTCTTCTTTAGCCATGCGCTACTCCCCGCAGCGCGGCAAGCAACGCCACGCCCGCGAGCACGATTGCACGATGAAGTAGAGAAGGCGTCGGGTCAAGGGTTCTTTTCCAGGTAGTTGCAAACACTGTCCAGCGCGCCTACCCGACAATGGCGATCGACTCTCTAGTGGCAAAAACACTCAAAAAACAGTGGGGCCAAGCGAGGGGCGAAGACGCTGCCCCTCGCTTGGCGCTCGGGCTCGGACGCAACCGGTCGGGTTCGGACATGTAACCCATCCACATTTCGTTTTTGAGCCATGCCCAGGAATGGATTGCAGATCGCGCCGAAATCGGTGCTTCGCCACAATTTGAGACTCTGAAAGGACTTGTCAGTGTACTGCCCAAAATGGATTGCACCTCGGCTCCCTGGGTTGAGATGCAATCCATTATTCATCCTCGGAAGGGGGGGTGTGAGTGTGTCGCGCGACCTATTTTTCAACTTCCTTGATATGAAACGACTTACGGCGAAATAATAGGTCGCGCTGGTCTGTCCTGAATCCATCTCGGAAGACATTTGCTCTGGAGCCGAGTTCTTACGTTGAGCGCGAGGCGCTAGTTCTTCAGCAGTCTGCGAAACAAGAACGCGGCGATGAGGGCCATGAGTACATTGGGGATCCAGAGGCCCAGTCCGGGATGGATGCGGCCCATTTTGGAAAGGTTGGTGCCGGCCAAGAGCAACGGGTAATAAATGGACACGATGGGCAAGAAGCAGGTGATGAACGCGCTTAGAAAATCGCTGCGGCT
>JAKEHV010000172.1 GCA_022614915.1 Gemmataceae bacterium | reverse complement strand
CAGCCTTGCTTGGTGGAAACGCGGACATTAAAGGTGAATTTCCGCCCGTAGTAGTCCTCCGGAATCTCGACGACCTCGCGGAGCTTCGGAGTGCGTACGGGCGTCGACGGCTTTTCTCCACCCAAGACCGGTAAAGCAGCCGCCGTTACGATTCCCAAAGCCAAGAGCACGGCCCCAAGGATGCTGTTGCGGCTGTTTTGCAAAAACGCTTTCATGGCAAGACTCCAAAAAAGTTGTGATCGACCGCTGTTGTCATGCAAATCGCGGTGGCTGCTCGTGCCGGACAAAAATCCGGCGATTAACGGCAATAAATCACCGCATCCGAAACTTCAAAACGCAGAGTGCGCGGAGAACGCGGAGAGGTAGACAGGGATCGCTGTCAGCGAGTCAGCGAGTTTTTTCTCTTATCTCTCTGCGTTCTTTGCGTCCTCAGCGTCTTGAATCGCCGGCGCTCGGAAAGCAGTCGGCGCCTGCCTTGAAATTGTTGGGTGCGCGACGGCCTTGGTGGGCATTGGCGTTGTTTAGCCGGTCACGATTTCCCTGGGCCGGCTGGTCCAGGCTCGTCTGGACTGCGTTCGCCACGACCATCGCGTCCGACAAAGACAGGGAGTAATCGATCTCGCCATCCTGGTCGCCGTTTTGCAGTTCATACACCCTGTGGTACACGTAGCGGCGTAGTTCCTGGAGCGTGATCTGCCTGTCACCGTTGTAGTCGGCCTTGCCGTCCATGCCTTCCTTTACCGCCCACGCGAAGGCGCTGTAGCGTCCGCAGGCGGTGCTCGTCTGGCCCGGCACGCTCGAGACCATCAAGACGATGCCGCCCTGCCCAGGATCGCGATAGCGAGAAAGCAGGCTCTTGGCGCTCAGCCGAAGTTGGCCGGCAAAGCAAGCGTCGACAATGATGCAGACCTTCTTGCCCTGCGCTGCCAGGGTATCGGCCAGGCGAAGGATCGATTCGTCGTTTACGGTGGTGCGGCCATAGTTCTTGGAATCAAAGTCGTGCGGAAGAAACGCCCACGTCTTCTTTCGGCGATCGCCATGGCCCGACAAAAAGAGCACGACCATATCCCCCGCCTTACCCACATTGGCCAGCGCTTTCATTTCATCTTCGACGCGGTGCTGGCTCGCTTGCGAATCCACCAGGACCGTGCACATCACCTTGCCGAAGAGCGTCCCCTCTTGCTGGCGAAACGACTGGGCCGCATTGTTGGCGTCGTTGACGCAGCCGTTGAGTTTGCCGGCGTTTTGATACTGATCGACGCCGACCGAAAGGACGTAACAATCGGGCCGCTGGCTTTGTGCCTGGGCGACGCCGCCGGTCAGGCAGATGGCCAACAACGCCAGAGTCGACCATCTCAGTTGATTCCACATTGCTTTCATGGGATGCGCCTTTGTTTCTTAAGAGTAAAGTCCGCCCCACTTCCAAAACGGAGCGTGGCGGACTTGGTTGGTTGTTGGTCGGGATCATCGGCGCCGATATAGCCGTGATGCTCACGAATCTTAGTCCAAGGGTCCGCCGGTTGGCTTTATCGTTGTCAACTCGCTGACACCGGCGTACAAGGCGGGCATTTCTTCCCCGGTGCGGTTCAAGGCCGGCATTTCTTCGCCCGTTCTTGAGGTGCCGGGCAGGCCGGTCCCTCCCTTGTCGACGCCAATCGTTTCGCCGCCCAACGGGTTGACGCCGCGGGGCTCATGGTCGCCGCCAAGGCCGCCACCGCCGCTGCCAAAGATGGCTTGCAATGTCCTGCCAGCAAAGTCGTCGCCGTCATTCATGCCGTCGCCGATCTTGCCGCCCAGGATGCCGACGAAGTCTTCGACGGGATTCGTGCTGGCGCCGACCTTGCCGCCCAGAATGCCGACGAAGTCGTCGCCGTCGTTCATGCCGTCGCCGATCTTGCCGCCGAGCAGATTGGCTCGGGCTGGGACTTCTTCGGTCCCGCCTGGGCCGACGAGCACGGTCGCGTTGCCGCTGGGATCGATTGTTCCGCCGCCGAGCGGATCCATATCTACGCCACCCCTTGCGCCGCCGAGCACTGTCACATTGCCGCTCGGATCGATCGTACCGCCCAGTTCCCGGACTTGACCGGCAGGGGGCGAGGGCCAATCGACACCTGCGGCCGAGGGGACCAGCGTCGCCAATGCGGAGGGCACGGCGCGCCCTTCGAGGGTCTCAACCTCGAGCTGTCTCGAACGGACGCCGTTCCGAGACGTGCGATTCAGTTTGCCAAAAAGCGTTGCGAACATGTGCACTCCTAAATCTGTAAAGGTTGTTCTTCCACGGGGGTCTTTGAAACCGGCTACTCAGCCGGCTGAACCCCTTCACGTAGCAAATCGCAGGGCCGTGCAGTTGCGGACAAAAAAAAACGCCGCGGATGTCTACGGACATCCGCGGCGCACTCGCCTGGGAGAGGGTTAGCTTTTTTGCAGGCTGACCTGGAAGGTCCATGTTTGGCCTTGTTGCTGACCGGCGGTGATCTGTCCCGAGCCGGAAAGCGTTTGGCCGTTGATCCGGCCCTGGTAGACGCAACCGTCGAAGCGGATGGTGACGTCGGCGCCGTTTTGGGTCCAAGTTCCCTGTGTTTCGCCCTTGGCGTCGATCATGGTGGCGCCGTTGGCGCGGAACACGAAGGTCAGCTTGCCGTAGCCCGGCAGATTCTCGTTGCCGGTCCAGGTCGAGCCGGCGAT
>JAKEHV010000171.1 GCA_022614915.1 Gemmataceae bacterium | reverse complement strand
AGCGGATCAAAGCAGGCCACACGGTGGCGCTGACGGCGGGCAGTCGCGGCATCGCCAACATCCCGGTCATCCTCAAAAGCGTCGCGCAATTCCTCAAAGACCTGGGCGCCAAGCCCTTTCTCGTGCCGACGATGGGCAGCCACGGCGGCGGCGCCGCCGAGGGACAGCGCAAAGTCCTGGAAAGCTACGGCATGACCGAGGCCTTCCTCGGCGTCCCGATTATGGCATCGATGGACGTCATTACGGTCGGCAACACTCCCGAAGGCTTCCCCGTTTATCTCGATAAGCATGCCTCCGAAGCCGACCACATCGGCGTGGTCGCCCGCGTCAAGCCGCACACCAGCTACCATGGCCCGATTGAAAGCGGCCTCCTCAAGATGATGATGATCGGCTTGGGCAAACACGTCGGCGCGTCCTGGTATCACAAATTGCTGCTCGAGCATCCTTACGACGAAGTGGTCCGCTCGGTGACGCGCACTTTGCGGGCTAAATCCAAGATCGCATTCGGCCTCGGTGTCGTCGAGAACGGATACGACGAGACCGCGCTCATGGACTCCGCCCTGCCGACGGATTTCGAAGCGGTCGAAGAGAAGCTGCTCGTCAAAGCGAAAGAGTGGCTGGCCCGCTTGCCTTTCCATGAGGCGGATCTCTTGATCATCGACGAAATCGGCAAAGAGATTAGCGGCTCTGGCATGGACACCAACGTCGTCGGCCGCAAGCGCGCTTTGAAGTCGAAGGGCCCGGAAAATCAGCCGGCGATGCGCTTCATCTTTATCCGCGGCTTGTCCAAGCACACGCATGGCAACGCGGCCGGCCTCGGCTTCGCCGATTTCACCACGTCGCGCCTGGTCAAGAGCATGAACTATGAGGCGACGGCGATCAACTGCCTGACCAGCGGCTACCCGGAAGGCGCCAACTTGCCTGTGCATTTCGACACGGACCGGCGGGTTGTGGACGCCGCGCTGGCCATCCTCGGCACGCGCCCACCGGAGCAAGCCCGCGTCATGCACGTCCGCAACACGCTCTGGCTGGAGGAAGTCGAAGTCTCCGAACCGTGTTTGAAGAAACTGCAGAAGGTGACGAACTTCACGGTGGAGAAGGGGCCGTATGCGTTGCAGTTTGATGGGGAAGGGAACCTGGTGAGCATCTAATCCAGCTCATCTCTATCCCAATGACTTATAACAACTTCTTTGGCCCCGGCGGCCCCATCGCTCGCAAGCTCGCGACCTACGAGCCGCGACCGCAGCAGGTCGCCATGGCCGACGCGGTCGCTGACGCCCTCGCCCAGGGCAAACACCTCATGGCCGAGGCAGGCACCGGCGTCGGCAAGAGCTTCGGCTATCTCGTTCCCGCTATCCTGGCCGCGCTAACGGACGAAGAAGCACGCGTCGTCGTGTCCACCCATACCATCAGTTTGCAAGAACAGCTCGTCCAGAAGGACATTCCCTTTTTGCAGTCCGTCATCGACAAACCGTTCAAAGCGCTCTTGGTAAAAGGGCGCTCCAATTATCTCAGCAAACGGCGCTTGCGCGTCGCCCAGCAGCGGCACGGCAACCTCCTGGGCGGCTGGGACGCGATCGATCAACTGCAAGCGGTCGGCGCTTGGTCCAAGAAGACGCGCGACGGCAGCCGGAGCGACCTTGGCTTCCGCCCGCTGCCCGCCGTGTGGGACCTGGTGGAAAGCGACACCGGCAATTGCCTGGGGAAAAAATGCAAAGACTACGCGGAGTGCTTTTACTTCAAAGCCCGCCGCTCCATTCACGAAGCCAAAGTGCTGGTCGTCAACCACGCATTGTTTTTCTCCGATCTATTCTTGCGCAGCACGCTCAAGGATCGCAGCATCCTGCCCAATTACCAGGTCGCGATCCTGGATGAAGCGCACACGCTCGAAGACGTGGCGGCCGAGCACATGGGCCTGTCGGTCACGCGCGGACAGGTGACCTACCTCCTAAACAAGTTGTTGCACGAACGCAAAGGCGGCGAGGCAGCGCAAGGTCTTCTGACATTGCATGGCGGCGACGACGCCTGGAGCCAGGTCCTAAATACGAGGCAAGCGGCCTTACGTTTTTTCACTTCCATCCAGGATTGGCGGCGTGAGCAGGAACAGAAATCACGCCCGGGCGGCGCGCCGCGCGAAACCGTGCGCGTCCGCAAGAAAGATATCGTGGCCAATGAGCTTTCCAAAGAACTAAAGCAGCTTGCTTCGGTCATCGATCAAGCCGGCAAGAATATCAAGAACGAGGAGGAGCAGATTGAGTTGGACGCCGCCGCCAATCGCTGCGGCGACCTGGCGGACCAGCTCGATTCTTGGCTTCTGCAAAAAATGCCGGACCAGGTCTATTGGCTGGAGGCAGGCGGCGAAGAGGGCAAACGCCTCAAGCTGGCCAGCGCACCCATCGACATCGCCCCCGTACTCCGCGAGCAATTATTCAAGCGCGTGCGCAGCGTCGTCCTCACGAGCGCCACCCTCAGTGTCGGCGGCCTGGGCGGCTTTCGCCATTTCCAGGATCGTCTCGGCTTCGAAGGCAACGCCCAACAGCTGGGCAGCCCGTTCAACTTTCGTGAACAGGTCGAGTTGCACCTCTTTCGCAAGATGCCGGACCCCAGCGCGCCGGCATACGAGGATGCTTGCCTGGAAAAGATTCAGGACTATGTCTTGCGTACGCGCGGCAGGGCCTTTGTGCTGTTCACGAGCCATTGGGCCATGGCGAACGCCGCCGAACGTCTGCGCGGCTTTTTCAAGGATCACGACATTGTCCTGTTGACGCAAAGCGACGGCGTTCCCTCGACACAGCTGGTGCAGCGCTTCAGACAAACGCCGCAGGCTGTCATCTTCGGCGTTGATACTTTCTGGCAAGGCGTCGATGTGCAGGGTGAAGCGCTTTCCAACGTGATTATCACCAAGCTGCCTTTTGTGCCGCCCGACCGCCCACTGGTCGAGGCACGCTGCGATGCGCTCAACAACAGTGGCGGCCACGCGTTTTTCGACTATTCCCTGCCGCAGGCCGTCATCAAGCTTAAGCAAGGCTTTGGCCGGCTCATCCGCACGAAGAACGATCGCGGCCTCGTGGTCATCCTTGACCCGCGTGTCTT